>NZ_JBRJGW010000025.1:0-63384 GCF_053628695.1 Amorphus sp. MBR-141
TGAAGGAGATGCCGCTGCGCATACGTCAGACTCGCACGGCCGCGCCGTCAGAGGAATCCCCAAGCGGACTCCTTTGATCCGATCAATCCACTAGGGCGTCCCGGCCTGCCAGAGGGGTCCGGGTGCGGCCGCGCGGCGGCCGGGCTGGAAGCCCTTCGGGGGAACGAGATCGAAACGCATCGGCGGGTGGGCCCTGTGTCCGGTCGCAGGTGAAGTTTTGGACTGTACGCTGTAGATGTACGGCGTACAATAGGCCGCGAGGGCAGGGATTGCGGGAATTTCAGTCGGCCAAATCCCATTCGGTGGGCGCTCCGCCGCAAAATTGGGCGGGCCGCCGGCAACGTCCCGTCGGCGGCGAGCGGCGGCGGCCGGTGCTCCGGGTCGAGACCGGGTCGCGCAAGGAAATCGTCCCGCCCGGGCCTGCGGGCGGATATGCTGGCGGCCGCACAAGGAGATCTGATTGCCGATGTCGGTGCTACCGGTAAAGGGCCGCCGCCGCGCGCCGCGGCCGCGCAACGCGGAGGAGAGCGCGCTGTCGCGCGACCGCATCGTCGCCACGGCGCTCAAGCTGATCGACGCGCAGGGGCTGGAGGCGTTCAGCCTGCGCGCCGTCGCCAAGGAGCTCGGCGTCTACCCGACGGCGCTCTACTGGCACGTCCCGAGCCGCAACGAGCTCGTCGTCGAGATCATCACCGACGTGCTCGCCGACATCGTCCCCCCCGGGGATCTGCCGTGGGAGGCGTGGATCCGCGCCTTCCTCCACGGCTTCCGGGCCGCCATCCTGCGCCACCCCAACGTGGCGCCGCTGATCGGCGTGCAGCTCGTCTCCAACGCCAGCGTCGACCTGACGATGATCGAGCGGATCCTCGCCAAGCTGACCGAGGCGGGCTTCCAGGGCGAGCGGCTGGTCGCCGCCTACAACGCCGTGCTGGGGTCGGCCGTCGGCTACATCACCCAGGAATTCGCCATGGTGCTGTCGGACGACACCGAGCGCTGGATGCAGCGGATGACGCACCTGATCTCGACCATCGACGCGGAGCGCTACCCGGTGCTGGCGGCGCACCGCGAGACGATGATCAACCGCTCGTTCATCCTGCGCTGGGAGAACGGCGCCACCGTGCCGCTGGATGGCGGCTTCGACTTCCACACCGACCTGCTGATCGCCGGCCTGAAGGCGCTCGGCGAGACGGACCGGAACGCGGCCGCGAGCCCGGCCGGACGCCAGCCCCCGACTTGACGCCAGCCCCCGCATTCAAGACACGGGATCGGGCCGCATCTCCCTGAGCGGGATGCGCGCGGGCGGCAGCGGGCGCCTTCCCTCATCCCGGTCCAGGGCGCAGCCTGGCGGCCGCGTCAGTCGCGATCCGGCGCGCCGAGCGGGAAGTCGCCGCGACAGGCACGGCCCGGCTCGCCGGCGCGGGCGAACAACGGGCACGCCAGCAGGCGGCGGCAGGCCCGCAGGCGGGGTTGATCGGGTGGACCCGGTCGGCGCGGAACAGCGCCGGTACCGCTGAGCTCGCCGGCCATCACCGCGGCCGATTGATCCCGGGGCTAAATCATGACAAAAGCTGTCAGGTTTTTGCGCCGAGACTTCGGACCTGGGGGTGGACTCGATCGTGGCTGCGTCGATCCTGAGGCGGTTGGGCTTTGCCGCCGGATTGCTGCTGGCAGTCTCGGTGTTCGGCTTCGGCCTCCTGCGCCTGATGCCCGGCGACTTCGCCGAGGTGCTGCTGATGGCCCAGATGGACGGCGAGATCCCGAGCGCCGAGGCGCTTCGGACCTTCGAGGCGGCGCACGGCTTCGACGACCCCCTGCCGGTCCAGTACGGGCGCTGGCTCGGCGGCGTGCTGACGGGTGATCTCGGCACGTCGCTGATCACCGGCGAGCCGGTCGGCCGCGAGATCGTGCTGCGGCTCGCCAGTTCGCTGAAGCTCGCGCTGGCGGCGCTCGCCCTGTCGTTCCTGATCGCGATCCCGATCGCCGTCTTCGCGGCGCGCTTCCGCAACGGGGCGTTCGATCGCCTGAGCGCGGTGGTGGCCGTGCTCGGCATGTCGATCCCGAACTTCTGGTACGCCCTCCTGCTGGCGCTGCTGTTCTCGCTGACGCTCGGCTGGCTGCCCTCCTCCGGCTACGGAACGTGGCAGCACGCCGTCCTGCCGACGCTCGTGATCGGCACCTCGGTGTGCGGGGTGAGCGCGCGCTACGTCCGCAGCCTGCTGATCGACGAGACGGGCAGGCCCTACATGCGCACCGCCGCGATGAAGGGCCTGCGGCCGGTGTCGGCGCTGGTCCGCCACGCCGGGCCCAACGTGCTGCCGGCGATCCTGACGCTGGCCGGGCTGCAGTTCGCGCGAATCTTCGACGGCGTCATCATCGTCGAGACGCTGTTCGGCTGGCCCGGCATCGGGCGGCTGCTGGTCGAATCGCTCCTCAACCGCGACTTCCCGCTGATCCAGGCCTGCTTCCTGGCCATCGCGGTGGCCTACGTCCTGACCAACCTGATCGTCGACCTCGCCATCGCCGCGGTCGATCCGCGCGTCCGGGAGGTGGTGTGATGGCGACCGCGTTCCGCGACGGGATGCCGGTCTTCCGCCGCCGGCCGGTGCTGCCGCGGCCGGCGCCGCTGGCCATCGTGCTTGGCCTGATCGCCCTCGTCGTCCTCGCCGCGCCGCTGCTGGCGCCGCACGATCCGGCGCGCGCCGACCTGCTGAACCGGCTCATGGCGCCGAGCCTGGACCACCCGCTCGGCACCGACGCCATGGGGCGGTGCCTGCTGAGCCGGCTTCTCTACGGGGCGCGGCTGACGGTCTCGGCCGCCCTTCTGGTGGTGGCGGCCGCCTCGGCGATCGGCACGCTCGTCGGCCTCGCCGCCGGCTATTCGGGCGGCTGGCTCGACCGGCTGGTCATGCGCCTGGTCGAAGGCGTCTCCATCCTGCCGGCGCTGGCGGTCAGCCTCGTCATCGCCGGCACGCTGGGCCTGAACCTCACGTCGGTGCTGATCGCGCTGACGGCGGTGCACTGGACCGAGTACGCCCGGGTGGTGCGCAACATGACGATGGTCGAGCGGGCCAAGCCCTACGTCATGGCCGCCCGGGCGATGGGCGCACCGGGCCGGGTGATCATGTTCCGGCACCTGCTGCCGAACGTCGGCGGCCCGCTGCTGGTGCTCGGCGCCTATTCGATGTCGTGGGTGATCCTGGCGTTTGCCGGCCTGAGCTTTCTCGGCCTCGGCGTCGAGCCGGGCACCGCCGAATGGGGCCGGATGATCGCCGAGGCGCGCAGCCACATGCGGTCCTATCCGCGCCTCGTGCTCGTCCCGGGCCTGTCGATCATGGGCCTGGTGATCGTCGTCAACCTGCATGGAGACGCGCTCGCCGACCGCTGGCGCGTCGACCAGGTCCTCGCCCGAAGCTTCAAGAAAGGAAGACCCGGATGATTCCCCTGAGACGAACCCTGCTCGCCATGGCGGCCGCCGCGGCGCTGATCCCCGCGCCGGCGACGGCGCAGGACGACGCGGCCCGCGCGGATACGCTGATCGTCGGCACGATGTGGGAATCCCTGCCGCTCGCCATGGCGCCGCGGCGCAGCCGCTTCTTCACCGAGAGCGAGATCCTCGATACCCTGATCAAGCTCGACTACGACATGACGCTGGTGCCGGGGCTCGCCACCTCCTGGGAGCGCGTGTCGCCCACCGTGTGGCGCTTCGAGCTGCGCGAGGGCGTCGTCTTCCACGACGGCACGGAGCTCACCGCCGACGTCGTCAAGGCGTCGCTGCAGCAGGTGGTCGACCACCTGCCCTACGCCGCCGACCTGCTCAACATCGAGCGCATGGACGCGACCGGGCCGCTGACCCTCGAGATCGAGACGACCGAGCCGTTCGCGGCGCTGCCGAACCAGCTGACGGACGCCATCACCGTCGTCTACGCCCCGTCGTCGTTCGACGCGGCCGGCACGTTCGTGACGCCGATCGGCACCGGCCCCTGGCGGTTCGTGGACTACGTCAAGCAGGACCGCACCATCGTCGAGCGCTTCGACGGCTACTGGGGCGAGGCGCCGGCACTGCGGCGCATCGTCTACCGCTACATCCCCGACCACAATGCGCGCACGCTGGCGCTGGAGGCCGGCGAGATCGACTTCGCGACCAACCTGCCGCCGGCCGACGTGGCGCGGCTGCAGGCCGATGCCGACTTCACCGTCTACGCGGAGCCGACGGCGGGCCTCTATTACGGCGCCTTCAACACGGCGGGCGACACGCCGCTGGCCGACGTGAGGGTGCGCCGGGCGCTCAACCATCTGGTCGACCGCAATGTCCTGGTGACCGGCGCGCTCGACGGCGTCGGCGCGCCCGCCTGGCGCTTCTTCGCACCGCAGTTCGACTGGGTGCCGGACGGGGTCGCGCCCTACGAGATGGACGAGGAGAAGGCGGCGGGGCTGCTGGAAGCGGCCGGCTACACCCGGCAGGACGGCCGCTGGCAGAAGGACGGCACGCCGCTCAGCCTGCGCATCCTCTCCTATTCGAGCCGGACCGAGATGGCGCTGATCACCGAGGCGCTGGCGGCGCTCCTCGCCAACCAGGGCATCGGCAGCCAGGTGCAGCTCTTCACCTGGGAAGGCATGCTCGATCTCGTCCGCCAGGGCCAGTACGACGTCTCCGTCGTCTTCTGGACCCCGGAGATGACCGGGCACCCGGACCTGCACCTGAAGTCCCAGTTCCACTCCAAGGCGGAGATGAACTACCAGGGCTGGGCGAACCCGCGCTTCGACGCGCTCGTCGACGCCGGCCGCGCCCTCGACCGCGGCGCGGACTACGACGCCACCTACCGCGAGGCGCTGACGATCCTGCAGGAGGACGCGCCGATCATGCCGCTGGTGCACAAGGTGTTCGTCGTCGCCTCCAGCGAGGCGGTGCAGGGCTACCGCGTCCATCCGTCGGGCTTCTTCTTCGACTTCAAGAGCGTGTCGAAGGGCGAATGACCCTCTGAGCGGGACGGGAAAGGCCGATGCCTCCCCGTCCCGGTATCCGGCGGGCCGCCCCCGCCCGCTTGTCCGACCGACTGGAAGGAGCCTCCTTTGATGGGCCGCTGCCTGTTCCTGAAACCGATCAAGGGCGCCGGCGGCGACCTGCCGAGCGTGATGGGCTTCGTCGAGGATGCCGATGAGATCGACCACTACGCGCTGCACGCGGCCGATCTGGCGCGCTACGCGGCGTTGCTCCTGCCGGCCCATCTCGACCAGCGCTATCTCGGCGAGATCGCGCCGGTGATCGAGGCCTATCTCGACCGGGGCGGGACGCTGGTCTTCAACGGCCACGTCGCCTGGCCGATGCTGCCCGAATTCCAGGCCTTCGTGCCGCTGCCGCAGGGCGGCCTCGACCAGCTGCAGGTCCATCTGGTCGCCCCGCATCCCGTCTTCGCGGGCGTCGAGATGGCGGACCTCACCTACCGGCGCGGCGTCGCGGGCTTCTATGCGCGCGGCCACAACCCGCCGCCCGAGGGCGCGGTGCCGGTGCTCGGGCTCGGCCCCGAGCGGCGGCCGTGCGACTGGGTCTACGAGCGGCCGCGCGGCGGGCGCATCTTCATGCACGCGGGCAACGATCTGTGGATGTATGCGGGCGCCGACACGACGGCGGCGCGCATCGTGCCGCAGCTCTGCGCCTGGGCGGTCGGCCACGACAAGGAGGTGCCCGCATGAACCGGATCGCGGCGCTCGACAGCGGCACCTACTACCATCATCGGACGCTCTACGAGGCGCGCTACCGCGACGCCTTCGACGCGATCCTCTATGCCCGCCGGCTCGGCGAGGCCGATCTCTCCGGCATCGACGTGCTGATCGTCTCCTGCCGGACGGACCCGTCGCTGCTGGTGCCGCACCGCGGGAAGCTCCGGCGCTTCCTTGACGCCGGCGGCACGCTCGTCGCCATGGGCTCGACCGGGCCGCACCAGTGGCTCGACGGCGTGGTCTGGACCGACACGCCGACGAACTTCTGGTGGTGGAAGGAGGGCGGCAGCCTCGGCCTGCGGTGCGTCGCGCCCGACCATCCGCTGTTCGGCCACATCACCCTCGACGACGCGACCTGGCACCACCACGGCCACTTCGCGCCGCCGGCCGGCGCCCGGTCGCTGATCGACGTCCAGGACGGTTCGATCCTCTACGAGGACCGGGTGACGACCAACGGCACGCTGATCGTCACCGCGCTCGACCCGATGTACCACCACGGCAGCCATTTCATGCCGGCGACGACGCGGTTCCTCGACGGCTTCCTCCCCTTCCTGAGAGGCATCGGCAGCAGCCCGCGCGGCTAGGCATTCGATCAGGTGGACTCACCGGATCGATTTGGAAACGGTTTCAGACTCAAGGTCTTGAGCCATGCCTTTTCGTTCGGATGGCTTTGATGAGACCGGGAAACGTGCGAGGGCGCCGGACGTCCGCCGACCTCGGAACGGGCGGCCTGCGCGGACGTTAAGCCCATGCTGAGCTTCAGGAAATTGGAGCGGGCGATCGGGATCGAACCGACGACATTCAGCTTGGGAAGCTGACGTTCTACCACTGAACTACGCCCGCGCCTGCTGCGAAATGACCGCTCTGGAATGCTCCTGTCAAGCGCATTAGATGAAGCGCGCCGGGCCGGGCGTTCCGCCGTCGCGCGGCCGTGCCCGCCCGGCATGCCTCCCTCCGATCCACCGTTCCCCGAATGAGCCAGACGATGCGTGACCGCGTGCAGACCCTTCTGGAAAGCTCCCGCTGGGAGTGGTTCATCGCCGGACTGATCGTCTTCAACGCCGTCGTCCTCGGCCTGATGACCAGCAGCCGGGCGATGGCGGAGGCCGGTCCGCTGCTGGTCTTCCTCGACGGCGCGGTGATCGCGCTGTTCGTGGTCGAGATCGCGCTCCGCCTCTACGTCCACCGGCTGGGCTTCTTCCGCGATCCGTGGAGCCTGTTCGATTTCGTCGTCGTCGCCATCGCCGTGGTGCCCAACCAGCACGGCCTGTCGGTGCTCCGCTCGCTCCGCATCCTGCGGGTGCTGCGGCTGATCAGCGTGGTGCCGTCGCTGCGCCGCGTCGTCGGCGGGCTGATCGCGGCGCTGCCGGGCATGGGCTCGATCGTGCTGCTGATGGCGATCATCTTCTACGTGTTCGCGGTGATGGCCACCAACCTCTACGGCGCCGCCTTCCCGGAATGGTTCGGCACCCTGGGGGCGGCCGCCTACACCCTGTTCCAGATCATGACGCTGGAATCCTGGTCGATGGGCATCGTCCGGCCGGTGATGGCGGAGTTCCCCAACGCCTGGACCTTCTTCGTGCCGTTCATCATGGCGACGGCCTTCACCGTGCTGAACCTGTTCATCGGCATCATCGTCTCGGCCATGCAGCAGGAGCACGAGGCGGCGCTGGATGCCGAGCGCCAGGTGCTGCACGACGAGCAGGCGCAGATCTCGCAAGAGATGCGGGCGCTCCGGGGCGAGATCGCCGCACTGCGTGGCGAGATCTCCGGCAGCCGAATGCAGGCCGACCCAGGCATGCGGTCGGGGCTTGCGGAGTAGGGACGGCTGTCGTCCCGGCGTTCACCGTGCGCGCCGATCTGGGGGGCGGTTTCCCGCCCGGAGCCGGGCGGCCTCAAGGAACGGATGCTGCGGTCCTGTCGCCTCGGCCGGATGACCCCGCCTGGCCGAAAAGGGGGTCAGTCGCTGCGGAAGTGCTTGGACAGCTTCAGCCGCTGGGCCTGGTAGTTGGACCCGACGCCCGCCCCGTAGAGCGTGTCGGGCAGCGCCCCCATCCGCTCGTAGACGAGCCGGCCCACCACCTGGCCGTGGTCGAGGATGAACGGCACCTCGTGGCTCCTGACCTCCAGCACGGCGCGGGCGCCGGCGCCCGACGTGCCGTGGCCGAAGCCCGGATCGAAGAAGCCGGCATAGTGCACCCGGAACTCGCCCACCAGCGGGTCGAACGGCACCATTTCGGCGGCGCACTGGGGCGGCACCTGCACCGCCTCGCGCGACACCAGGATGTAGAACTCGTTGGGGTCGAGGATCAGCCCGCGGCCGGGCCGCACCGTCACCGGGTCCCAGAAGTCGGCGACGTCGTAGCCGTCCTTGCGGTCGACGTCGATGACGCCGGTGTGGCGCTTGCCGCGGTAGCCGACGAGGCCGCTGGCGTCGGTGCTCTGCAGGTCGATGGAGAGCTGCAGCCCGTCCTCGATGCCGGCGTTTCCGGGCACCACCAGCGGCTCGCGCTCGTGCAGGGCGCGCAGCTCGGGGTCGGTGAGCGTGGCGTTGCCGCGCCGGAAGCGGATCTGCGACAGCCGCGAGCCGGCGCGCACCAGCACGGGGAAGGTGCGCGGCGAGATCTCGGCGTAGAGCGGCCCGGCGTAGCCGGCCGGCACCCGGTCGAAGGCGCCGGCGCGGTCGGCGGTCACCCGGGTGAACACGTCGAGGCGGCCGGTGGAGCTCTTCGGGTTGGTGGAGGCGGCGACGTCGGCCGGCAGCGCCAGGCGCTCCTGCAGCGGCACCACGTAGACGCAGCCGGTCTCCAGCACGGCGCCCCGGGTGAGGTCGATGGTGTGCATCGTCACCTCGGCCAGCTTGTCGGCGACCGGCCCGTCGGGGCCGGGCAGGAAGCTCGCGCGGATCCTGTGGGCGACCGTGCCGAGCCGCAGGTCGAGGCTCGCCGGCTGGATCTGGTCGGCGTCGAACGGCGCGTCGCAGGAAATCGCCCCCGCGTGCCCAAGCGCCTCGATCGCCTGCCGCGGAAGGATGCCGGCGGTTTCCTGCATGTGTCGTTCGTCCCGCACCTGGAAGCTTCGTCGCGCTCGCGTCAGCCCAAGACCTAAACCGATCGGTGCATTGACGCCAAGGAAAGCGGGGCGTAAAGAGCTTTTTGTCCCGTGGTCATTTGAGCCGGCCGGCTTGCAGCCACGTTAAAGAAATCGCTAAAAAGGCCGGGCGAGGTACGCCCCGGTCGTTCGTTTCGGCCGGGTTTTTTTGTGCCGTGCCGCTCGCACGCAGGCACGCGCCCGGACCGACCGCGCTGCGGGTCGTCGGGGCGAAGGCCCGTCCCGCACCGCGCCGTCCGCCCCGTCGCGGGTGCTGCCGGTGGATCTGGAAAGGATGTGTCCATGTCGTCGTCGTCGCTGCCTTCGGATGCCGGACCCTCGACCCGCCTCGTTCACGGCGGCACCGAGCGGTCCCAGTTCGGTGAAACCTCCGAGGCGCTCTTTCTGACCCAGGGGTTCGTCTACGAGAGCGCGGAAGCCGCCGAAGCCCGCTTCGCCGGCGAGGCCGAGGGCTACGTCTATTCCCGCTACGGCAATCCGACGGTGACGATGTTCCAGGACCGCATGGCGCTGCTGGAAGGCGCCGAGGCGGCCCGCGCCACCGCCAGCGGCATGGCCGCGGTGACGGCGGCGATGGTGGCCTGCGTCAAGGCCGGCGACCACGTCGTCGCCTCGCGGGCGCTGTTCGGCGGCTGTCGCTACGTGGTCGAGGAGTTCCTGCCCCGCTTCGGCGTCGAGGCGACCCTGGTCGACGGCGGCGATCTCGACGCCTGGCAGGCGGCGACGCGCCCGAACACCACCGCCATGTTCACCGAGACCCCGGCCAACCCGACGCTGGCGCTGGTCGACATCGCCGGCGTCGCCGAGATCGCCCATTCGGTCGGCGCCCGGCTGGTGGTCGACAACGTGTTCGCCACCGCGCTGCACCAGTCGCCGCTGAAGCTCGGCGCCGACGTGGTCGTCTATTCCGCCACCAAGCACGTCGACGGGCAGGGCCGCTGCCTGGGCGGCGCGATCCTCGCCGACGAGGAGTGGGTGACCGAGAAGCTCGACACCATCCTGCGCCAGACCGGCCCGGCGATGTCGCCCTTCAACGCCTGGGTGATGCTGAAGTCGCTGGAGACCTACCCGCTCCGGGTGCGCCAGCAGACCGCCAACGCGGCCGCCGTCGCCGACGCGATCGCCGGCCATCCGGCCGTCCGCCAGGTGATCTATCCGGGCCGCGACGACCATCCCCAGGCGGAGATCGCCCGCAAGCAGATGACCGGCGGCGGCACGCTGATCGCCATCGACATGCAGGGCGGCCGCGACGCGGCGTTCGCCTTCTCCAACGCGCTCAGGGTCGTCAAGATCTCCAACAACCTCGGCGACGCCAAGAGCCTGATCACCCATCCGGCCAGCACCACCCACCAGCGGCTCACCGACGAGCAGCGGGCCGAGCTGGAGATCGGGCCGGGCCTGCTGCGGCTCTCCATCGGGCTGGAGGACGTCGAGGACCTGATCGCCGACATGACCCAGGCGCTCGACCGGTCGGGCACGAAGGCGGCCGCCAGCGTCGGCTAGCTGCCGTCGTCGGACAGGGTGCGCGCGGCGAGCACCAGCCGCGCCGTCGCCGACACCAGGCACACGCCGGCGAAGATCCAGGCGATCGCCGGGAACCAGCCCGGCGCCAGGCACATCAGCACGAAGGCGGCGATCGTCTCGCCGCCTTCCGCCAGCCCGCCCAGATAGAACAGCGACTTCGATCCCTGCGCGCGGGTTTCCAGGCCGCGCCGCTCCGCGAAGATGGCAAACGCCAGAAAGCACGCGCCGTTCACGTAGAACGACAGCAGCAGGGCGGCGGCGGCGAGCGCGTTGTGCGCCGGGTCGGCGACGGCGAAGGCGAACGGGACCGCGCCGTAGATCGCGAAGTCCAGCACGATGTCGAGAAAGCCGCCGCGATCGGTCCTGCCGGTGGCGCGGGCGACCGCACCGTCGAGCCCGTCGGCGATGCGGTTGAGCGCCAGGAAGCCGAGGCCCACGAGAGAAAGGCCGCTTGCGATGGCGACGGCCGCGGCGAGGCCGAGGGCGAAGCCGGCGACGGTGATCGCGTCGGCGGACAGGCCCCAGGCGGCGATGCGGCGGCCGGCGGCGTCGAGCGGCGGGTCGATCAGCGGTCGCAGTCGGGCGTCGAACATCGGTGCTCCCTCGTGGCGGGCGCGGCGGCGTCTGCCGCATGCGCCGGGCGGGCGGCCGAGATTGACGGGCCGCTGCCGGGGCAGTAGAGCGCCACGCAAGCTTGATGGTGTTCACTTTCCTTCGCTGCCGGTTCGGCACAGGATGAGCGCATCGGACCTTGTCGCTCCCGGTTGCGGTCCGCCGGAATGAGAATCAGTTGGGTCGGACGATGTACGAAGCCATCACACGCAATCTGCGGGTCACGGTGAATCCTCACTATCTGGAGGATGAATCGGAGCCGGAGGAGAAGCGGTTCCTCTGGGCCTACACGGTCGAGATCGCCAACGTGGGCTCCGAGACCGTACAGCTTCTGAACCGCTACTGGCAGATCACCGATGCGCGCGGCCACGTGCAGGAGGTGCGCGGCCCGGGCGTGGTCGGCGAACAGCCGGTGCTCGCGCCGGGCGATGCCTTCACCTACACGTCGGGCTGCCCGCTGCCGACGCCGTCCGGCATCATGGTCGGGGCCTACGAGATGGAAACCTCCGGCGGCGAGCGCTTCGAGGTCGACATCCCGGCCTTCTCGCTCGATATGCCCGACGCCCAGCCGACGCTGAATTAGGTATTTGATCACCTCACGCCGAGTTCGCGTTGCGCACCGGCTGCGCGGGCGCGGCCTCCGGCCGGCATGCAGTCGCATGCGGATTGGTGATTTACTGATAGTCGGTACGGCCGACCGCGCACCCATCCCGGATCGCGTCTGGATTGCTCCCACCAGCGCGCGACCGCGCGCCGGCCGGAGGCCGCCCACCCGGAGCCGGTGCGCGCAGCGAACCCGGCGTGAGGGGAATACTTAGAGCGTGCGGAAGCGGGCCCGGGCGCCGCGCTCGATCGCCGCGGTGGTGAGCTTGTCGAGGCCGAGCCGGTCGCGCAGCATCGCCAGCAGCCGAAGCTCCTCCGGCTCGACGTGCAGGTCTGCGGCGGCCACCTCGACGCCGAGGGCGTAGGCGGTCTCGTAGAGCCGCTCCGGCAGGCAGGTGCGGACGAGTTCGAGCACCGTCTCCAGGCCGTCCTCGGCCTGCAGGATGTCGGCGCAGGTCTCGGCGGAGGAGACGAGCTTCTCTTCGCGGTAGTCCCGGAACACCGGTGTCGTGCGGACGACCTCGCCGATCTGGTGAAGCTCGGCGTCCGTCATCGTGCTGTCGGCCGCCGACATGGTGACCATGACGTAGATGAGGGCGTCGTGATGCGAAATCGTCTGATTCATCAGGTGTGCTCGCGAAAGTGTTGCGGTGCGCGGGAATTCGGTGGTCGGGACCCTAGAGCGTTTTGCCGGCGAGTGGAATCATTTGCTCGATCGGAAATGGCCGTGCAGCCGCCTGGCGGTCCGCAGTCCGGCACGGCAGCGCGCCGCCTGCCGTACAGGCTGCTTTTGTCGGGGCGGGATATGCTCTAGACCATCCGCCGGAACCGGGCATTCAGGGCCGCATGGCCGATGCCGGTGATCCGATCCATTCCGACGCAGTTGACTGGGAAACCGCCATCATGACCGTCCGCCCCGCCTCCGCCGATCTGTCCGAAGAGATCGTTGCTGCGGCGAAGACGGGCAAAGCGTGGACCTTCGAGGAGGCGCGGCGCATCGTCGAGCGGCTGGAGCGGTCCGGCAAGAGCGAGGTCCTGTTCGAGACCGGCTACGGGCCGTCGGGCCTGCCGCACATCGGCACCTTCGGCGAGGTGCTGCGCACGACGATGGTGCGCCATGCCTTCCGCGTCATCACCGAGGACCGGATCCCGACCCGGCTCTTGTGCTTCTCCGACGACATGGACGGCATGCGCAAGGTGCCGGAGAACGTGCCGAACCAGGCGCTGCTGCACGAGAACCTCGGCCGGCCGCTGACCCGGGTCCCGGACCCGTTCGGCACCCACGCCTCGTTCGGCGCCCACAACAACGCCCGCCTGCGCGCCTTCCTCGACGCCTTCGGCTTCGACTACGAGTTCGCCAGCGCCACCGACTACTACACGTCCGGACGCTTCGACGAGATCCTGCTCAGGGTCGCCGAGCGCTACCAGGCGATCATGGAGGTGATGCTGCCGACGCTGCGCGAGGAGCGCCAGGCGACCTACAGCCCGTTCCTGCCGATCTCGCCGACCACCGGCCGCGTCCTCTACGTGCCGATGAAGGCGGTCGACGCCGCCGCCGGCACCGTGACGTTCGCCGACGAGGACGGCACCGAGGTCACCCTGCCGGTCACCGGCGGCAACGTGAAGCTGCAGTGGAAGCCCGATTTCGGGGCGCGCTGGGCGGCTCTCGACGTCGACTTCGAGATGTTCGGCAAGGACCACCTCTCCAACCAGCCGGTCTACGACCGCATCTGCTCGGTGCTCGGCGGCAAGCCGCCGGAGCACTTCGTCTACGAGCTGTTCCTCGACGACAACGGCGAGAAGATCTCCAAGTCGAAGGGCAACGGGCTGACCATCGACGAGTGGCTGACCTACGCCTCGCCCGACAGCCTGGCGCTGTTCATGTTCCAGAAGCCGAAGACCGCCAAGCGGCTCTATTTCGACGTCATCCCGCGCGCCGTCGACGAGTACTTCGCCCACCTGTCGGCGTTCCGGCGCCAGGACCCGGTGGCGCAGGTGAACAATCCGGTCTGGCACATCCACAACGGCAACCCGCCGGAGATCACCCTGCCGGTGTCGTTCGCGCTGCTCCTGAACCTGGTGTCGGCGTCGAACGCGGAGACGGCGGACGTGCTGTGGGGCTACATCTTGCGCCACGTGCCGGACGTCACGCCGGAGAGCGCGCCGGAGCTCGATGCCCTCGTCGGCTACGCGATCCGCTACTTCGAGGATTTCGTCCGCCCGAAGAAGGTCTACCGGGCGCCGGACGAGACCGAGCGGGCGGCGCTTGCGGCGCTGGACGCCAAGCTCGCCACGCTGCCGAAGGACGCCGATTCCGCCGCCATCCAGGACGCCATCCTCGACGTGGCGCGTCCGATCGAGCGCTACCAGGACGCCAAGCGGAAGAGCCCCGACGGCGGACCGGGCGTGTCGGGCACCTGGTTCCAGGCGCTCTATCAGGTGCTCCTGGGCCAGGAGCAGGGGCCGCGCTTCGGCTCCTTCGTGGCGCTCTACGGGATCGACGAGACCCGTGCCCTCATCGCCAGGGCGCTGGCCGGGGAACTCGTCGCGCCCGCGGGCTGAACCCGGCGCGATTGCCCCGCCTACTGCGCGGTCGGGGGCACCGGCCGCCACAGGCCGCGCTTCTGTTCCTGGGCGATCCACGACAGCACCTTGAGCCGGTCCGGGGCGCCCTCGGCCGGCCGCGCCCAGCCCTGCGACACCAGCCAGCTGGCGATGTCGGTGCCGCCGACCGAACAGGTCGCGGGGAAGGGGCCGCCCTCCGGCGGCTCGGCGTTGCCGTCGGCGGAGGCCTCCAGGCGGCGGGCCGCATCCTCATCGAGCGCCAGGCATTCGATCGCCCGCGACCGCACCAGCTGGCGCAACGCCGTGCGGGCGCGCAGCTCGCAGCTCCACTGCACCGGCGAGCCGTCCTCGCACGCCTTGAACGACGCCGGCCCCTGGACCTCGCCGATCTTCAGCACGGTCCCGGAGGAATCGATGGTGGTGGCGTCCTCGACCACGACCAGATGATAGCGCACCGGCTTCGGCGGCAGCGGCGGCGGCGGCTGCACCGAGCTTGGCAGCCGCTGCAGCGGCGCGGCAAGGTCGGGGCTGCGGGTGATCCGGTCGGACGAGACGTCGCGCACCAGCCGGTCGGGCTCGATGCCGAAGCCCTCGCCGGGCGTGGTCTCGCCGGCCGGCGGGGCCTCGAAGCCGAGGCTGCCCTGGCGCTTGGGTTCGACGCCGCCCCAGTCGGAGGGTGTCTGCGGCTCGTCTTCCGGCGCGCCGAGCGGCAGCGACTTCATCTTCTGGACGATGGGGCCGAGCACCGTTTCGTCGAGCAGCAGCAGCGGCAGCACGCTCACCGCCGCAGCCGTCACCACCACCAGCGCATAGATCGACCGGGTGATCGTATCGGACCGCCGCCGGCCGCGTCCGGAATAGCCGGGAGTGTACGCCATCACTGACTCGCCCACAGGATCCGCGCCATCCATTCGATCTCGGCCAGCGGCACCGTGCGGTCGGGATGGTCGGGATTGAGCGAGGTCAGCTCGATCTGCCGGGGCGTGCGCCGGTGCAGGATCTTCGCCATCACTTCGCCGTCCGTCGTCTTCACCACCACACGGTCGCCGCGCCGAACCGAGGAGGCGCGCGAGACGATCAATACGTCACCGTGGCGGTAGAGCGGAAGCATGGAATCGCCCGAAATCTCCAAAGCGTAAACGGGCTCGTCCCGGCGCTCGGGAAAGGAGATCTCGTCCCAGCCGGTGCCGACCGGAAACCCGCCGTCGTCGAAGAAGCCGCCGGCCCCCGCCTGGGCGAAGCCGAGCAGCGGCACGGCGCGGGGAACCGGCAGGGCGTCGTCGCCGGGCGCCCCCGGCGTGCGGCCGAAAAAGTCGGCCAGCCCGGCGCCGGTCGCCTCCAGCACCTTGGCGATGGATTCCGTCGACGGCCAGCGCGGCCGGCCGTCACCGGCCAGCCGCTTCGACTTGTTGAAGGTCGTGGGATCGAGGCCGGCCCGGCGCGCGAGTCCGGAGGGGCTCAGGCCCTGCCGCTCGGCAAGGCGATCGATGGCCGCCCATACCTGCTCGTGCGTGAGCATGCTCGTCACCTCTCCGTCGACGGGGCGGAAGCCGGCCCGGGTTGTCCCCGGGGAAAGTGAAAGGAATACATACCTAGGCCGCACCCTAATCCCCGGGGCGGGTCCTGTCCAGAAATCCCTGGGGGAGAACGCGTGCGGCGCGGCTGCGTTGACTTGTCCGGGGGCCAGCGGAGCGGCTAGAGGCTTTTCACTTCAGACCGGTTCGATCTGGGCGGGAAATGCTCCAGAGCCTTTTCCCATCAGCTGGTCACAGCTGATCGACAAGAAATGGCTCCGGATTCAATACCTTGAGCAATTCCTTTTCGTTCAGATCGCTTCGATCTGAACGGGAAATGCTCTAGGCTCCGGGAAAAATCGGGAGAACGGGCAGATGCGCGCGCAAACCGTCTACAAGATCGTCGACAGGGAGTCCTGGGACGCCGCCAAGGCCGAGGGTGTCTATCGCGGCGCCCCCGTCGACCTCGCCGACGGCTTCATCCATCTCTCCGCGCGCAGCCAGGTGATGGACACGGCGCGCAAGCATTTCCGCGGGATGCGGGGGCTGCTGCTGGTGGCGATCCGCTCGGAGCGGCTCGGCGACGACCTCAAGTGGGAAAAGTCGCGCGGCAACGAGCTGTTCCCGCACCTCTACGCCGACCTGCCGACCGATGCGGCGGCCTGGGTCAAGCCGCTGCCGCTGTCGCCGGCGGGCCATATCTTTCCGGAGCTCGACGCGTGATCCCAGGACTGTCGACGGCCGCCCCCGCGCTGCTGCGCCGGCTGGATGCGGAGCGCGCCCATCGGCTGACCATCACCGCGCTCGCCACCGGCCTCGCGCCGACCGAGACCTTCCCCAAGGATGCGGCGCTGCAGGTCGACGCCTTCGGCCTGTCGTTTCCCAACCCGCTGGGCATGGCGGCCGGCTTCGACAAGGACGCCGAGGTGCCGGGGCCGCTGCTCAAGCTCGGCTTCGGCTTCGTCGAGATCGGCACGGTGACGCCGCTCGCCCAGCCCGGCAATCCGAAGCCGCGGGTGTTCCGGCTGCGCGCCGACCGGGCGCTCATCAACCGGCTCGGCTTCAACAACGGCGGCCATGCGGCCGCCCACGAGCGCCTCGCGGCGCGCCGCTTCGAGGGCATCGTCGGGGTCAACCTCGGCGCCAACAAGGTCACCCACGACCGCATCGACGACTACGTCCGCGGCATCCGCACGTTCGCCGACGTGGCCGACTATTTCACCATCAACATTTCCTCGCCGAACACGCCGGGCCTGCGCGACCTGCAGGGCGCGGAGGCGCTCGACGAGCTCCTGACGCGGGTGCTGGCCGCCCGGGGCGAGATGGCGGCGATCGGCCGCCGGGTGCCGCTGCTGGTGAAGGTGGCGCCGGATCTCGACGACGCCGGCATCGATGCCATCGCCGCCGCCGCGCTGACCCACGCGGTGGATGGCCTGATCGTCTCCAACACGACGATTGCCCGGCCGCGGCTGACCGACGCGCGCACGGCGCGCGAGACCGGCGGGCTGTCCGGCCGGCCGCTGTTTCAGCCGTCGACGGTGGTGCTGGCCAAGGTCGCCGAGCGGATCGACGGCCGGATGCCGATCATCGGCGTCGGCGGCGTCTGCTCGGGCGAGACGGCGTTCGCCAAGATCGCCGCCGGCGCCAGCCTGGTGCAGCTCTACACCGGCCTCGTCTACGAGGGCGGCGGGCTGGTGGGCACGATCCTGCGCCATCTCGGCGAGGAGGTCCGCCGCCGGGGCATGACGTCGATCGCCGATGCCGTCGGCTGCGACCGCGCCGCCTGGGCGAAGGGCGAGGCGACGGTCGGGGCGGGCCAATAGGCCCGCAAGGCGCCGCGCGTCGCGCCCCGTCCGGCGCGATGCTTCCTTGGAAAACGCGATGGTGAAGAAGGCGCATATCGCCAGGTTCGGGGCCAGCCTCGCCAGCGTCTGCACGTCGGCCACCACCCAGGGCATCGTCGGCATCTGCGGGCTCCTGTTCGGCTGCGCCACGTGGTGGATGTCGGAGCAGTCCGCGGCCGACTACGAGCGCCGGCTCGCCGGCCTTGAAGCCGATCTGACGGCGGTCCGGGCGGAGCTCGTTCTGGCGCGCGAGGATCTGGGCAGCAGCCGGAAGACCATCGAGGAACTCCAGGCGCGCTATCTTTCCGCCTCGCTGCGCCAGCTCTCCGGGCTGGAGCCCCGGCTGCGGCACCTGGCGCCCGGCGAGGTGACCGACCTGTTCCGCGATTTCAGCCGCAGCCAGAGCGGCGAGGACGGCGCCTGGCTCACCCGGGTGGAGCAGGCGGTGGCGCTGCCCGATGGACGTTTCCTTGTCCTCATCGCCGACGGGGAGTATCCGCCGCCGGCGATGGGCGCCACGTTGACCCTGGCGCTGCTGGACGGTGGGGAGCTCACGCGCGTGGAGACGTTCGGAGCGACCCAGGACGCGACGTTCGACGTCGATGCCGTCGCGAACCGGATCTCGCTCGCCATCCGGTCGAACAGCCGCCCGGCCGACCCCGACGTGCGTTCCGTCCAGTGGTGGACGTGCCGCTACGCGATCGACGGCGAGACGTTCCGCGCCCGCTTCTCCGATCTCGATCTCGAGGGGTCGGAGCTCGCGGACGCGCCATGCGAGGGAACCGGCGGGCAGGTGACGACGGTCAACGGGCGGCAGTGAGCCGCCCGCCGCGAGGCGGCGGACCGGCCACAGAAAAAGGCGGCCGTTGCCGGCCGCCTCCCGTTATGGCGTGAGTTGGATCTGCGCGCTCCGGGTCGGGAGCGCCGGCAGGCGGCGCCTACGCGGCTTGCTTGCGGGGCGTGATCAGCTTGCGGTTCACCAGCAGCTCGGCGATCTGCACCGTGTTCAGCGCCGCGCCCTTGCGCAGATTGTCGGAGACCACCCACATGGACAGGCCGTTGTCGACGGTCATGTCCTCGCGGATACGGCTGATGTAGGTCGCGTCCTCGCCGGCCGCCTCGTAGGGGGTCACGTAGCCGCCGGGCTCGTGCTTGTCGACGACCAGACAGCCGGGCGCCTCGCGCAGGATGTCGCGGGCCTCTTCCGCCGTGATCGGGTTCTCGAACTCGATGTTCACCGCCTCGGAATGGGAGATGAACACCGGCACGCGCACGCAGGTGGCGGTCAGCTTGATCTTCGGATCGAGGATCTTCTTGGTCTCCACCACCATCTTCCACTCCTCCTTGGTCGAGCCGTCTTCCATGAAGACGTCGATCTGGGGAATGAGGTTGAAGGCGATGCGCTTGGGGAACTTGTTCGTCTGCAGCGGATCGGAGACGAACACCGCGCGCGTCTGGGTGAACAGCTCGTCCATGCCCTCCTTGCCGGCGCCGGAGACCGACTGGTAGGTGGCGACGACGACGCGCTTGATGGTCGCCGCATCGTGCAGCGGCTTCAGCGCGACGACCAGCTGAGCGGTCGAGCAGTTCGGATTGGCGATGATGTTCTTCTTGGTGAAGCCCACGATCGCGTCGGCGTTCACTTCCGGAACGATCAGCGGCACGTCGGGATCGTTGCGCCAGCACGACGAGTTGTCGATGACCACGGCGCCGGCCTTGGCGATCTTCGGCGCCCATTCCTTCGAGATCTCGCCGCCTGCCGACATCAGGCAGAGATCGATGGTCGAGAAGTCGACGAACTCCAGGGCCTCGACCTTGAGGGTTCGGTCGCCATAGGAGACCTCGGTGCCCTTGCTGCGGCGCGAGGCGACAGCCAGCACGCTGTCGGCCGGAAAGCCGCGCTCGGAGAGGATATCCAGAATTTCCCGGCCGACATTGCCTGTCGCGCCGACGACTGCGATCACGTAGCCCATGGCGTTGCTCATCTTCGATCGTGTGTCCGTTCGCGCGGCAGTCGCCTCCACCAAGGGCGGGCCGGAACGGCAGACGCGCGTTTACCGCGTCTCACCGTCAGTGTCCATTGCCGCCAGGTGCGCCGCAGGTGCGCTTCGGGCAGCTTTTCGCGTCCAAAAACGCCGGTTCCGAGGGGGTGCGGCCAAGAAATGGCGCGAATTGCCTTTTCGCGCCGCGTCCGATCCGCTATGGCTCTTGCGCTGCAGCACACGCGCGGTGCCGGCGAAACCCGCTCCTCCAGCCGCCGGATCGACAGGATCGCCGTTTCGACAACGCGGCGGTCTCGCGTTCGGAGCCATGGGGCGAACCGGCCCGGCCACTTCCGACCAGGTGGTGACATCTGATCGACAAGGAATGGCTTCAGGATTCAACAAGTTGAGCATTGCGTTCCCGATCGGATCGGTTCGATCCGGCCGGGACATGCTCTAGCGACACACGAACATCGATCGTCCGGCCGCGGACGATCCAGACGGACATCTTCATGACCCTGCGCAACATCGCCATCATCGCCCACGTCGACCACGGCAAGACGACGCTCGTCGACCGGCTCCTGCAGCAGTCCGGAACCTTCCGCGACAACCAGCGGGTCGCCGAACGGGCGATGGACTCCAACGACATCGAGCGTGAGCGCGGGATCACCATCCTCGCCAAGGTGACCGCGGTCATCTGGAAGGACACGCGGATCAACATCGTCGACACCCCCGGCCACGCCGACTTC
This sequence comes from Amorphus sp. MBR-141, assembly GCF_053628695.1. Classification (NCBI taxonomy): domain Bacteria; kingdom Pseudomonadati; phylum Pseudomonadota; class Alphaproteobacteria; order Hyphomicrobiales; family Amorphaceae; genus Amorphus; species Amorphus sp. MBR-141. Next base: position 20,223 of record NZ_JBRJGW010000025.1, read on the forward strand.
GGCGGCGAGGTCGAGCGCATCCTGCAGATGGTGGACGGCGCGATCCTGCTGGTCGACGCCGCCGAGGGGCCGATGCCGCAGACCAAGTTCGTGCTCGGCAAGGCGCTGAAGGTCGGCCTGCGGCCGATCGTGGTGATCAACAAGATCGACCGCCACGACGAGCGCCACGAGGAAGTGCTGAACGAGATCTTCGACCTGTTCGCCTCGCTCGACGCCGACGAGGACCAGCTCGACTTCAAGGTGCTCTACGGCTCGGCCAAGGAAGCCTGGATGGCGGAAGAGCCGACCGGCCCGCAGGAATCCATCGGCCCGCTCCTCGACCTCGTGGTCTCCCACGTTCCGCCGCCGCCGGTGGACGACGGGCCGTTCCGGATGCTCGCCACCACCATCGAGGCGCATCCGTTCCTGGGCCGCATCCTGACCGGCCGGATCAGCTCGGGCGAGGTCCATCCGAACCAGGCCATCAAGGCGCTCAACCGCGAAGGCAAGGTGGTCGAGACCGGCCGCGTCAGCCAGGTGCTGTCGTTCCGCGGGCTCGAGCGCCTGCCGGTCGAAAGCGCCAGCGCCGGCGACATCGTCGCGCTCGCGGGCATGCAGACGGCCACCGTCGCCGACACGCTCGCCGATTCCTCGGTCACCGAGCCGATCGAAGCGCAGCCGATCGATCCGCCGACCGTGTCGGTCACCTTCCGCATCAACGACGGGCCGCTGGCCGGCCGCGAGGGCGACAAGGTGCAGAGCCGCGTCATCCGCGACCGTCTCCTCAAGGAAGCCGCCGGCAACGTGGCGCTGAAGGTCGAGCCGGGCGAGGACGCCGACTCGATGATCGTGTCGGGCCGCGGCGAACTGCAGCTGGCGATCCTGATCGAGCAGATGCGCCGCGAAGGGTTCGAGCTGACGGTCAGCCGGCCGAAGGTCGTCTACAAGCGCGACGACGACGGCAACCTGCAGGAGCCGGTCGAGGAAGTCACCATCGACGTCGACGACGAGTATTCCGGCGCGGTCGTCTCCAAGCTCTCCGAGCGCAAGGCGGAAATGCAGGAAATGCGTCCGTCGGGCGGCAACCGGGTGCGGCTGCTGTTCTACGCCCCGACCCGCGGCCTGATCGGCTATCAGGCGGAGCTGCTTTCCGACACCCGCGGCACGGCCGTGATGAACCGCGTCTTCCGGGCCTACGAGCCGTACAAGGGCGAGGTGCCGACCCGTCACACCGGCGTGCTCATCTCCAATTCCGAAGGCGAGGCCGTCGCCTACGCGCTGTGGAACCTGGAGGACCGCGGTCCGATGATGATCGATCCGGGCTCCAAGGTGTACGAGGGGATGATCGTCGGCGAGCATACCCGCGGCAACGACCTCGAGGTCAACGTGATGAAGGGCAAGCAGCTCTCCAACGTGCGCTCCTCGGGCAAGGACGAGGCGATCAAGCTCACCCCGCCGATGCGGATGACGCTGGAGAAGGCGCTGGCCTTCATCGCCGAAGACGAGCGGGTGGAGATCACGCCGCAGTCGATTCGCCTCCGCAAGGCGATCCTCGACCCGAACGATCGCAAGAAGGCGGAGCGCAGCAAGCAGGCCGGCGTGGCCTGACCGGCTCCCCGGCCCGGGCGCCGGAACGGCACGGAAACCAAGGCCTTCCAGCCGATCACGACGCCGCCGGCATCGGCCCGGCGGCGGTCGTGCTTGTGGGCGATCGCCCCGGCAGCGGCTTTCCTCTTTTCCCGCCGCGAAGGTCGAGCTACCCTTCCTCTCATGAAGACGGGTTCGATCGGCATAAGGCGCGCACGGCTGACGGATGCTGCGGCGATCGCAGAGGTCCATGATTCGGCCTGGCGCTACGCCTACCGCGGGGTCCTGCCGGGCGCCGAACTGGAGCGCATGATCGCGCGCCGGGGACCGGCCTGGTGGGAGCGCGCCATCCAGCGCCGGGTGTCGATCATGGTGCTGGAAGTCGGCGACACCGTGCGCGGCTACATCACCTTCGGCGCCAGCCGGGCCCGCAGCCTGCCCTACCGGGGCGAGGTCTACGAACTCTACATCCAGCCCGAATATTCCGGTCTCGGCTTCGGCCGCAGGCTGTTCGATGCGGCGCGGACGGCCATGTCGAACGAGGGTCGGCGGTCGTTCGTCGTGTGGGCGCTGGCGGACAACGAGGCGGCCTGCCGGTTTTACGAACGCCTCGGCGGGCACGCCGTCGCCAACGCGGAAGAGACCATCGGCCCGGCGCACCTGCCGAAGATCGCCTTCGGCTTCGCGGCCCGGCACGCCCGCCAGACCGGTCCCGAACACTCCGGCTGAGGCCGTCCCGGTGCGGGCGACCTGGCGCGCAGCGACCGGCTCGCGCATGCCGGCGCGCACGGGCGCCCAGTCCGGCCGGCGGCCTCCAGGAAAACGTTGCTGCAGCAAGCGGTTGGCGAGACACGGCGGGGCCGGGGGCGGGCGGCGTGCGGGGGCGCACCCGGCGCCTCGAAGCGCAGGCAGGAATGCCTGGGACGGTTAGCCGGCGCAAAGGCGGCGCGGCGCCATGCCGCACCCTCCGGCTCCGGAGGCCGCTTCGTTCACATTGGCGCCAAAAAGCGGGTCGGCGCACTTGTCCGCGGCGTAGAGCCGTGGTTGAAGGCACCACGCCGGTCGATTTTGCAGCGCGTCATCGCTGCGGTGCTGTCCCGGCAGAGAAAAACAAGGTGACACCAACATGCGCATCGAGGCGATCCCGATCGGGACCAACCCTCCCAAGGACATCAACGTCATCATCGAAGTGCCGGTGGGTGGCGAGCCGATCAAGTACGAGCTCCACAAGGAGTCCGGAACGCTCTGGGTCGACCGCTTCCTGTACACGCCGATGCGCTACCCGGGGAACTACGGCTTCGTGCCGCACACCCTGGCCGACGACGGCGATCCGCTCGACGTGATCGTGGTCAACCAGCGGCCGATCGTGCCCGGCGCGGTGATGAACTGCCGCCCGATCGGCGTGCTGATGATGCAGGACGAGGCGGGCGCGGACGAGAAGATCCTCGCGGTGCCGACCACCAAGCTCACCCGCCGCTACGAGACGGTGCGCAGCTACGAGGACCTGCCGAAGATCACGCTGGAGCAGATCGTCCACTTCTTCGACCACTACAAGGACCTCGAGCCGAACAAGTGGGTCGAGGTGACCGGCTGGCAGGGCCCCGAGGAAGCCGAGGCGATCATCGAGCGGTCGATCCGGCAGGCCGCCGCCGAGACCAAGCCGGCTGAATAATCTGCGGGCCGGCCGGCCCGGAAATCCTGGGCCGGCCGGCCGATCACGCAGTTATTGATTGTTGCGGCGCAGCAAACATATTGACGGCACGCGTCCGGCTATATAGATAACCGTCCGGTTGGAAATTAATCGGACGACAGTACCATGGGTCGCAAACGTACCATCGACCGCGAAGCGGTTCTCGACGCTGCTCAGTGCGTGGTCCAGCGGGACGGCACCGCCCGGCTGACCCTCGATGCGGTGGCCGCGGAAGCCGGGATCTCCAAGGCCAGCGTTCTCTACGACTACAAGACCAAGTCTGCCCTGATGCGGGCGATCGTCGAGCGCCGCATGGCCGCCGAACACGCCCGCGAGGACCAGATCCGCGCCGCGCTCGGCAACGTGCCCAACGCGTTCATCCGCACCCGCCTCACCGCCGCTTCCGACCCCGCCACCGACGACGACCAGGCGATCACGCTGTGCATGGCGGCGGCGGTGGCCCAGGACAACGAACTGCGCAAGCCGATCTGCAGCAAGATCGGCGACAGCATCGCCGAGCTCCGCAAGTCGTCGAAGAACCAGGACGGCGCGCTTCTTGCTTTCGTCGCGCTGGAGGGCCTGCGGATGATGGAGCACTTCGGCGTCTACAATTTCGACCCGGCCGACCGGCTTCGGCTGATCGAACAGATTCGCTGGCTCGTCGATCAGGAGCCCACGCGGGTTCCGCTCGATGTCCCGGCCGAGGTCGCCTGACCGCACCCCCTTTCGACCAATCAGTTTCTTTTGCACGCCCCGGGCCGACCTCGTCCCGTGCGTGGCATACGGAGAGCCGGAATGTCACGGACCCGATCTTCTTTCGCTCTGATCGCCGCCGCCCTTCTGCTGCCGATGCTGGCTGCCTGCAACGACAGCGGCGACGGCAAGGACAAGGCTGCGGCGGCGCCGGCGCGGCCGCCGTCGGCGGTGTCGATCATCACCGTCGAGCCGGAGGTCATCCCGATCGTCAACGAACTGCCGGGCCGGATCTCGCCGACGCGGATCGCCGAAGTGCGGCCGCGGGTCTCCGGCATCGTGACCGACCGGGTGTTCACCCAGGGCAGCCGCGTCGAGGCGGGCGACGTGCTCTACAAGATCGATCCCGCGAAGTTCAAGGTCGAGGTCGCCCGCACCCAGGCGAGCCTGGAGCGCGCCAAGGCCGAGCAGCTTCGCGCCCAGCAGGACACCGACCGGCAGAAGCTGCTGCTGGATCGCAAGGTCATCGCGGCCCAGGCTCTGGAGACGTCGACCGCGACGCTGGCCCAGGCCAACGCCAACGTTGCCGTCGCGAAGGCCGAGCTCGAAGCCGCCCAACTCGATCTGCAGTACGCCGACGTGAAGGCGCCGATCTCCGGCCGGATCGGCCGGGCGCTGATCACCGAAGGCGCGCTCGTCAGCGCCAACAACACCGAACCGCTGGCGACGATCCTGCAGCTCGATCCGGTCTACGCCGACTTCACCCAGTCGGTGCGCGACCTGATGGCGCTGCGCAACTCGCTGCACATGGGGGCGCTGGCCAAGGATCCCGGCGAGGCGCCGGTCAAGCTGCTGCTCGACGACGGCACCCCGTACGGACAGCCGGGCCGGCTGCTGTTCTCCGACACCACCGTCGACCGCACCACCGGCCAGGTCATCCTGCGCGCCGAGTTTCCCAACCCGGACGGCGACCTCCTGCCGGGCCTCTACGTGCGCGTGCTGATCGAGCAGGGCATCGAGGAGAACGCGCTGGCGGTGCCGCAGCAGGCGGTCCAGCACGACGCCGGCGGCAATGCCCAGGTCTACGTGGTCAGCGCCGACTCCAAAGCCGAGCTGCGCCCGGTCGAGACCGGACGGATCATCGGAGAGCGCTGGATCATCTCCGAAGGGCTGAAGGCCGGCGACAAGGTGATCGTCGAGGGCTTCCAGAAGATCCGGCCGGGCGCGCCGGTCAACGGCCAGCCGTGGAAATCGGAAGGCACCGCAGTGACGGAGCCGTCCACCGGCGCTCCCCAGAAAGCCGGCTGAGGGCACCCCAACGATGCCGAGATTCTTTATCGACCGTCCGATCTTTGCCTGGGTGATCGCGATCTTCATCGTGATCGCCGGCGTGATCGCCATCCCGCAGCTGCCGATTTCGCAGTATCCGAAGGTCGCGCCGCCGCAGGTGTCGATCCAGACCAACTACCCGGGCGCCTCGCCGGAAGACCTCTACCAGAGCGTCACGCGGCCGATCGAAGAGGAGCTCAACGGCGTCGACGGGCTGGTCTATTTCGAGTCCACCTCCGAGGCGTCCGGCCGGGTGAACATCACGGCCACCTTCGAGTCCGGCACCTCGATCGACCAGGCGTCCGTCGACGTGCAGAACCGCATCCGGCGGGTGGAATCGCGCCTGCCGGACGTGGTGAAGCGCCAGGGCATCCAGGTCGACCAGGCCAACTCGGGCTTCCTGATGGTGGTCGCCCTGACCTCGACCGACGGCTCGATGAGCCCGGTGGGGCTCGGCGACTACATCACCCGCAACGTCATCGGCGAAATCCGGCGCGTCGAGGGCGTCGGCAGCGCGCAGCTGTTCTCCACCCAGCGGGCGATGCGCGTCTGGATGGACCCGGACCGCATGGTCGGCCTGGATCTCACCGCCGACGACATCATCGCCGCCATCGGCGCCCAGAACGCCCAGGTCGCCGCCGGCAGCATCGGCGCCGCCCCGGTCCCGGATTCCCAGCAGATTTCCGCGACGGTGCTGGTCGAAGGCCAGCTGAAGACGGTCGAGGACTTCGGCGGCATCGTGCTGCGCGCAAATCCCGACGGATCCACGGTGCGCCTGCGCGACGTGGCGCAGGTCGAGCTCGGCAGCGAGAGCTACAACTTCTCCTCCCGCCTCAACGGCCAGCCGGCGGCGGCGGTCGGCATCCAGCTGTCGCCCTCCGGAAACGCGCTGTCGACCTCCGACGCGGTGCGCGAGCGGATGGAGGATCTCTCCCGCTACTTCCCCGAGGGCGTGGAATACGACGTTCCCTACGACACCTCTCCCTTCGTGGAGATCTCCATCGAGAAGGTGCTGCACACGCTGCTGGAGGCGGTCGGGCTCGTCTTCCTGGTGATGTTCCTGTTCCTGCAGAGCTTCCGCTACACGATCATCCCGGCGATCGTGGTGCCGATCGCGCTGCTCGGAACCTGCGGCGTGATGCTCGCCACCGGCTTCTCGATCAACGTGCTCACCATGTTCGCGATGGTGCTGGCGATCGGCATCCTCGTCGACGACGCCATCGTCGTCATCGAGAACGTCGAGCGCATCATGGCGACCGAGGGCCTGGGGCCGCGCGAGGCGACGATCAAGGCGATGGGCCAGATCTCCGGTGCCATCGTCGGCATCACCGTGGTGCTGACGGCGGTGTTCGTGCCGATGGCGTTCTTCCCCGGCGCGGTCGGCGTCATCTACAAGCAGTTCTCGCTGACGATGGTGGTGTCGATCCTGTTCTCGGGCTTCCTGGCGCTGTCGCTGACGCCGGCGCTCTGCGCCACGCTGCTGAAGCCGATCAAGGGTCACCACGAGCGGCGCGGCTTCTTCGGCTGGTTCAACCGCAACTTCACGCGGACGACACAGGGCTACGGCAAGACGGTGCGCGGTTCCACCCGCTACGCCGGCCTGTTCATGATCGTCTATCTCGGGCTGGTCGTTGGTCTCGGCTACCTGTACCTGCGGCTGCCGACCGCGTTCCTGCCCAACGAGGACCAGGGCTTCCTGATCGTCGACATGCAGGCGCCGCCGGACGCGAGCGCCAACCGGACCCTCGACGTGATCCGTCAGGTCGAGGCGATCATGCAAGGCGAGGAAGCGGTCGACAAGGTCATCTCGATCCTCGGCTTCTCGTTCTCCGGATCGGGCCAGAACGCGGCTCTCGCCTTCGTCACGCTGAAGGACTGGAGCGAGCGCGGGCCGGAGAATTCCGCCAACGCGATCGCCCAGCGGGCGAACATGAAGATCTTCGGCATCAAGGACGCCATCGCCTTCGCGCTGTCGCCGCCGCCGATCCAGGGTCTCGGCACGACCAGCGGCTTCTCGTTCCGGCTCCAGGACCGCAGCGGCCTCGGCCAGGAGGCGCTGGTCGCCGCCCGCGACCAGCTTCTGGCCGCCGCCGGCGAGAGCCAGATGGTGACCGGGTTGCGGGTGGAGGGCCTGCCGGACGCGCCGCAGGTCAGCCTGCTGATCGACCGGGAGAAGGCCAACGCCTTCGGGGTCCAGTTCGCCGACATCAACTCGGCGATCTCCGCCAATCTCGGCTCGTCCTACGTCAACGACTTCCCGAACGCCGGCCGGATGCAGCGGGTGACCGTGGAGGCGAGCGAGCGGAGCCGCATGCAGACCACCGACCTGCTGGACCTCAACGTGCGCAACGTCAACGGCGGCATGGTGCCCCTGTCGGCGTTCGCCACGGTGGAGTGGACGCGCGGGCCGCTGCAGGTGGTGGGCTACAACGGCTATCCCTCGATCCGCATTTCCGGCCAGGCGGCGCCGGGCTATTCCTCCGGCGATGCCATCGCCGAGATGGAGCGGCTCGTCGGCGAACTTCCGCCGGGCTTCGGCTACGAGTGGACCGGCCAGTCGCTGCAGGAGATCGCCTCGGGCACCCAGGCTCCGCTGCTGATCGGGCTGTCGATCCTGTTCGTGTTCCTGCTGCTGGCGGCCCTCTACGAGAGCTGGGCGATCCCGCTGGCGGTCATGCTGGTGGTGCCGCTGGGGGCGCTCGGCGCGGTGCTGGCCGTGATGATGCGCGACATGTCCAACGACGTGTACTTCAAGGTGGGCCTGATCACGATCATCGGCCTGTCGGCCAAGAACGCCATCCTGATCGTCGAGTTCGCCAAGGACCTCAGGGCCGAGGGCAAGGACCTGTACGAGGCGACCTGGGAGGCGGCGGAACTGCGCTTCCGGCCGATCCTGATGACGTCGCTGGCGTTCGCGCTCGGCGTGACGCCGCTCGCCATCGCGACCGGCGCCAGCGCGGCCAGCCAGAACGCCATCGGCACCGGCGTGCTCGGCGGCATGATTTCGGCCACCGTGCTGGCGCTCCTGTTCGTGCCCGTGTTCTTCGTCTTCGTGATGCGGACCTTCGGGTCCCGCGCCAAGAAGGTGATCGCGCCGCCGGCGAGCGGCGGCGCACCGGACGATGCCGCGCCACCGGCCGGACCGGGACAGGAGGCGGCCCACTAGAGACTTTTCCGGTCACGTCACTTCGACCTGAACGGGACGTGCTCTGGGCGCCTCCGGAGCGCGCGATGAAGGCCGTCGGGGACCGCTCCCGGACGGCGAAACGGGCTCTCGCTGGCATTCGATCGGGTGGGTTTACCCGATCGAGAGGATACCGCCAGGGATCGGTTTCCGCGGCTGCCTCGCCGTGACAGGATCCCGGAATGCGCTGCCGACGGTCCGCCCGATGGCGGCCGTCCAGGCGCAGCCGGGCGCGCCTCGGATGGGCGGCGGGTGCTGCCCCGGGGAACCTTCCCGGGGCGCACACGTTGCCTCTCCGAGCGGACGCGACTGGCCGGCTGCGATCGGCGACTCCAAGCGTCGATCGCGGCCGGCCGGGTTGCCTTCCGGCCCGATCGCGCCCGGATGCGGAGCTGCGACGGCTGGGACGCGCCGGTCGCAGAGCGCCGGAGCCACGCGTGTCCGGCGACCGCTCTCCCCGACCGAACGACCCGAGAATGACCCAAGGGAGATCGCATTGGCCTACCGGTTCAAGCTCGACGACGCCGCCGTTGGCGAGGGCGTCCGCCGCATCGCGGTGGAGCAGATCGACAAGGCGATCGAAGAGCTCGACGATGCTTCCCTCGACGCCCGGCTGACCGTCCATCAGGTGCGCAAGCGCTGCAAGAAGCTGCGCGGCGTGGTGCGCCTGATCCGTCCCGCCTTTCCCGACTACAGCCGCGAGAACGCAACCTACCGGGATGCGGCGCGCGAGCTGTCGTTCCTGCGTGATACCGAGGCGCTGATCGAGACCTACGACCGCGTGACCGGCCTCTACGAGGCGCAGATCGACCGGCAGGCGTTCGCCTCGATCCGCCGCCGGCTGACGCTCCGGCAGAAGGAGGCCGAGGCGCGCGACGATCTCGCCGACCGGCTGGACGCCTTCCGCGAGACGATGGTGGAGGCGAAGGTGCGGGCGCTGCGCTGGAGCCTGGAGGGGAATGGCGCCGATGCGATCGCCGGCGGTCTCGCCGAGACCTACGGCCGGGCCCGCAAGGCGATGAAGGCGGCGCGCCGCAAGCCCTCCGCCGAGGCCTTCCACGAGTGGCGCAAGCGCATCAAGTATCACGGCTACCACGCCCGGCTCCTGACGCCCGCCTGGGAGGGGCCGATCGCCGCGCATCACGCGGCCGCCGATGCGCTGGGCAAGACGCTCGGCGCCCACCACGATCTCGACGTGTTCACCCAGTCGCTCGCCGAGGAGCCCGACGCCTACGGGCGGACGGGCGACATCGAGGTGTTCGTGGCGCTGATGGACGAGCGGCGGAAGGGGCTGGAAGCGGAGGCCCTCGACATCGGCGAGCGGCTGCTGTGCGAGCCCGCCGACGCGCTTTCCGAGCGCTGGGGCGCCTACTGGCGCGCCTGGCGCAAGACCGGCGACCTGCCGGCGGCGGCTGCCGCCGCCGCCTGAGGCGGCGTGGCTCGGTCGATACAGACGGGGGCGATCTCCCGTAGATCACCGTCGATCACCGGCCGGCCCCGTCGCCCCTTCGCTCGGGGCGGCCGCTCAGTGCTGCTCGCCCGCCTTCTCGACCTCGACCTCCACCTCGACCGTGCCGGCCGGGCCGAAATCGAGGGTGAGCGGGAAGGCATCGCCCACCTCGATCGGTCTGTTCAGCCCCTGCAGCCAGATGTGCTCGCGCCAGGCGGCCAGCGAGACCGGCTTCATCGACGGAACGTCGATGGTGTCGACCTCGGTCACCGCGCCGTCCTTGTCGCGCCGGAAGCCGGCCGACGCCGCGATCGGCGAGCTGACGCCGACCAGCGTGACGGTGTCCGTGCCGCGGTTGAGGATCGGCACGTAGACGGCCATCCCATCGGCACCGGCGGCGGGCGGGCTTGCCCAGATGTGGCCGACGGCGATGTCGCCCAGCTTGTAGCTGTGGGCCATGGCGGCGGTGGCGCAGGCGAGCAGCGCGACGGCGGCCGCGGCGACGCGCAGCGGCGCGCGGCGGCGCGCGGTGGGGGTGGAGCGGCAAACGGGCACCGTCATGGGGCCTCCGGTGGTCTCAACTGGGGGTGAGAGCGGGGCGAGGGGAAACCGGTTCCGCCTGTCCCTCTCCCGCTATTGCCGCGGCGCGTCGTTGGCGAACGAGGCCTTGCCGCCCTCGGCGAGCTCGGCGTCCAGCGTCTCCGACTCGCCGGCCAGGTCGCGGGCGGCGGCGATCTGTTCCGCCGTCAGGCCGGTCTGCTTGAAGAAGGTGTAGGACAGCGTGACGGACTTGAGGTCGGCCGCGTCCTTGTCGTTCAGCATTTCCTCGTCGAGATAGAAGACCAGCGGCATTTTCGCGCTCTCGCCAGGGCCGAGGCGCTCCTCGGTGAAGCAGAAGCACTCGATCTTGAAGAAATACGGCGCCAGCTGGTAGGGCGTCACGTTGAAGCTGGCGTGCGCGACGATGGTCTCGTCGGAGGTGTTGCGGGCGGTGTAGTAGGCCTTGGTCGGTTCGCCGATGCGGGCCTCGACCGAGCGCTGGCCGGGCTCGAACTCCCAGTCGAGCCCCGGCGCGACGTTGGCGTCGAAGCGCACCGTGACCGTATGGCCGTCGGAGGTGGCGGGGGCGACGGAGGCCTCGGCCCGGTTGACGGTGCCGCCGTAGCCCGTCGCGGCGCAGAACATCCGGTAGAGCGTCGGCGAATAGGAGACCAGGCCGATCATCACCGCGAGCACGGTGACCTGGACGGCCAGCAGCGGGGCGTTCCTGCCGATGCGCATGACGAGCGTCCTTCCCTGATTGTCCGCCCTGCGTGTCCGCAGAGGGCGCGGGCGCCGGTTGCCTCCTTATCTAGCAACTGTGGCGCCCCCGCGCCCGTCAGACAGAACGACGCACCCGCGGGACGGGCCCGCAGGGAGGCGCCGACCGCGGCGTCGGGGCCGACGGATCCGCTCAGTCCGAGGCGGCCTCGATGGCTTCCATGTCGGCGTCGGAAAGGCCGAAATGGTGGCCGATCTCATGGATCAGCACATGGGTGACGATGTCGCCCAGGGTGTTGCCGGTGTCGGCCCAGAAATCCAGGATGGGGCGGCGGAACAGCCAGATCTGGTTGGGCATCTGGCCGGTCTGGGCCAGGCCGCCGGAGAGCGTCATGCCGACCCCCTCGAACAGGCCCAGCAGCTCGAAGGGCGAGTCCAGACCGAGATCGTCCAGCGCGTCCTTTTCGGCGAAATCGGCGACGCGGATGACCAGGTCGCCGGTCAGCGCCCGGAACGATTCGGGCAGGCGCTCGAAGGCGCTGCGCCCCAACTGCTCGAACGCATCGAGATCGGGCGCGGTCAGGGCAGGCCAGCGGTCTGGGTGCGTCGTTCTCATTTCGACTCTGCGGTGAGAGAATCCGGCTGGATTCTCAGTCTGTTGATCAGTTCTGCCGGACCCGTGCACGTGCCGCAGCCAGCGGAGCGGCGGCTGGATCACGCCGCCGGGGGCGGCAGACCCGGCCGGCCGGGGCGCGGAGCGTCACGGGCAGCCGGTGATGGCACCCGATTCGATACCGTGCCTATCGGTATGGCGCGTCGGGCGCATTAGCATATGACATGGCCGGACCCTGCACCGTGCGGCGTTTGCGGACCGTTGTCGCGGTCTTCGGGGGCCCGTCCGTCGGCGAGGCCGTCGAGCGCGTTCCAGTGATAGGCGACTTCGGAGAGGACCGTCTGCCCCAGCGTCTCCTCGCGCACGCCGGCAAGCGTGCCGCCGAGGCGCTTGTAGAAGTGCCGGGCGCCCTCGTTCTCGCGCAGCACCCACAGGCTCATGGCGCGGATGCCGTCGTCAAGCAGGGCGCCGGCCATGGTCCGCATCAGGTCGGAGCCGATGCGGCGGCGCTGGAACGCGCGCAGCACATAGAGGGTGGAGATCTCGCCGTCGTGGCCCTTCGACTTCAGGGCGGCGGCGCGCTGCTGGCCACAGGAGCCGAAACCGGCGATGCCGTGATCGGTCTCCGCCACGAAGATGCCGGTGGTGCCGTGGCGGCCCGGGGCGCGCATGACCTTTTCCCAGAGCTGGGCGCGCCTGGTTTCCGACTGCGCGTCGAGGACGGTCGGCGGCAGCAGGCCGGCGTAGGTCTCGCGCCACGCCGCGACGTGTATCCGCCCGATCTCGGCGGCATCCTCGATGGTCGCGGCCCGTATGGCGATGGCGCGCGAAGTCGTCATGTGCCTCCCCCCGGAAAACCCAAGCGGAAGAAGTGTGCAATGCGCCGGTCGGCGCGTCGACAGGAAAACGCGGCCAGGGTGAACACCGGAAGCGTTCCAGCCTGGTCCGGAGTCAGAGGTAGGTGAGAACGAGATAGACGATCAGCCCGAGCGCGGCGACATAGCCGAGCCCGCGTCCGATCCGCCGGCCCCATCGCTCCGTCCAGTCTTCCGGCGGCGGGGGCGGCCGGCGGCTCATCGGCTGCGGACCCGCCCGCCCAGCGCGCCGACGAGGCCGATCAGCACCAGCACCGCGCAGACCACGGCGTTCCAGCCGGCAAACGACAGCCCGAAGATGCGCAGGGCCGGCTCGGTGCAGCTGACGATCCGGGTGGTGCTGAGCGTCTGCAGCAGGCTGCCGGCGCTGCGCACCGTGGTGTCGGCGGTGGCGCAGTCGGTCGGCCCCGGCCAGAAGCCCCATTCCGCGCCGGCCTGGTAGACGCCGAGATAGCAGCCGTAGGCCATCACCACGGCAAAGGCGAACAGCAGGATCCGCGAGGTCCGCACCCGCCCGACGGCGGCGAACCAGACCGCGAGCAGCGCCAGCGGGATGCCGACATAATAGGGCACGCGCTGCTCCAGGCAGAGCGGGCAGGGCAGGTAGCCGCCGATCAGCTGGAATCCCCAGGCGGTCAGGATCGTCGCCGCTGAGACGACGAACGCGGCGGCCGCGTACAGCATGAGGCGGCGGCGGGAAAGCGGATTCACTTCAGGCTCCAGCATGGGGGCAGCATACGGCGATCACGGTCGGCTTCAACGGCGGTGTTGCCGCACCTGCTCGGGCCGCGGGGCGGTCGAAGGCGGACGAGACGCGGGAATCAGGCGAGGGACCATGTCGCGCCTTCTTGGCACAGATTGCGACAAAAAGGCGGTGCGATCGTCTCCGGTCGCCGCGCGCCTGGCGGCGGCGAGCCGCCGGCCGTGCGGCGGACGTCCCCGAGGACCGTGGCTCCCGGGCCGGGCCCGCCCCCCCGAACGCGCTACATCAACAGCTTGGCGGCGACGAAGCCGCCGACGAGCAGGACGACGCCGACGGTGAACACCAGCCCGAGCCGCTTCTCGATGAACGCCTTGATCGGCGGGCCGAACAGGTAGAGCAGCCCGGACACCACGAAGAAGCGGAGGCCGCGCGACAGCACGCTCGCCACCATGAACACCGCGAAGTCGAGCCCGGTGGCGCCGGACGCGATGGTGATCACCTTGTAGGGAAACGGCGTCAGCCCGGCGATGAAGACGATCCAGGCGCCGTAGTCGTTGTAGCGGGCCGCGAAGTCCTCGAACTTGTGGGCATAGCCGTAGAAGGCGAGGATCGGCTGGGCGATGGTCTCGAACGCGGCGTAGCCGATGAGGTAGCCGAACGCCCCGCCGATGACCGAGGCGACGGTGCAGATCAGCGCGAACCACGCCCATTTGGACCGCCGCGCGATCACCATCGGGATCAGCAGCGCGTCGGGCGGGATCGGAAAGACCGAGCTTTCGGCAAACGAGACGCCCGCAAGCGCTGCGGGGGCATGGCGGCCGGCGGCGAGAGCCAGCGTCTTGTCGTAGAGGCGGCGAAGCATCGGATGTCCTTGGCGGAGCGGGACCGGCCACAGGCCGGCGCGGTCCCATCACACGGGCTGCGGAGCCCATAGCGCAGTTTGCGGACGATGACGAGATCGGCGTGCGCGGGATGCCGCTCCAGCTTCCGACTTCAGTCGTCCGGGCGGGAGATCCTGCGCCGGGCGGTGACTTCGATCTCGATCTTCATCTCCGGGCGGATGAGGTCGCAGACGATCATCGTCGCGGCCGGCCGGATCCGGCCGAACACCGACCCGAGGATGGCGAACACCCGTTCGACGTCGTCGGGATCGACGATGTAGTAGCGGGCGCGGACCACGTCCTCGAACGAGGCGTCGGCATCGGCCAGCGCCTGCCCGACGGTCGCCAGCGCGTTGCGGGTCTGCTCCACCACGTCGTCCGGCATCGTCATCGTGGCGTAGTCGTACCCCGTGGTGCCGGAGACGAAGACCCAGCGGCCGTCGACCACCGCGCGCGCGTATCCCGCGGCGGCCTCGAACGGCGATCCGGAAGAAATCAGCCTGCGTGTCATGTCGGAACCCTCCCTCGGCCTGGCGTTCCACCACGCCATCTTGACAGCACCCCGGGCAACCGCTGCAACAGGTTTCGAGAAACCACGATCGGGGTGCGGCGCGTGTCGAAAACCTTCTACGGCAATTTCTTCGAGGACTTCACCGTCGGGATGGAGATCCGGCACGCCACGCCGCGCACCGTGACGGCCGGCGACGTCGCGCTCTACACCGGCCTGTTCGGATCGCGGTTCGCGGTGCAGTCGTCGGAGGCGTTCGCCCATGCGCTGGGCTATCCGCACAGCCCGGTCGACGATCTTCTGGTCTTCCACATCGTCTTCGGCAAGACGGTGCCCGACATCTCCCTGAACGCCGTCGCCAACCTCGGCTACGCCGGCTGCCGGTTCATGGCGCCGGTCTATCCGGGCGATACGCTGAACGCGGTCTCCGAGGTGATCGGCGTGAAGGAGAACTCGAACGGCAAGACCGGCGTCGTCTACGTCCGCTCCACCGGCTACAAGGCCGACGGCACCGAGGTGCTGGAGTACGTGCGCTGGGTGATGGTGCGCAAGCGCGACCCCGACACGCCGCCGCCGGAGGCCCACGTGCCGCATCTCCCGGCGGCGCTGGACGCCGACTCGCTCGGCAACGCCGTGCCGCTGCTCGACGTCGACGGCTGGAGCGATGCGCTCGCCGGCTCGCCGTTCCGCTATGGCCACTACTCGATCGGCGAGAAGATCGACCACGTCGACGGCATGACCATCGAGGAGGCCGAGCACCAGATCGCCACCCGGCTCTACCAGAACACCGCCCGGGTGCACTTCAACCAGCACACCGAGGGCGAGGGACGGTTCGGCCGGCGGCTGGTCTACGGCGGCCACGTGATCTCGCTCGCCCGGGCGCTGTCGTTCAACGGGCTGGCCACCGCCTTTCATCTCGCCGCCATCAATGGCGGCCGGCACGTGGCGCCCGCCTTCGCCGGCGACACGATCTATGCGTGGTCGGAGGTGCTCGACATGGGCGAGATCCCCGGACGGCGCGATCTCGGCGCGCTGCGGCTGCGGACGGTCGCCACCAAGGACCGGCCGTGCGCCGATTTCCCCGACCGCGACGCCGACGGCCACTACGATCCGTCGGTGGTGCTCGACCTCGACTACTGGGTGCTGATGCCGGTCACCGAATAGGGCCCGATGCGCCGCCGCCGCCGCGACGCACGGCGATGGACGGCGGCGCGGGTTGCGCTACACTCGCCTCTCGACGTCGAGGTTGAGGTTGAGGACCGGCCGATGCTGACCACGCTCGGCGCACGCGACGTGCGCCTCGTCGGCAAGCTGATGGCGACCCTCGCGGACTGCGAGGATCGGGACCGCATGCGCACCCGCGCCGGCGAGGTTCTGCTCGACCTGCTGCATGCCGACCAGTTCGCCTCCTTCGTCTGGGATCCGGTCCGGCGCAGCTTCGGCGACGGGGTGTTCCTCAACATGGACCCGGCCAACGTCGATACCTACGACGCCTATTTCCAGTTCCGCGACCCGATCACGCTGGAGCTGAAGAAGCGGCTGCGCGCGACCCACGTGAACGAGGTGCTGGAGCAGCCGGCGCTCGAGCGGACCGAGTTCTTCAACGACTTCCTGGCCCGCGACGGCCTGCATTTCGGCATGAACTACCACGGCCACGACGGCGTCCGGCACGTCGGCGACCTGCGCATCTGGCGCCGGCGCGGCAAGCCGAACTTCGACCGCTCCGAGCTGGCGCTGCTCGACCTGATCGGTCCGGCCTTCACCTCGGCGATGCGCACCGCGTACCGGTTCGCCGATCGGCGCGGCGGCGACGACCGCGCCGCCAGGATCGCGGTGGCGGCGGCGCACTACCGGCTGACGCCGCGCGAGACCGAGGTGGCCCGGGCGCTGGCCGCCGGCGGCAGCGACGCCACCATCGCCGAGGCCTGCGCCATGAGCGTGCCGACGCTCCGGACCCATCTCACCCACATGTTCGCCAAGACCGGCTGCCGCTCCCGCGCGGCGCTCCTGGGCGTGCTGCTGTAGTCCGCCTGCGAGCGGAACGCGGGCGGCTGACCGCGACCACCGGCATCGTCATTTTCGAGGATGGCATGGCGCGCGCGATGGGCGAGGCTCGGCCTTTCGGCTCCGGGAGGGGCCGCACGAGGGGAGACGTGCATCATGACGACCGAACCGACGTTCGCGATCCGACGAAAGGGGCTTGCCATGGCCCTGGCTCTGGGTGCCGGCCTGGTGGCCGCGCCTGCCGCCGCCCAGCAGGAGCCGCGGGCCATGACGGTCCGCGAGGCGGCCGCAGCCATCCGGGACGGACAGGTGACCAGCGTCCAGCTGGTCGAGGCGCTGGCCAAGGCCGCCGAGGCGCACGCCGATCTCAACGCCTTCATCACGCTGGACGTGGGGGCCGCCGAGGCCGCCGCCGCCGATGCCGACGAGCGGATTGCCCGCGACGAGGCGGCCGATCAGCCGCTGCTGGGTGTGCCGCTGGTCATCAAGGACAACATCATCGTGAAGGGGCTGCCGACCACCGGCGGCACGCCGGCGCTGGAAGGCTTCGTGAGCGAGGCGAACGCGCCGGTGATCGAGCGGCTGGAGGCGGCCGGCGCGATCATCCTCGGCAAGACCAACATGCATGAGCTCGCCTTCGGCATCACCTCCGACAACGCCCGCTTCGGCGCGGTCGGCAACGCCTACGACGCCAGCCGCTCGGCCGGTGGATCGTCCGGCGGCACCGGGGCGGCCGTCGCCGCGCACCTGGCGCCGGGCGGGCTCGGCACCGACACCGGCGGCTCGGTGCGCATCCCGGCCGCCCTCAACGGCATCGCCGGCCTCAGGCCGACGATGGGCCGCTATCCGGCGTCCGGTGTCGTGCCGATCTCCCACACCCGCGACACGCCGGGGCCGATCGCCCGCACCGTCGACGACCTGGTGCTGCTGGACGGCGCCATCACGGGCGGCGCGACCGAACTCGATCCGGTGGCACTCGACGGCGTTCGCCTGGGCGTCGCCGAAGCGTTCACCGGCGGGCTGTCGAAGGAGGTCCAGGGCGTCTGGGACGCGGCGGTGGCGAAGCTCGAGGCCGCCGGCGCGACGCTGGTGCCGGTGGAGATGCCGGAGGTGATGGCGCTCAACGAACAGATCGGCTTCCCCGTCGCGCTCTACGAGGTGGCGCGCGACCTGCCGGCGTTCCTGGACACGTGGAAGGCCGGCGCGAGCCTGCAGGATGTCGCCGACGGCGTGGCGAGCCCGGACGTGAAGTTCGTGTTCGACAGCTTCGTGGTCGGCGACAAGCAGATGCCCGAGGCGGCCTACGCCGCGGCGATCGGCGTCCTCCGGCCCCAGCTCCAGGCCCTCTACGCCGAGACGTTCGCGGCCAACCGCCTCGATGCGCTGGTGTTCCCGACGACGATCCTGGCGGCACCGCCGAAGGAAGGCTCGGGCGAGACCGTCGACCTCGACGGCGCGCAGGTGCCGACCTTCCAGACCTACATCCGCAACACCGATCCCGGCTCCAACGCCGGCCTGCCGGGGCTGACGCTGCCGATCGGGCTGACGGAGGCCGGGCTGCCGGTGGGGCTGGAACTCGACGGGCCGGGCTTCACCGACCGCCGCCTGCTGGCGATCGGGCTGGCCATGGAAGACCTGTTCGGCACGCTGCCGCCGCCGGCGGTGGCCAGCGAGTAGGCCTATTTCTACTCGCTACCGGTGAGGCTTCGTGGACGTTGTGAGCATCACTCAATTGAGGATCTGGGACGAACCCAAACTGGGATGCTGTCCTCACCGGTTTCCTCTAAAAGTCTGATCGTATTTTCATTCTTATCTGAGGACCTCCCTTTTGTAATCGCTATTGCTTGGGCAATCGCAGCATTGAGGTCACTTGCTCCTAACGTTTCGGAGTGTGAGAGCGCTGAGATCGAGCGGCCATCGCCGTCCCCAATCTGGTAGGTGTAAACTTTCACGGCCATCTCCTTTAATGGTAAGGATTCTACGTTGTCTCAGTGTATATAATATAGTGTGTTCTTAGTGTTACTTCGAATATAGAGTCGAGCGCTTGGGGGTATTCCTGCCGAGGCCCTCGGAAATCGCATCGGCGGCGGCGCGGACGGCGCGGGCCGGCTGGCCATTCGGGGAGGCATCGAACCCGGTGCTGGAGCCGAGCACGGTGAGCACCTGGACGACGCGGCCCTCGTGATCGAACACCGGGGCGGCGACGGCGGAGATGCCGGCCAGCATGGTGTCGCGGACGCAGGCGACGCCGGCGGACCGGATTCCGGCGACGAGGGCGTCGATTTCGGCCGGCGTCAGTTCGGTCTCGGCTTCTGCCCGGACCGCCGGATCGTCGTGGAAGGCCAGGAAGGCGCGGCCCGAGGCGGAGCGCGCCATCGACAGCACCGAGCCGACGCGCACCGCCATGAACACCGACTGGGCGGCCGGCTCCACCGCGGCGACGGTGGCGCCGCGGTTGGCGAGCACGGCGAGCAGCGCCGTCTCGCCGAGATCGTGGGCGAGCCGGCGGACCGCTGCCCGCCCGCGCCGCTCCGGATCGAGGAGGCCGAGCGCCGACAGGCCGACCGTCACCGCCAGCGGCCCGAGCGCGTAGTGGCCGCTGTCGGGATCGCGCGCGACCAGGCCGGCGCGGATCAGGCTCGCCAGATAGCGGTGCGCCTTGGGGGCGGCCATGCCGGTCGCCTGGGCAATCGCCGTCAGCGACACGGGTCCCTCCGCCCCGGCGATCGCCGGCAGCAGCGACAGACCGACCTCGACCGAGCGCACGCCGGAGGAGCCGGGATCGTCGGCGGGTGCGGGCGGGTCGGCGGGGTCGGTCGTTGACATCGGGCGCGCTCCAGAATTACGCTATGTGTAATTGAATTACGAAATAAGGAAAGACCGGGCGGAGCGGGCCGAAGCGCTTGCCACCGGTCTTCGGAGGATCCGCCATGACGTTCCGCACCTCGATCTTCTCCGTGCAGGACCATTATCCGGGCCGCGGCCGGTCGATCGCCGAGCTCTACGAGCAGGTGCTCGGCCAGGCCGAATTCGCGGAAGCCGAGGGCTACGACACCTTCTTCGTCGCCGAGCATCATTTCCACGAATACGGCGTGGTGCCGAACCCGCTGATCATGCTGTCGGCGATGGCCCAGCGCACCAGCCGCATCCGGCTCGGCACGGCCATCTCGATCCTCACCTTCCACGATCCGCTGACGGTGGCGGAAGGCTATGCCATGCTCGACGTCCTGTCGGGCGGCCGGCTCGTGCTCGGCGTCGGCTCGGGCTATCTCAAGCACGAGTTCGAAGGCTACGGCATTCACCCGGCCGAGAAGCGCGAGCGCTTCGACGAAAACCTGGCGATCGTCGAGAAGGCGCTGGCCGGCGGGCGGGTGCGCTACGAGGGCAAGTGGCGCACCGTGGAAGACGTGGCGCTGAACGTCGTGCCGCTGCAGCGGCCGACGCCGCCGGTGCACGTGGCGATCCTGAACGCCGAGGCGGCCTACCACATCGGCCGGAAGGGCCAGAAGGTCTTCACCGTCCCCTATGCCTCGGTCGGCGGCTTCGACGACATCAGAGGCCTCGTCGAGGCCTATCGCAACGGCCAGGCCGACGGCGGCATCGACGGCGAGCCGGACGACATCCTGGTGACCCTCCACACCCATGTGGCGGACAGCGACGCGGCGGCCCGGCGCACGGCGGAAAGTGCCTTCGACCTCTACGTCGACACGAGGCTCTATGCCCGCAAGCAGACCTACGACGACATCATGGCGTCGGGCCTGTCGCTGATGGGCGGCGTCGACACGGTGCGCGACAAGGTGGCGGCGCTTCAGGCGATGGGGGTGAACCACATCGTCACCCTCCACAATTTCGGCCTGTTGCCGGTGCCCGAGATCGAAGCGTCGATGCGGCGGCTGATGCGTGACGCCGTGCCGAACGCGCGGCCGCACCGGGCCGGTTCGACGGCCGCCGCGGCCGACGGCGTGTCCGCCGCGTAGCCGCCCGCCCCAGACGACACACTACCGGGAGAAGGCGCCCGTCCGCATCGGCACGATCCGGACGGCGCGGCCGCCGTGCGGAAATGCCGATCGGTCTGGTCACCTTTTTGAACGATCGGTTCAAAGTCTCCTTGCCTCCCTCTCCCTCCGCAGTGTCAATGGGCCAGCCGACATCCTCGGCTCCGGCGGCGGATCGCGTTCGGGCCGAGGACCCGACGGGGGAACCGCCCGGAAGCCGACGGGAGCGACCTTCGGTCCGCCGCGCCGCCGCGGGTTCGCAGGTCGCGAAATTTCATGGGTGGACTGGGCTTGCGGGCGTGCTACGGGCCGAACTGGGGGGCGATGGGACCGACCATCGGAAATCGACATTTCAATGGAGTTTCTCAATCAGGCGCTACAGGTTCTGGACACTCTGCGCAGGGCGACATCGGCTCGGGACGTGGCGGCGTGCGTCGGCGGAACGCTGCCCGGCCTCGGCCTGAGCGGCTTCGGCCTGACGACCCTCCACGCCGTGGAGGGAGCCCGTCCGACGGGACGCTCGGTGCTGATCGAGCGCTGGCCCAAGGGGTGGTCGAGCCTGTACCAGTCCCGCGCATATCTGGCGACGGACCCGATCCTCGCCTTCGCCGAGCGGCGCGTGGACCCGTTCACCTGGCGGGACGTGCGCGACGCCGGGGAGGGGGGCGCCGCCCAAACCGCCTTCTTCGAGGAGGCTGCGGGGTTCGGCCTGACCGACGGCATCGCGATCCCGGTGCGCCGCCTGTCGGCGGCGCCGGCGGTGGCCGTGTTCGCCGGGGCTGCCGAGGCCTGCACCGCGCCGAAGGCCATGGCCCTGCTGCAGGTGGTGTCCACGAATGCGCACGCCCGGCTGACCGGCGCGGTCGTCCATGCCGTTCCGGCCACGGCCGAACGCGGCACGCTGACGCGCCGCGAGCGGGAGTGCCTGCAGTGGTGCGCCGAGGGCAAGACGAGCTGGGAAATCAGCCAGATCCTGTCGATCTCCCAGCACACCGCCGACTGGTATCTCGCCTCCGCCGGACGCAAGCTGGGCGCGGCGAACCGGCTGCATGCGGTGGCGGAGGCGCTGCGGCGCGGCCTGATCAGCTGAGCCTGTCGGCGCGCGTCAGGACGCGACCGCCTCCTCGTCGAAGCGCCCGCGGTCGTGGGGGCCGTCGTAGTCGATCGCCGGCCCGACCGGCACGACGCCCGACGGGTTCACCGAGGCGTGGCTCTGATAATAGTGGTTCTTGATGTGCGTGAGGTCGACGGTCTCGCGGAAGCCCGGCCGCTGATAGAGATCGCGGGTGTAGTTCCACAGGTTCGGGTAGTCGACGATCCGCCGTACGTTGCACTTGAAGTGGCCGTGATAGACGGGATCGAAGCGCACGAGCGTCGTGAACAGCCGGATGTCCGCCTCGGTCAGCCGGTCGCCCACCAGGAAGCGGTGCTTCGACAGCCGCTCCTCGATCCAGTCGAGGGATTCAAACAGCGCGGTGACCGCCTCCTCGTAGGCCTCCTGTGAGGTGGCGAAGCCCGATCGGTAGACGCCGTTGTTGACGGTTTCGTAGACCCGCGCGTTGACGGCATCGATGTCGGCGCGCAGCGGTTCGGGATAGTAGTCGCCGGCCGCCGCCCCGACGCCGTCGAAGGCGCTGTTGAACATGCGGACGATGTCGGCCGATTCGTTGGAGACGATCGTGCCGCGCTGCTTGTCCCACAGGACCGGGACGGTCACCTTGCCGGAATAGGTCGGTGCGGCGGCGGTGTAGACCTGGTGGAGCGCGTCGGCGTGGTTGACGGTGTCGGGGATGGTGCCGGGCGCCTCCCGGAACGTCCAGCCGTTCTCCTTCATCAGCCAGTGCACCACCGACAGCCCGATCTGGTCGTTCAGACCCTTGCGGGCGCGCAGGATCAGCGTCCGGTGCGCCCATGGGCAGGCGAGCGAGACGTAGAGATGGTAGCGGCCCGGCTCGGCCTGGAACCCGCCCTCGCCGGTGGGGCCGGGGCTGCCGTCGGCGGTGACGTAGTTGCGGAAGGCGGAGTCCTTGCGGACGAACGTGCCGTCCTTGTTGGCGAACCCGCCTTCGTCCGAGACCCACTGGCCGTTGTCGAGATAGCCCATTCAGCTTTCCTTCCTGTCGCCCGGTCCCGGTCCGCTCGGATCCGATGGGATTGAGCGGCGCGGCCCGGCAGCGTTGCGGGTGGCCGGGCGCGCGGTGCGATGGCCGGGCCCGGTGGCGTCGTCGATGGTCAAGGCCGCTCCGGCGCCGCGGCGATGCCGCGGGCCTGGAAGGCGGTGGCGTGGTGGTCGGCGCTCGCTTCCGAAAAGCAGCAGAACACCACGGTGTCGAGGTCGCGCGGCTCGGCGTCCAGCCAGTCGGCGGCGGTGGCGACCGCGATCCGGGCCGCCCGATCGGCGGGAAAGCCGTAGACGCCCGTCGAGATCGCCGGAAACGCGATCGAGGCCGCGCCGGCCCCGGCGGCCAGCGCCAGCGAGGACCGGTAGGCCGAGGCGAGCAGCGCGTCCTCGTCGCGGTCGCCGCCCGACCAGACGGGCCCCACCGTGTGGATGACATGGCGGGCGGGAAGTCGGAAGCCGTCGGTCAGCCGCGCCTCGCCGGTCGGGCAGCCGCCGATCCGGCGACATGCCGCCATCAGCTCCGGCCCGGCGGCCCGGTGGATGGCGCCGTCGACACCGCCGCCGCCGGCGAGCCGGGAGTTGGCCGCGTTGACGATGGCGTCGACCTCCAGCGCCGTGATGTCGGCGACCACGATCGTCAGTCTCGTGCGGTCGATGGTTCCGGTGCGGATCGTCTTCATGGGCGGGCGGTGCGGTGTATGTGCGTCGGTTCGGATCGAAGCGGGGCGCCGCAGCGGCGCCGCCCCACGGGAGGGGAACGGTGCCGCCGCCGTTCGGTTCGGTTTGCTGTGCCCCGCCGCAACGGCTCAGGCATCGAACGCCACCAGCGTCAGGGTACCGACGGCGCCGTCGACGCGGCAGTCCGCGAGGGTGCGGACGGCGCGCGCCGGCGCGTAGCCCTGATCGCACGCCCGCGCATACGTGTCGCCGTCGACCAGCCCGATGCAGCCGGCAACCTTGTTGTGTTTCTCCAGCTTGGCGGCGAGGTTGGCCGGCTCGCCGATCACCGTGTATTCGAGGCGCTCGTCGTTGCCGATGGTGGCGAACACGATGCGCCCGGCGGCAACGGCGCCGTTGATCCGGAGCGGCTCGTCGATGCCGTGCGCCGCGAGGGCCGCGTGCCAGGCGGGCACGATGGCGAGGATCTCGTCGAGGGCGGCGACCGCGTCGGCGGCGGCGGTGGCGGACGGCATGACGGCGCCGAAGCTCGCCATCACGCCGTCGCCCAGGAACTTGTCGATGACGCCGCCGTGGCGCTCGACGATCGGCACCACCAGCCCGTGATAGAGCGTCAGCGCCTCGACGACCACGTGCGGCGATACGGTGGTGGCGAACGGCGTGAACGACCGGATGTCGAGCATCATCACCGCGGCGTCGCGCTCCACCGCCTGCCCGGCGGAGAGTTCCATCTCGGACGAGGTGATGACGTCGGCGACCCCTTCTGACAGGAAGCGGCGCATGTCGCGGGTGGCGCTGCTTTCGCGGATGGCGGTGATCAGGGTGGTCCGGGCCCGCCAGAGCAGCAGCGCCAGGATCGCCGTCACCATCAGGATGACGAACACCTTGTCGAACTCGGCGCCGATCAGGATGGCGTTGCCGCCGAGATAGGCGGAGAAGGAGCGGGTGACGGTGCCGGGCGGCGACTCGTGGAGCGCCAGGCCGACGACGGCGATCCAGCCGGCGGCCGCCAGCAGCCCCTGGGTGATGACGAAGCGCGGGTCGACGCGCAGCGCCCTGACCGCGATGAACACGAAGATGTACATGAACGTCGGCACCTTCAGCGAAAAGGCTGCCGGCTGGCCGTACTGGTAGTGGAACGACCAGATCAGCCCGAACAGCATCGCCGTGTCGACCACCATGGAGAGAAACAGGTACCAGCCGGGCAGCGCGTTGACGCGGGCGAGCGCGATGCGGACCAGCGTGAACACCAGGTAGATGCCGAGCGCGATCGGCACCGGCGCCAGCATCATGCCGGCATCGGCGGGGCGCGGCGCGAGGGCGTAGAGGGTGGCGAAGGTGAGGACGACGGCGAGCTGGACCCAGCCGATCAGCCGTTCGGAGCGCTCCTCCTCGGCGATCACCAGCTTCTGGATGCGCGCCGGCAGCCGCATCGGGCGGAGAGGTGGGCCGGAGCGGCGGAACAGGCCGAAGGGCGCGAGGGCGCGGCGTGCCGCGCGTCCCTCCGCTTCGATCACCGGCGGCTGATCGCCCATGCTGTGTTCCCTCTGAACGCCCGGCGGCACCGGCCATCCCGCGGCGCCTGTCCCCGCATCGGGCCGGAGCGGCAGCCCCCGGGCCCGATGCGGTTGCGGCGGATGATAGACCGGTGGGGCGCGGCGTGCTGCGGACCTGTCCGATGGTGACGGGATCGTGAAGGGCGATCCGGCGCGGGGGGCGGCACACCGGGCCTCCCGAGGCGGTGACGGCGGGAACACCTTGGTATCGTGGCGCGTTTCAGGCAAGCCGCACGCGGGCGTCTGCGCCTTCAGGGCCGGGCGGCCGTGCCGGATCGACAGCGAGGGGCGCGCCCGTCACTCTGTCGGGCACTTCCTTCGGCGCCCGATCGATTCGATCGGCGCGGGACATGGGGCGGCAGGGGACGGACAGCCATGGTGAGACGCAGCATCACTCTCGTCTCCGCCGTCGTGTGCGGCGTCATCTTCTCGCAGCTTCCCGAATACACCCAGCAGTACCGCCAGCGGCTCGGCGGCGCGGTCGACGAGCTGCAGGCGGTGGTCGCCTCGTTCGACGCCGACGCCAGCCGTGTGGGCTACTCGCGGCCCCAGGCGATCGCGGCGCTCGCCCGCGCCGACGACCCGTTCCCGCGCGAGCGGGCGAAATCCATGCAGGAAACCATCGAGCGCTACGAGCGGCTGACCCGCCAGCAGGCGGCGTTCCGCACCGCAGGCCCGTTCGGGCGGATGGCGGTGCTGGCCGAGGACTTCGATCCGAAGCTCGCCGAAAACGCCTGGGCCGACTTCGAGCCGGCGGTGCCGACCACCATCGAAGGCGCGGTGGTGGGCGGCGCCGGCGCCGTCTTCGGCGTGGTGCTGGCGGGGCTGCTGGGGGTGTTCGGCGGGCGGAGACGCAGGCGCAGCGCGACGGCGTGACGGCCGTCCGCAGCGCCGAAGCCCGCCCGGAACGGGGCTCGTCCCCGATTCCGGACGGACCGCCGGATCCCGCTTTTGTTCGCTTCGCCTACCGCACCAGCACGTTGCGGAACTGCCAGGGATCGCTCTCGTCGATGTCTTCCGGGTAGAAGCCCGGGCGGTCGGTGAGCGGCGTCCAGTCGGTGTAGTAGCCGTTGACCGGGCCGAGATAGGGGCGCTGGATTTCCAGGCAGCGGCGATAGTCCATCTCGTCGGCCTCGACGATGCCGGCCGCCGGGTTCTCCAGCGCCCACACCATGCCGGCGAGCACGGCGCTCGTCACCTGCAGGCCGGTGGCGTTCTGGTAGGGGGCGATCCGGCGGGTCTCCTCGATGGAGAGCTGCGAGCCGTACCAGTAGGCGTTCTTCGCGTGGCCGTAGATGAGCACGCCGAGCTCGTCGATGCCGTCGACGATCTCGGTCTCGTCGAGGACGTGCAGCTCCTTCTGCGGGGTGCCGCCGTTGCCGAACAGCTCGTGCAGCGACAGCACCGCGTCGTTGGCCGGGTGGTAGGCGTAGTGGCAGGTCGGCCGGTACTCCGGATCGAGGCCGGACCCGACGGTGAAGTAGTCGGAGATCGAGACGGACTCGTTGTGGGTCACCAGGAAGCCGTACTGGGCGCCGGGGGTCGGGCACCAGCTGCGCACGCGGGTGTTGGCGCCCGGCTGCAGCATGAAGCGGGCCGACTGGCAGCCCTCCGCCTGGCTGTGCATGTTGTCGGGCTGCCAGGTCTCGTGGCTGCCCCAGCCGAGCTCGGCCGGCTGGAAGCCCTCGGAGATGAAGCCCTCCACCGACCAGGTGTTCCAGAACACGCCCATCGGCTTCGGCAGGCGGGCGCGCTGGGTGTCGCGCTCGGCGATGTGGACGCCCTTGACGCCGAGGTCGCGCATGTAGGCGGCCCATTCCTCGCGGCTGGTCGGCTCCGCGCGGTCGAGCTTCAGTTCGCCGGCAAGGTCGACCAGCGCCTGCTTGACGAACCAGGAAACCATGCCCGGGTTGGCGCCGCAGCAGGAGACGGCGGTGGTGCCGCCCGGGTTGGCGGCCTTCTCGCGGCGCACCGTCTCGCGCAGCGCGTAGTTGGTGCGGGCGGCGGCGCCGGCCGACTTGTCGAAATAGAAGCCCAGCCACGGCTCGACGACGGTGTCGATGTAGAGCGCGCCGATCTCGCGGCACAGCTTCATGATGTCGAGGGAGGAGGTGTCGACCGACAGGTTCACGCAGAAGCCCTGGCCGCCGCCCTTGGTCAGCAGCGGCGTCAGCACCTCGCGGTAGTTGTCCCTGGTGATCGCCAGCTGCTCGAACGCGATGCCGCGCTCGTCGAGCAGGGCGCGGTCGGTGTCGACCGGATCGATCACCACCATGCGGTCGCGGTCGAATTGGAAGTGGCGTTCGATGAGCGGAAGGGTCCCGCGGCCGATCGAGCCGAAGCCGATCATCACGACGGGGCCGCTGATGGTGCCGTGTACCGGATGGTCGGCCATGGAAAGCTCCTTGAAACAGGCGAAAGGAAAGGGTCAGGCAACATGAGGGGGCAGGCGGTGACGGTTGTGTGACCGTCACCGACCGCGATCGTGGGGAAAATCCTGCCTCAGGCGGCTGCCGCAAGATAGCGCGGAAGCGGCGCCAGCGGGGTCGCGAACGACGGCTCCGCGCAGGCGCCGGTGGCGACCACCATGCCGCGGGCGCCCGACAGCGCGCCGTCGACGAGTTCGGTGGCCTGGAAGCGCAGCCGGTCGACCGGTCCCGGCAGCACCAGCGCGCCGGTCAGACCGGCCGAAAAGCCGAAGCGGGCATAGTAGGCCGGGTCGCCGACCAGCAGCACGGCGGCATGGCCGAGCGCACCGGCGCGGTTGAGGGCGCGGCGCATCAGCGCCGAACCGACGCCGAGGCCCTGGGCGGCCGGATCGACGGCGAGCGGCCCGAGCAGCAGCGCCGACACGCGGCCGGCGGCGACGTGCCACAGGCGCACCGAGCCGACGAGCCGGCCGTCGTCCTCGGCGGCGAGCGCGAGGCCCTCGGCCGGCAGGCGGCCGGCGCGCAGCGCTTCGCTCGTCTTGGCGAAGCGGTCGGCTCCGAAGACGGCGTCGAGAAGGGTTTCGCGGGCCGACCAGTCGGTCGGCATTTCGTCGCGCAGGTGGAACATCGGCCTAACCCCTTCCGGCCCGCGCTTGGCAGACCGGCGAGAAGACGAACAACGGGTGAAATGGTGGGGCCGGGTCGCAGCCGGGCGCTTCCGCGGTCCCCGAAGGGACCGCGGATCGCGCGCCGGCTCTTGCGGGCCGCCGTGTCGCGCCGCGGACGAAGCCGCGACGTTGGATGTCAGATCACGTAGGACTGCAGCGGCGGGAAGCCGTTGAAACCCGCCGACGAATAGGTCGTCGTGTAGGCGCCGGTGCCTTCGATGAGGATCTCGTCCCCGATCTCAAGCGTGATCGGCAGCGGGTACGGCGTCTTCTCGTAGAGGACGTCCGCCGAATCGCAGGTCGGTCCGGCGAGGATGCAGGGCGTCGCCTGATCGCCGTCGCGGCCGGTGCGGATCGGGTAGCGGATCGCCTCTTCCATCGTCTCGGCGAGACCGCCGAACTTGCCGATGTCGAGATAGACCCAGCGGGTGTCCTCGGCCGCGCTCTTGGTGGAGATCAGCACGACTTCCGTCTTGATCACGCCCGCGCCGCCGACCATGCCGCGGCCCGGCTCGATGATCGTCTCCGGAATGCGGTTGCCGAAGTGCCGGCGGACCGAGCCCATGATGGCGCGACCGTAGGTCTCCGCCGTCGGGATGTCCTTCAGGTACTTCGCCGCGAAGCCGCCGCCGAGGTTGACCATCTTCAGCTCCACGCCACGCTCGGCGAGGCTGCGGAAGAGATCGGCCGCCACCGACAGGGCGCGGTCCCAGGCTTCGGTGTCGCGCTGCTGCGACCCGACGTGGAAGGAGATGCCGTAGGGCGTCAGGCCGGCCGAACGGGCGTGGCTCATCACGTCGACGGCCATCGCCGGCTCGCAGCCGAACTTGCGCGACAGCGGCCACTCGGCGCCCTCGCCGTCGCACAGGATGCGACAGAAGACGCGCGCGCCGGGAGCGGCCCGGGACACCTTGTCCACTTCGGCGATGCAGTCGACCGCGAACAGGTCGACGCCGAGCGCGTGGGCGCGGGCGATGTCCCGTTCCTTCTTGATCGTGTTGCCGAACGAGATGCGCTGCGGGCCGATGCCGGTCGCGAGCACCTGGTCGATCTCGACGATCGAGGCGCAGTCGAAGTTGGATCCGAGCTCCGCGAGGAGCGACAGGATTTCGGGCGCCGGGTTGGCCTTCACCGCGTAGAAGATGCGGGTGTCCGGCATCGCGTGGGCGAAGCCGAGATAGTTCTGGCGCACGACGTCAAGGTCCACGACGAGGCAAGGGCCGTCGGGGCGACGCGTACGAAGAAAGTCGAGGATGCGATCGGTCATTGTCGCTTCTCCCCCTCTCTACGAGGTTGCTCCAACCGGGCTGCTTCTTGGGCGTCAACGGCCGCGATGGAGACGGCAGGACGACCTCAAAGACCCGAAGCCGACCCGAAGGCCGGCTATGCTCATTGCGTAGGCGGATCCTCCGCGCGGGGAACAGACCCCAGTGCGGAATGCGAATCCGGCCTATCGAAATGCCGCCGTTTGGAACGGGAGAGTCCCATTCCGCACGCCTGGCAAGGATGTAGTGTCGCCTCTTCAGTGACCCCGGCCTTTGGAGAGCCGGCAGAGACCAAAAAAGCCCTCTACGTCGTTGCTTCAAGTCGCGCTGCGTGCGGCGATCCGCTCGCAGGGTCCGGTATGCTCCGGAAGACCGGTCTTGCCCTGTCTTGTTATCGACTGACCGGCACGCGACCACAGGCACGTGCGAAATTGGGCAAGACGCAAATAGGAGAAATGACCCCGTCCCGCAAGGGCAAACTTGCGTCTGGGGCGAATTTCATCATGCTCGTGGGGCGTGCAGTCGGGGTTGCGACGCGGCCCTTGTTCTTCGCTCCAGAAAAGCCTCTTTTGGGTCCGATGAGACCGCGTCCGAGTCACCGGGGCGATCAATGAGCCTTCCTTACGTTCTCGCTGCCATTTCCGGTCTGCTGCTCGTGATCGGGCTGACGGAGCCGCTCAGCCGCAGGCTGGCGCTGCCGCCGTCGGTCATGCTCGCCGTGGTGGGCATCCTGATCGGCACCGGCGCCTCGCTGCTGCTGTTTTCCAGCTTCAGCAGCGGCCTCGACGACGTCGCCGCGGTGTTCGTGTTCCCACCGCTGAATTCGGAGGTGTTCCTCTACATCTTCCTGCCGGCGCTGCTGTTCCACGCCTCGCTGTCGCTCGACGTGCGCCGGCTGATGGAGGACGCGGCGCCGATCTTCCTGCTCGCCGTCGTCGCCGTCATCGTCGCCACCTTCGTCATCGGCTTCGCGCTGCAGCCGGTCTCCGGCATGCCGCTGCTGGTCTGCCTGCTGCTCGGCTCGATCGTCGCGACCACCGATCCCGTCGCCGTCATCGCCATCTTCCGCGACCTCGGCGCCCCGGCCCGGCTGGTGCGCCTGGTGGAAGGCGAGAGCCTGTTCAACGACGCCGCCGCGATCGCGCTGTTCGTGCTGCTCCTGGAGGCGCTGACCACCAACGCCGAGATCACCCTGCAGGCGGCGGCCTACACGCTGGCCGTGTCGGCCGCCGGCGGCGTGCTGGTCGGGCTGATCGGCGGCTGGTGCGCGCTGGCGCTGTTCCGGCTGGTGCGCGACCTGCCGGCGGCGCTGATGACGCTGTCGCTGGCGCTGCCCTACCTGGTCTACGTGATCTGCGAGACGGCCTTCCACACCTCCGGCGTCAGCGCGGTGGTCACGGCGGCGCTGGTGGTCGCCTCGGGCGGCCCGACCCGGGTGTCGCCCGACGCGTGGCGCCACGTCACCGAGATCTGGGACCAGATCGCCTTCTGGGCGAGCTCGCTGATCTTCGTGTTCGCCTCGCTCCTGGTGCCGAAGCTGCTCGGCGGTGTCGACTGGGGCGACCTGGCGAGCCTGGTGGTGCTGATTCTCGCGGCGCTGGCGGCCCGCGCCGCGGTGCTGTTCGGGCTGCTGCCGCTGTTGTCGCTGGCGCGGCTCTCCCAGAAGGTGGCCGCCCCCATCAAGGCGGTGATCCTGTGGGGTGGGCTGCGCGGCGCCGCCACGCTGGCGCTGGCGCTGGCCGTCACCGAGAACGGGCTTCTGGAACAGGACCAGAAGCGCTTCATCGCGGTGCTGGCGACCGGCTTCACGCTCTACACCATCCTGGTCAACGGCCTCACCCTCAAGCCGCTGATCCGGCTCCTGAAGCTGGACCAGCTGTCGGCGTTCGACCGGGCGCTGCGCGAGGAGGTGCTGGCGCTGGCGCTCGGCAACGTGCGCGACGCGGTGGCCACCGCGGCCGACGACTACGACATCGCGCCCTCGGTCGCCCGCGAGGCGGGCCGCCCCTACGAGGCGCGGATCTCCGCCGCCAAGGCGGAGGCCGAGAAGGCCGAGGACATCCTCGACCGCGACCGCGTCACCCTCGGTCTGGTGGCGCTCGCCGACCAGGAGCGCTCGATCCTGCTGGAGCACGTCAACGAGCGCACGGTGTCGCCCGGCATCGTCTCGCTGCTGGTCGTCGATGCCGAGCGGATGCGGGAAAACGCGCGCTATTCCGGCCGCGTCGGCTACCGGCGGGCGGCCCGGCGCGCCCTCGAGTTCCCGCTCTCCTTCCGCATCGGGCTCCGGATCCACCGGTTCTCCGGCATCGACCGCTGGCTGATCAGGGCGCTGGCGGAACGCTTCGAGCGGCTGCTGGTCAGCCGCATCGTGCTGGGCGAGCTGGTCCCTTACGTCCGCAACCGGCTGGCGCCGCTGCTCGGCGAACGCGTCGGCGACATCGTCGAGGAAATCCTGACGCTCAGGCGCGATTCGGTCGCCAAGGCGCTCGATGCGCTCAGGCTGCAGTATCCCGACTACGCCGCCGACCTGGAGCGTCGCTTCCTGCTGCGGATCGCCACCCAGCGCGAGGAGCGCGAGTACCGCGCGCTCTACGCCGACCATCTGATCGGCTCGGAGCTGTTCTCCGACCTGGAGCGCGGGATCGACCGCACCCGGGCCACCGTCGAGCGCGGGCCGCGCCTCGATCTCGGCATGCGCACCCGCGACCTGGTCGCCCAGTTCCCGCTGTTCAAGAACCTCACGTCGGACCAGATCGACAAGGTGGTGCGGCTGCTCAGGCCGCGCTTCGCGGTGCCGGGCGAGCGGCTGATCCGCAAGGGGGAGCGCGGCGATTCCGTCTACTTCATCTCCTCGGGCGCCGTGGAGGTCACCACCGGCGAGCGGCGCGTGCGGCTCGGCCGCGGCGACTTCATCGGCGAGCTGGCGCTGCTTTACGGCGGCCGCCGCAACGCCGACGTGACGGCGCTCGGCTACTGCCAGATGCTGGTCCTGGAGGGCGAAGCCTTCAAGGCGCTGATCGGCCGCTATCCGGAGATCGGCGTCGAGGTCGAGGCGATCGCCAAGGCGCGCAACCTGATGAACACCCGCATCGCCCACCCCGAGGAGACCACCTCCGGGGCGGCGCCGGATTTTCGCACCAACAGCGCCTACGAGGACGACGACGACGACGACGACCGCTCCGCCCGCCGCGTCGCGGCGCTGATGCGCTGGCGCTCGCCGGGATCCTCCGGCCCGCCCGAAAAGGCCGACAAGAAGGGCGGCTGACCCGCGGGTCCGAAAGAGGGCTGAGCCGGGCCCGCGCCGAACCGGAGCGGGTGAGTCCGGCCGTGATGGGCTTGTCGGATTTCGTGCGGCCGGGCACGGGGCTGCGATTGCGGGGGGCTTGGGCCCGCGGCCCGTCGTACGGGGTCGCCCCAGGGGCGAGCAAGGCGCGTCCGCCCGCTCCCTTCGCGGCCACAACGATCGGACCCCCTCCATGCAGCTTGGTGGACCGGGCACGCCCGCCCCGTTCACCAGGGTGCAATCGGGGGCGACGCGCACGGCCTGCCACTTCTATGGCCCGGTCCGGCGGAGAGGCCTGCCGCATCCGTCCCATCCCTCGGCGCCGAAGAGGTCAGGCCCGGTGGAGCGACGGGACTCCGGAGGCCCGCGGACCGACCGCAGGTGGAAGACGGGCGCGTGGTCTGTGGCCCGGCGTTGGCACGCCGTCCCGTGTCAGGCCTGCCGGTGCCGTGATTCCGCGATCGGACCATCGCCTTGCCGTTGGGCCTGCCGGGCGATGGATGCATCGGGATTCGGGTGGTCCGAGGGCGTAGACCATTTGCAGCCGGAGGCGGCGCCGGGCGGCGGGGCAGGGCGCCCACGTCATCCGGCGATCGGCCTCCCCCGATCCGGCGCGCCCCTCGGCTCGATGCGAAAATCGACGAGAAATCAGGATGTTGGAAATTCCCCGCCGGCACAGCCTCGGTCGATTTCCGCTTGAATGCCGGCCGCGATCGGGCGTCGGGTGTGGATTGGGCCGCACGGTGTGCGAACGGGCTGGACAGGTCGCCGCCGACTTCCTATAAACCGTCGCTCCCAACGCGGGGGACGGACCGGCCGGTCCGCGCCCTCACGGTCGCCCAGGTAGCTCAGTTGGTAGAGCATGCGACTGAAAATCGCAGTGTCGGTGGTTCGAATCCGCCCCTGGGCACCATTTCCCCTTCTCACGGCTTCTCATAGCGCCTCAAAAAGTCAGGAAAACTGCGGGTTCTGACCCCGCGGGGTGCTCATGCGTGACCACCGCACACCCTTGAAGCGCATGCGTTTGGGGGTATCATTTCGGGAGTTACCCCCAACGCAAAATGGCGGTACCCCCAATGAGCCTCTCGGACCTGGCCGTGCGGCGCGCCAAGCCCCGCGACAAGCCCTACAAACTCTCCGATGGCGGCGGGCTTCACCTGCTCGTCCAGCCCAACGGGTCAAAGCTCTGGCGGCTCAAATACCGCTTCGCCAAGAAGGAGAAGCTGCTCTCGTTCGGGCCCTACCCCCTCGTGACGATCGCCGAGGCACGGCAGAAGCGGGAGGAGGCCAAGAAGCAGATCCTCGAAGGGCTCGATCCTGCAAACGAGAAGCGCACTGCCAGAGCGCAAGCGGAGCTCGAAGCCCGCACGACCTTCGGTCTCATCGCCGACGAGTATATCGAGCGCATGGTGCAAAACGGCGCGGCCGAGAGCACCCTTTCCAAGACGCGCTGGCTTCTGAAGGATCTCGCTGCGCCGCTTGAGACCCGGCCGATCAAGGAGATCACGCCGGCGGAGCTTCTCGCACTCCTCACCCGCATCGAGAAGACCGGCCGACGGGAGACTGCTCGCCGGCTGCGCGGCATGATCGGCAGCGTCTTTCGCTACGCCATCGTGACGCTCCGCGCCGACGCTGATCCGACCGTGCCGCTCCACGGGGCTCTGCAGGCGCCGAAGGTGGCCAGACGGGCGGCGATCACCGACGAGCGCCGGTTCGGGGCGCTACTGCGGGCGATCGACGAGTATGACGGCTGGCCGACCATTGCAGCCGCGATGAAGTTCCTGATCCTGACGTGCGTGCGTCCGGGCGAGGTGCGCGGCGCCGTCCATGCCGAGTTCGACCTCGACGCCGCCATCTGGCGCATTCCGGCAGAGCGGATGAAGATGCGCCAGCAGCACGCTGTACCGCTGTCACGGCAAGCGCTCGCAGTGCTGGAGGACGTGCGGCCGATCTCCACCCCGGACGGCCTGGTCTTCCCGTCGATCCGGACGGTGCGCCGGCCGATCTCCGATAACGCGATGAACACGGCGCTCCGCCGCATGGGCTACGGCAAGGACGAGGTCACGGCGCATGGCTTCCGGGCGACGGCAAGCTCGATCCTCAACGAGCGCGGGTTCGACCCGGACGTGATCGAGGCGGTGCTCGCCCACCAGGATCGCAATTCCATTCGCCGGGCCTACAACCGAGCCACCTACTGGGAGCAGCGTGTCACCCTCATGCAGGACTGGGCCGATCTGTTGGATGAGTTCAGGGAGCAATAGCGCTTGACCGGGCCGCTTCGCGCCCAAGGCGGTCGTTCGATGCCTTACAACCAGCCCACCGAAGCGGACGCTTCGCCCAATGGCCAGAACAGCCACAATGGGTGGAGAGCTTCCTGTCCGCTTCGGGATTGGTATTAGAAAAAGCCGCCGTTGGCGCAGTTCCGCGAGCTTTTCCGCAAACGATCGAGCTTCGAGAATCGACGCCGACACTCGGCAAAGCCTTCACACGGCCCTGCTTTCTCGAAGCGCCTCCTTGAACAGTTCGAAGGCCGTCGTGCCCCGCCGATCGGGGTAATAGAGGTGGTGGCCGGCGAACGGCTCGCACCACGACTCCAGCAGGCGGGTGAGACGCCCATCGGCCATCGGCGCCGCCACCAGATCCTCCAGTATGTAGAGGATGCCGAAACCCTCAAGGGCGGCGGCCACCAGCAGGTCGCCGTCGTTGAACACCGGCCCGCGGCCTGGCGTGACCGTCACCGCACGGCCGTCACGCTCGAACGACCAGGGCGACAGATCACCATGCGCGTCGCCATAGGCCACGCAGCGATGCGCCGTGAGGTCGGCGGGCTCCATCGGCGCCGGATGGTCGCTCAGATAGCCGGGAGCGGCCACCACCGCGATGCGAAGCGGAGGCCCGATCGCCAGCGCGATCATGTCCTTCTCCAATCGCTCGCCGAGCCGGATGCCCGCATCGTAGCGGCCCGCCACGACGTCTGTCAGCCCGCCCTCCACGCACACCTCCACCTCGATGCCGGGGTGGCGGCGCATGAAGGACGGGAGCATCGGCCACAGCACTGTGTCGGCGGCGTGCTTGCCCGTCGTGATCCGGACGGTGCCGATCGCTGCGCCCCGTGTCTGGGACAGCGCCTCGATCTCGTCATCCAACCCCGCCAGTGCCGGCGAGAGGGTGGCGAGCAGGCGCTCGCCGGCAGCGGTCGGGGCGACGCTGCGCGTCGTGCGGGAGAGCAGGCGAAAACCGAGTTGGCCCTCCAGCCGCTTCATGGTCTGGCTCAACGCTGACTGCGTGACTCCGAGCCGCCTGGCGGCACGCGTGAAGCTGCGGTCGGAGGCGATCGCCGCAAAGACGGCGAGGTCGCCGAGCTGATCCGGACGCATTGATGATCCTGGCTACTGGGGCCTATTACTGATTAGACGGTAATCCAGATCCATTAGCACGACTACATAGCCAGCAACAGTGGAAGGAACGAGGAGCAGGCGATGGGCAAGGTTTGGCTGGTGACGGGCGCAAGCCGGGGACTTGGACGCGAGATCGCGCGCGCGGCGCTCGATGCGGGCGAAACGGTAGTGGCGACGGCCCGGTCCGCCGACGCGGTGCGCGATGCCTGCGGGGGCGAACACGAGCGCCTGCACGCCCTCGCGCTCGATATCACCGACGCCGAAGCGGCGAACT
The DNA here is from genome assembly GCF_053628695.1 of Amorphus sp. MBR-141. NCBI lineage: Bacteria > Pseudomonadati > Pseudomonadota > Alphaproteobacteria > Hyphomicrobiales > Amorphaceae > Amorphus > Amorphus sp. MBR-141. The sequence goes on from NZ_JBRJGW010000025.1 coordinate 56,650, forward strand.
CGGTCGCCGCCGAGACCACCGAGCGGTTCGGTGCGATCGACGTGCTGGTCAACAATGCCGGCTATGCCGAACTGGGTTTCTTCGAGACCTTCACCGATGCCGCGGTGCGGCGTCAATTCGAGGTCAACCTGTTCGGCACGATGAACGTGGCGCGCGCGGTCGCGCCTCATATGCGTGAGCGTCGCTCAGGCCTCATCGTCACCATCTCGTCGGTCAGCGGGCTGGTTTCCAACGCCGGGGGGGCGGTCTACTCGGCGTCGAAGTTCGCGGTCGAGGGATGGGTGGAGGGCTTTGCGCAGGAGCTGGAACCCTTGGGCGTCCGCTCGCTCCTGGTCGAGCCGGGGATGCTGCGCACCGACTTCATGGACCGGAAGTCGGCGAGCTTCGGTAGCATCGACATTCCAGACTATGCCGAGGCGGTCGCGCAGTATCGCGCGTTCGTGGACGGGGCCAACGGCAACCAGCCCGGCGATCCGAAGCTGCTCGCCACACGGATCGTGGCGCTTGCTTCGCAGGGCAAGGCGCCATTGCGGCTCGTGTTCGGCGACGACGCCCGGCAATGGGCGGGCGCAAAGGTCGACCAATTGCGGCAAGAGATCGCCCAGTCCGCCGATCGCGGCTGACGCGACAGACCAAGGCGCCGGCAAGGGAGGTGATTGCCCGGCCCCATCCCCTTCCGAAATGGTTGAGCGTAGAAATGGAGTCTTTATGCCATTCGAATGACCACTTCGGGGGGAGACGCCGGAGGCCTCGGAACGGCGTAGATGAGGTCGCTTGCCGTCATCGCCAACCGACGTACGAACGACTGCTTTCCTGTGCGCAGCAGCTAAAACCGGCCAGACCGCCGTCGGCCAATGCTGCTGAAAAAAGCTGGTGTTGCCGCGGGTAAGAAGTCCTGATGCAGGCGTCCTCATCAGAGGAGGGCGCGACGATGATGGGCAATAGGAAGGTGATGCAGGAGGCGCTGTTCTACGAGTTCTGCGTCGAGCGCCATGTTCCGAGTGATCATCTGGTACGCTCGATCGACCGATTCGTTGACCTGACCGGAATTCGGACTCGTCTGCAGCCGTTCTATGGTGGTATCGGGCGCCCTCGATCGAATCCCGCACAACCTTCGGCCTCATCGCCGACGAATACATCGAGCGCATGGTGCAGAACGGCGCGGCCGGGAGCACGCTTTCCAAGACGAGCTGGCTCCTGAAGGATCTCGACGCGCCGCCGAAGAGCCGGCCGATCAATGAGATCACGCCGGCGGAGCTTCTCGCGCTTCTGACCCGCATCGAGAAGACCGGCCGCCGATATTCAGACCGATAATATTGAATATGTCGACGCAAAAGCTGAAGCGGCGCAGGGATCTATTGGAACTGGGGCCGGCCAGCTGGGGGGGGAGCGTTGGGCAGAAGGCGGCTACGCGTGCCAGCGTCGGCGTAGGCGTAGCCCGCCTCGACCACGATGCGCTGCTCGTCCGCCGAAAGCGCCTCGAGCCGGGTCGGTGTGCGCGCGGCCCAGGCGAGCTCCGCAGCCTTCGGCTTCCAGCCGTCATAGATTGGAAAGTCGCTCATCACCGTGCCCACGGTCCAGTATGTTCCTAAGCGCTCGGGCAGACCATCTGAGAGGGTGTGCTGGAAGAGATTGATGAGCATGCGTTCGCGCCAATCGATGCTCGCGCCAAGGAACGTCATGATCACCGGCACCATGTGGTCGAAGTTGAAGTTGATTGGCTCGGCATCAGAGTTGTAGCCAGCGTAGCTCGCGATGAGGACACCACAACGTTTCCAGATGGGCTCGAGGCCGAGATTATCATAGACGCCACCGTCGACAAGGATCGGTCGCTTTCGGAGTTCCTCGGACTCGAAGCGGGCGCCCGGAGGCACGGTGACGGTCTCGTGGGAGAGGTCGAGCCGCATCGGCGCGAGGACAGGGGGAAAGGCCGACGACGCAGCCACCGCCTCGGCGACGAGCACCTTTGGGTTCGCCGCGAATAGTGCTCGCCAGTCGGCAATGTAGTGCTTGGTGAAGCGGATGAGCCCGCCTGTCTGTAGATTTGTGGCGTTGAAGACGAAGGTCGGCCTGTCCGGCAGATCGCCGAGCCGCATGTCGTGGAAGGCCTTGTCGTTGTAGAGGGCAGCGAGGTGGTTGCCGGCCGATATGAACGGTACGAAGCCAGCGATGCTGACACGAACGTCGATGGACTGCGCCGTCATTTCCAGCACCGAGGCGATGAAAGTCTCGCGGAGGTTGACGGCGATGCCGTCCTCGAACCTCAGCGAGGCCCAGCTCTTTGCTAGGAGACCCGCCGCGATTGACCCGCCGGACACGGACGAAATTCGGTCGATTCGCGACAGGATCCCGAGTTCGTTGAGGCGGAGAATGGCACCAGCGTGGAAGAGCGTTGCTCGGTAGCCACCGCCTGAGAGGGCGAATCCGACGGCGCGCCGGTCATACTTCGTTAGCTCCCCCGGTTTGAAGAAGCCGGTCTCGGCGGATGCGATCCAATCAGTCATCGCTGATTCTCGTCCGGCACTGTGAGGTCGAGATGGAGGTCGTCGACAGTGAGGCGAGCGGTGAAGCGCTCCCACTCTGTCTCGTCAACTCCCTCGGGGCGTTCAGGCGCACCTCTGTCGGTTTGGAGGACGCGGCCGCGGGCCTTATCCTCCAGCGCGGCGCGGATGCTCGCGAGCGGGTGCTTCCAGGGATAGGGGCGTTTTGCTGTCGCCCATGCCTCATGCGCTGGGATAAAGGCCGAGAAGTCAGCCGCCGCGGTACCGCGGCCCATCCAGGAGAGATTCGGCCACGGGTCGTCCGGCGCCCCCTTGAGGGTCGCGTTGTGGCTGCCGTGATGGCCGACCTTGTATAGGACGGTGCGGGCTAGGAGGTCGCGCGCTGTCACAGTGCGGTCGCCGACGGGGAACTCGAGATCGGCCCAGGAGAGCCAGCTGCCGCGCTGCGCGTCGCCCGTGAAGAGGAGCACCTTGCCGGACCGCACGAGCTCGATGGCGAGGACCAGGCTCGTGTTGTTCACCTCGTCATTAAGTCGGAGCGCCAGACTGGAGGCGCCACCGAGCCAGTCGCTGTCTACTCGCCGCCAATCCTTGTCCGGGTCAGCCTCGCCGTTGAGGCCGTAGTGCCGAGCCATAAAAGCGGCGGTGGTATCTGCCTCGGTGTAGTCGTGCTCCTTCTTTGAGGGTGGAGGCGCCTCAAGGGTTTCGTAGAACTGCCTGAAACGGCGCGAGAAAGGATTGCCGGAGGCGACGGGGTCGAGCGCCGCGAAGAAGGCGCGGGTCGATCCGTCGAGCCCGAGCTCGAAGCTTTCCGACTTGCGCGGATCCAGCGAGAGGAGGAGCTCCTCGTCGCGGGGCGGGCCCAAGGAGTAGATCCGCACGTCTGGGATTCCGGCGATCATCATCGGGGCACGGCCAGGGTGGAGAAAACAAATGTTTCCTCCCGCCTTGTCGCGCATGTACTTGATCGCCTTTTTGTTGGTGATGCCCTGGATCGCACCAAGGAGCGCCTCGCGTGCACCGAGATTAGGGTTGGTGGCGCGCAACGTGTCGGCCCTCTCGCGGAGCGCGACGAGGCCGGCCCCGTCCGCGCCACCGAGCTCGAAGCCAAGGATCTGCTCAACAAGCGCGCATTCGTCGCCCGCCCCGAGTGCGCCGAGCCGCCCGGCGGCGCCGACGAGGCCGATCAGCGTGTCATTGAAGCGGTCGCGGAGGGCGTTTGCGAATGGCTCGTCCTCCTCTGTCCAAGCTAACCAAAGCTCATTCACCTCGATCTCGTCGAATGCGCGCTTCACTGGGCGGCTGCGCGGCTTCAAAGCGTCGAAGCCGGTGACATGGTCGTCGTGCTCGTGGGTGATTGCGACGACGTCGAGCGTGCCGCCGGTCGCAGCAGCTATGTGTGCGATGATCTTGTCGATGCCGTGGCCGAAATCGGAGCCGCTCTTGAGGCCGCAGTCGATTAGGAGATAAGCAGGCGAGCCGTCCTCCTTGCGGAAAGCAAGGAGGAAGCAGTCGCCGTGACCCTGGCGGTACATGCGGACCGTGACGCCGCTTGCGGGTGCTTCCAAACGTGGCACGTCGGGGCGGCGGGGCATGCGCGCTGTGGTTCGCGCCATTCTCAGGCCTCCTCGACGTATCGATGCAAATGGGCGAAGGCTTTCTCCGCCGACAGATCCGCGAACTCGCCCTCGAAGAAAGAGCTTTGGCGCCTCTCCCTCACGCCGGCGATGTAGGTGCGGGTTCGGTCGAGGGCTTCGTTGTCCGCGATGTTGCCGCGCGATTGGATCACACGGCGGACGCGATAAGTGCGGGCGTCGATTAGGAGGGTGCAGCCGCGGCGGAACCAGAAGTCTTCCTTGCCGACCTTCTCTGGTAGTTTCGCGTCTTCCTCGTTCTGCCGGATAGGGTCGAGAAAGCCCTTACGGCGCTGGAGGATCTCGACGACGAACTCAAGCTCGGTCTGCCCGCGAACGCCACGTCGGCTCGCCATGCGAACAGATTGCAGCGAGATCGATGGACCACCGAGCGCCCGGCTCCGCGCGACAGTGGGTGGCGCATCCGGAGAGATCACGAGTCCGATCGCCTTCAGGAGCGAGGCATGCCGATATGCCTCCTCTCCCGCCACTTCGTTGTCGGCGACGACAACATCTGGCGCCGGGCTCGTCAGCAGCGTCCAGAAAAGGAGACCGTAGAAGTCCTGCAGCTCGTACTGGAGTTGGCGATTGGCGGCGAGGCCGAGCTCCATAGGCTTGCGGGACAGGAGGTCCGCCACCGACATGCCGAATTCTCGCGGCTCCTCTGTGGTCGATCGGCCTGCGCGCTTCAGCTTCTCGTTGATCTGTTCGTATCGAGCCGGCCGTTCCCTCGCGCGCGTTTCCATCGTCGAGACGATCGCCTTCGCCCGCTCGTCGAGGAGGAAAGCAGCGCCCCTGAAACGACCCCGTCGACGCTTTACGATGTCGATAACCTGTTGGAAGGTACCGTCGAGAAGGGTGAAGTCGTCCGTCAGCTCGACGAAATCTAGCTCGTCCTGATCGCGCGCCGCCTCGCTCAACTTCGGCCACAACAGGCTCTCTACGGAGTAGGAGCGCCTTCCTTTGGGATAAATGCCCCACTTCAGAAACGCCTCAAGCACGCCGACCCGGTGGTCGACCGTCGCATCGGCAAAGAGGTCGTTGTCAGCGGTTAGGATAGCGCGCAGGTAGTCGCCGAACGTGATGTCGACCGGCGGGAGATAGTCGAGCGCGCGGATACACATCTGGAGAATGGTCTGTGCAGTCTCCGATGCGGTGCGCTGAAGCCGCTCGACGAGATCGGGATGGATCGCACCCGGCGGGAGAATACCAGAACCGTTGGTAGCTATCCGGATGAGGTCGGCGGTCCGGTTCTGGTAGATGTTGAGGAAGGCATCGAAGACCGCCGCAACGAGGATCGCGCCACGGCTGTGAGGAGACAACGTGCGCGCGAGCGCAGTGCGGTCGGGCGGCAGGCGCTGCCATCTACCGTCCTCGTCGAAGGCGCCGATAGCACTTCTGAGCGCCGCGCCGCGGCCCAGCGCTTGTCCAAATTCCTGCGCGAGTTGGCCGAGAAGGCTCTCCGCGCCGAGATCGCCGCGCGTTCGGGCGACCTGATCGCGCAGCACGTCAGGATAAGAGAAGTGCTGGAAAAGCGCGACGATGTCGGCAAACGCCTCGTGAAAGGCGAGGGCGTCCGGGTTTGTAGCCTCGGCGTAGCGGCGGTGCAGCCCGTCGAGCAGGGCGTGGGTCGTTTCATGTGCCACGACGTCATGGGAAAGGCAGGTGAAAATCGTCGCTCCCGGTACTACGTTGGGATGGTCGCTGTCGGCCTGGAAATAGCCGAACAAAAGTGCCTTCTTCGTGGGGCTGTAGTAGGCGTTCGCCTCCCGAAGGGCGTGCGGGTAAATACGGAGCTGTCCGACATACTCGTACCGGCTCTTTTCCGATTCTTCAGCAATCCGAGGCGACCAAAGCGCAACTCGGCCGAGCGCCTCTTCGAAGTTGGCGATCGTCGTCATCGCAACGGCATAGACCATCTGCTGGTGGAACTTCGGATCACGCTCGTCGGGCGACAGGCCGTCTTGGGCGAGAAGCGTCGAATCGTTGAGGTCGATGGGCGGGTAGACGAGCCCGCTAGCCGGATCAATGTCGATCACCGAGACATACTCGCCAACGGGCCCGAGGAACGGCTCGTCGACGTCCACCGTCTCCATCCCGTCCGGAATGACGGCGAGAACCTCGTGAATTGTTCGCGTCGACAGAGAACGCGCGAGGCTTGGATCGAAGCCGAAAATGCGGAGCTTGCGGGCTGACAAAAGAGCACTCCTCAAAATTGGAGTAGGCACTCAATCACAAAAGCAGATTAGGCATTTGGCTACGCAGCGACTAAAAAAATAGAAGGCAGCATTGCTCTAATTTGCCCCAGTGACAAGGTCGTGCCCCTCAATACATCGCTGCGGGCTATGTCGATCGGCAGTAGGCGGGCAAGCGTCATTTCCTCCGCGCTTTTCGGCTCGGTTGTCGCCTCTGCCATCGCCAATACGGTCTCGACCGGTTCGCTCACAATCCCGACCATGAAGCGACTGGGCTACCCGGAGATCTGCGCTGTGGCCGTCGAGGTGGTGACCTGCCACTGAACTGTCATCCAGCTGCGATTAGAGCCTCGGTCGTTTCTGCTACGCCATAGGGCGCGGGTTGAGCAAGCGGCGGAGACGCGA
>NZ_JBRJGW010000026.1:0-59687 GCF_053628695.1 Amorphus sp. MBR-141
TGGTCACCTTACCCTGGCGCCGTGTCGGCACATCCGCCGGCCCTAACCGCCGGACTCTAACTCTACGCCCCGGCCACCTCGATGGGGCAGGCCAATCAACCCGTGAAGGGTCCGCTACGCGAGCGTGCGGCCTTGAGGCGACGCCTCCGCGGTGATTGCGGCCCTTGGCCGGACACATCGGGCGCCTGTCGCGCGGGGGATGGTCCCCCGCCTCCAGACAGGAGCCGGAACAATGTCCCTCAACGACGCTCACGCCTTCGCCTTCAGCCTCGCCACCACACTCATGGTCGCCATAATCATCTTCCGGGCCGGCGACGGCAGCCTTTCGGTCGTTCCCGCCAACGAATACGACGGCGACACCGCCGCCATCATCCTTGAATTCGATCCCTTCCAGCCCTGACGAAGGGAGCGCCTGGTCCGGCGAGCGGAACTTCCTAGCCGATTTCCGCTCCCGTGGCCGCTCATCTTCGGCTATGCTTCACGTTGCGCCGTGGTGGTGGTGGAGGGCGCGACCGTCAGACCTTTTCTCACGGAGACCACCACCATGATCTTCCTTGGCATCATCTTCAGCATCGCGGCCATCGGCGTTCTCTGCTGGCTGCTGTTCACGCTTGCTATCTACGCGCTCCCAGCCTTCGCCGGCGTCACCGCCGGAATGTGGGCCTATGACACCGGCGCAGGCTGGCCGGGCGGCATCGCGATCGGCCTGGTCGCGGCCGGGCTGATTTTCGGCGTCGGCCAACTGCTCCTCGCTGTCGCGCGGCCGCTCTGGCTGCGCATCGCCATTGCGCTTGCCTTCGTCGCGCCTGCGGCGATCGCGGGCTATCACGCGACCCATGGCATCGTGAAGCACGCCATGCCGTCGGAGACTTGGCAGATCACCTTTTCCGTCGTCGGCGCAATAGCGGTCGGCATTGCTGCATTCCTGCGGGTCGCGGCGATGGCCGCGCCCGAACCGACCGGACAGGGCATGGCGCGAGGCTGACACCGACACAACCGTTGGCGCACGGCCAGCAAGCCGGCATGGCTGCCATCCTTGATGCCGGAGATGGGCGAAACTGGCCCTCGAGCAGAGATCGCAATGTCAGGCCAGAAACAGCGTAAGGCACGTTGAAGCGGCGCTGGACAGGTAGCTGGTCCCCTGCACAGCCACTCGATGAACGCACGCGCGGATGGCGTCTCATGAGCCGATGGCCGAGGTAAGCCCATCGCGGTCATCGCCGGGACAGGCGGGACGTCATCACCGGCAGCGATCCGTTGCCGGGATCCCGGCGGGTGCATTGGGTCGCCACGTTCTCCCTTGATCTTTTTGTCGGGTCGACCGCTCCAACACGGCCTCTTCAATGGGCTGATCTGGCCGAAGGCCGGCTCCGCCTCGATCGCCTATGCCGCAACGGCGCCGATCGACTTTCTTCCCCTGCCGGCTACGCCGTCATTCCTCGCGGAACAACAAAGTCGCTCGGCGCCATCCTCCGCTGACGCTGCGGCCCTGACGGGTGCGGCGTCGATCGCCTCCGGCCTGTGGATCGCCATCGAGGCCGCAATGGTGCGGGCTCGGAACTTCAGATCACGGAGAACCACCATGGCGACCATCGGCACCTTCAAGAAGACCGGCAACAACGAATTCACCGGCGACATCGTCACCCTCGGCGTCCAGGCCAGGAACGTCCGCATCGTTCCCGAGGCCCGCGCCACCGGCGAGAACGCCCCCAGCCACCGCGTCTTCGTTGGCAGAGCGGAGATCGGCGCTGCCTGGTCCAAGCGCTCCAACGAGGGCCGCGACTATCTGGGCCTCAAGCTCGACGATCCGAGCTTCACCGCCCCGATCTTCGCCAACCTCTTCGATGACGAGGACGGCGATGGCTACAGCCTCATCTGGTCCCGCCCCAGCCGCCGCAACGGCGACTGATGCGCCGCGACGCCCCGCCCGGCTGGTTCGGGCGGGGCCTTTCGCCGTTCGAGAGCGACCGAATCAGTCACCTTGGGAACCCGCCAACGAATGCCCAAACAGCCCATTACCGCTGGCGCTTCACCTCAAGAACGACTATTATAGTCGTAGTTCTGGCGCGCACGTTCGTGTCCGTAGGAGGTGATCATGCATGATCACCGCCCGACAGACGCGGGCCGCACGCGCGTTGCTTGGTTGGACGCAGGAGACGCTCGCTGAAAAGGCCCTGGTATCCCTGACCGCGTTGAAGCGCCTTGAGTCCGTGAGCGGACTCAAGGTGTACGAGACGACATGCGATCAGGTGCGCCGCACGCTCGAGGCCAACGGCATCGTCTTCCTGACCTCCGATCAGGGGGAAGGAGTGATGTTCGTTCGTGCGAAAATCGACAGCCGCAAATCGCCCTGACATCGCCCGCGAGGCGCCTCGGCGATGCCTGCCACGCATCACGCGATGCGCCAACGTCCTCTCCCACTGCCCGTCGAATGCCCGGTTAACAAATGGGACGCGGGCGGTTATGTTGAGGCTCTGGGGGCTAAGGTGACGCAGGTACAATTTCTCGATGAACCGCCGCAGTGCGCGGCGCTCACGGCTTATGACCGTGAGCACATGAAGCTCTATATGCGCCTGCTCGACGCGGCGACCGACGGCGCCGACTGGCGCGAGGCCGTCACGATCCTGTTCGGCCTCGATCCCGAGCGCGAGCCGGACCGCGCGCGCCATATCCACGACGCCCATCTCGCCCGTGCCCGCTGGATGACCGAGCACGGCTACCGCTTGCTCGTCCGCGAGGGCCGTCCTCACTGACCGAAATCGCGATGCCTCGCCCGCATCGCCCGTTGCCGCCTTCGGGACTTCCGTAGCCCTCTGCAACCGGGAATCGTGCGCCTCCCGGTAAACAACGCGCAGAGGACGCCATGACCCCTGACATATCCCGGTGGCGGTCGACATCGACCTACGACTATCTCGACGATCTCGCATCGCCCGACCTCGGCTGGGAATGGCTGCGGCGCAATGGCGACTATCAGCGCGAATATGCCGAGACCAGACGGCCGGCGTGCGATCTCAAGGAACTGACGAACCGGGTCCGGAGATGCTGGGGGTTGCAATTTCCTTATCCGCCCTTCTTTCAACGCGACCGAAACTCCCGTCTTCTGGTGCCCCGAGGACGACACCAGCACCGTGCTGCTGACGGCCGCGCCTTCCATACTTCCCGCCGATAGCAATCTCCTCACCGTCGTTCAGGAAACCGCCGCCCGCTCCGACGAACAGGGCGTCCATTTCCTGCACGATCCCGGAGATGGGCAGATTCTCCATCTCCTGCGGCTGGCAGGCGTTGCCGGCGGCGAACCCCTTGCCGCGCTGATCCCGCTCGATCTCGACGGCCTCGACCGGCTCGAAGCCGTCGAGCGTCTGCTCAAATCCCTGCTCGGTCGCGCCGTGCCTGCGGACACCCGCCTGACCGGCCAGCAGCGCCGGCGTGCCCGCCACATGCTGCAAGCGGTTGACGGGCGCATGAACGGGGCGAGCTATCGCGAGATCGCTGGCGTCATTTACGGCGTGCCCCGCGTTGCGTCCGATCCCTGGAAGTCCTCGGCGCTGCGCGACGCAACCATGGATCTTGTCAAGGACGCCCTCGCCATGATCGCCGGGGGCTATCGCGTGCTGCTGCGCCATCGCCGCCGATCCTGACCCGATGTCGGCAGGGGGTGCGAATTTAGCACGCCCTTCTTCGCACTCCCCCCTCGCGGCTCTCCTTCGCCACCGTGGCCTGCGTCCGCCGCTCATTGCCAGCGGCCTCAACCAACCCACGGAGGCCCGATCATGTCGCCCAATCTCGCCGGCTTGCCGCCGCGCTTTCTCAGAACCCCCGAAGCCGCGCGTTTCCTCGGTCTCTCCGGCCGGACGCTGGAGAAGCACCGTACCTATGGGACCGGCCCCGCCTATCGCAAGCTCGGCGGCCGCGTCGTCTATGCAATCGACGATTTGCAGGCCTGGGCCGATCGGGGCGCCGTCACCTCGACCTCCGATCCGCGCGGGTCTGTGCTGCCCGCCAAGCGCCATGAACCGATGCCGGCGGCCCACGCCGGCCGCAACCGTCGCTGAGACGTCCGATTATGAAGCGGCGTCGTCTCATCACCTCGACCGAGCGGGCCACGCTCGATCCCTTCATCGTTGCGACCGGCGATGCCAGCCCGCGCGACCAGCGCGACCTCATGGAGCGGCCGTTCTTCTCGCTCGCCAAGGCCAAGCGCGTCGCGCCGATCCTCTATGAGGCCGGCGGCGTCCGCGTCGAGGTCTTCGCCGTGCCCGAGCACGGCATGGCGACCATCTGGGATGCCGACGTGCTGATCTGGGCCGCCTCGCAGATCGTCGAGGCCGAAAATCTTGGCTTCAAGACCTCGCGCTTCCTGCGCTTCACCCCCTATCAGCTCCTGACATCGATCGGCCGCGAAACCGGCGCGCGCGACTACAAGCTCTTGAAGGGCGCGCTCACTCGCCTGCAATCGACTGTCATCCGCACCACCATCCGCCAGGGCGAGCATTGGCGGCGGCACCAATTCTCCTGGATCAACGAATGGGAGGAATGCGTAACGCGCGACGGCCGCGTCGAGGGCATGGAATTCGTGCTGCCCGACTGGTTCTATCGCGGCGTCACCGACCGCTCCTTGGTTCTCACCATCGACCCGGCCTATTTCCGGCTGACGGGCGGGATCGAGCGCTGGCTCTACCGCGTCGCGCGCAAGCACGCCGGCCGCCAGCCGCGGGGCTGGATCTTCGAGATTGCCCATCTCCACGAAAAGTCCGGCAGCCTCGTGCGCGTCTCAGACTTCGCGCTCCAGCTCCGGCGCATCGCCCTGCGCCAGCCGCTGCCCGGCTACCACCTCCAGATCGAGCGCGAACGCCGGCGCGAACTGCTGCGCATCGTGCCAATGAAGTTATCCACAGGGCCTGTGGATAGCGCTGTGGAAGCACTCGGGACTTCGCACGCAAACACTATCGGGATTTCGCACGCAGGACTATCGGGACTTCGCACGCAGAGATCGCAGTTAAGTCTCTGGCCGGAAACGACGATTCCGGGCCTTAACTTAGAATCTAACAGAGAATCTAACTCTTATGTTGCGCGCAGCGATGTGGAAAACACCGTCGCTGCCGCCATCAACGGGCTCCTCCGAAAGACATCCGGGGCGCGGCCATCCGGCAGTGACGCCGCTCACCCATCGCGACTGCCCCTTGGGCGCAAGCCGGGAGGGGCACGATGATCATCGCGCTCCTCAATCAGAAGGGCGGCGTCGGCAAGACGACGCTGGCGCTGCATCTCGCCGGGCAATGGGCTCGGCAGGGCAAGCGCGTCACCCTGATCGACGCCGATCCACAGGGCTCCGCCCTGGACTGGTCGCAGCAGCGCGCGCGTGAGGGGCTGCCACGTCTGTTCGGCGTCGTCGGCCTGGCCCGCGACACCCTGCACCGGGAAGCGCCCGAGCTGGCGCGCGATGCAGATCACATCGTCATCGACGGACCGCCCCGCGTCGCCTCGTTGATGCGCTCGGCGCTGCTCGCCGCCGATCTGGTGCTGATCCCGGTGCAGCCGTCGCCCTTCGACGGCTGGGCTTCGGCCGAGATGCTGTCGCTGCTTCAGGAAGCGCGCATCTATCGCCCGCAGCTTGCCGCCCGCTTCGTGCTGAACCGCTGCGGCGCGCGCACCATCATCGCCCGCGAGACGGCCGAGACGCTTGCCGATCACGATCCGCCGGTGCTCGCAGCCACGATTGGTCAGCGCGTCGGCTTCGCCGATACGGCGCAATCCGGGCGGCTCGTCTTCGAGATCGATGAGGACAGTCCGGCCGCGCGTGAGATCGCGGCGCTCTGCATCGAGGTGGGGAGGCTCGCGCCATGAGCGGGCACACTCCGAAGCGCGGCTTCGCATCGCGCCCCGCCGATCCCGAGCGCTGGATCAAGGCATCGGATGCACCGCCAGCGCGCGGCGCGGATGCCGCCGGATTCACCGCCCGGCTGACGATCGACGTCACGCCCTACCTGCGCGGCCGCATCAAGATCGCGGCGTTCCAGCGCGGACAGACCGTCGCCGACATGCTGCGCGATCTGCTCGCCCGCGAATTCCCCCCAACCGAAGGAGACACTTAAATGACCGGCAACGCGGACCCCCGCATGCGCGGCGGCCACTCGTCGGCCGGCCCCGTACCATTCACCACGCTCATTGAGCTGATCTGGCATGAGAAGAAGATCGAGCACTGGATCCGCTTCGGCCGTGAGGTCTACGAGCAGATCCTCGACCGCCGTCGCCGTGTCGTCGGCTTCGCGCCCAACAGCCTCTTTGCCTTCGTCCGCTGGGCATCCAACGACTACGGCACCATCATCTCGCGCATCGACATCGTGCGCGCCATCGACCGCGGCGAGCCCTGTCAGACGCTGCCTTTCGTGCGGCCCGGCGGCGACATCCTCCTGAAGATCGAGGGCTGGCCCAGAGTCGAGCGCGTGCTTCAGATCATCGACGCCATCGAGGCGCTCGGCATCGATCCAGCCGAGGTTTCGCCCGATCACTGGCGGCACGTCCACAACCGTCTGGCCGCCGACCATGAGCCGCGCGCCTACACCGCCAAACACCATCGGGCCTTCCTCCTGCGCCGGAGGACCGCGCCATGACTCGCTTCGGCTATGTGATGCTCACCTGTCTCATGACCATGGGTGTCGCCGCTTCGGCGCTCATCGAAATGCCGAAGAAGCTGATCTGGAACGCCTCTGCGAGCGCACCGATCGGGCTTTATTCGATCGAACCGGCTGACCGGCTCGAGGTGACGGACCTGGTCGCCGTCGATGCGCCCGAGCCGCTGGCGCGGTTCCTCGCCGAGCGCGGCTATCTGCCGCGTGGGCTTCCGCTGATGAAACGTATCGTCGGTCTGCCGGGGCAACAGGTCTGCCGCTTGCGATTCGCCATCACTGTCGACGGCATCGAGATGGGCGAAGCGCTGGAGCGTGACCGTCTCGGCCGCGAACTGCCCGTCTGGCAGGGCTGCCGGCGCGTCGCCGACGGCGAGGTCTTCCTCATGAACTGGGAGATCCGCGACAGCCTCGACGGCCGCTATTTCGGCCCGCTACCCGCCAGGTCGATCATCGGTCGCGCGGTCCCGCTTTGGACCGATGAAGACGGCTCCGGCCGCTACGAGTGGCGTGCCCAAACCCGATGATTGGCACGCTGAATCAGCGCGCCGACCACAGCCGACTTTCTCACCAACCGCCTGCAGAGGAGCTTTCCCATGACACAGATCGGTCGATTCACCCGCACCAAATCCGGCTATTCCGGTCGCATCCATACGCTCACGCTTGACACCGAATTGGTGCTCGTTCCCGCCGAGCATTCCGACGCCGAGAACGCGCCCGACTATCGCATTCATCTCGGCGATGACGATGGACCGGAGGTCGGCGCCGCCTGGAAACGCATCGGCGAGAAGGCGGGCGACTATGTCTCGCTGCTCATTGACGATCCCGCCTTCATGCAGCCGATCCGCGCCAACCTGTTCCAATCCGGCGACGATAAGTCGGCTTGGTCGCTGCACTGGAACCGGCCGCCAAAGCGCGGCGAACGGGAGTGACGCCATGCCGTTCTCCCGCTATCACGATGTCGCCGGGCGGCGCCGCGCCGCCCGGCGCATCACCCTCCTTCTCCTTTCCGGCCTCTGCTGCATCGTCGCGCCGCCGGTCGCCACGCGGGCGCAGGGCGCGCCGGTGGAACGACCGGCCGCTGGCAATCCATACGCCGCCCATATCGCCGAAGCCTCGCAGCGCTTCGGCATTCCGGCCGCATGGATACGCGCCGTGATGCGCGCGGAGAGCGCGGGCGATCTGCGCGCGATCTCGTCGGCCGGCGCCATGGGCCTGATGCAGATCATGCCCGATACCTGGGCGGAACTGCGCCTCCGTCATCGGCTCGGCAGCGATCCTTACGACCCGCGCGACAACATCCTCGCGGGCGCGGCTTACTTACGCGAAATGCACGACCGCTACGGCTCGCCCGGGTTCCTCGCGGCCTACAATGCCGGTCCCGGCCGCTACGAGGAATATCTGTCGGGAAAGCGTTCCTTGCCGACCGAAACCCGCGCCTATGTCGCCGCGCTCGCGCCTCTTGTCGGCGGCGGAGACATTGCCGGCCCCATCACGGTTGCCAGCGCCGAGCCGGTGTCATGGACCCGTGCGCCGCTCTTCGTCGCCCGCGCGGATGCCGCATCGGCTGCCGATCCTGTGCCGTTCGACGGTCGTTCCGAGGACGCATCGGCTGCGCCCGGCCCGCGCGATGTTTCGGCCATCGCGCCGCAATCGAGCGGCCTGTTCGTCGCGCGATCGAGCGCGGGAGGCCCGTGATGATGGCGTTCTTCGGCAATCGCAGTCTGGCGTGGCGCGGCGCATCATGGAGGGTGCGCGGGTGGGAGGCAGGCAACACGACCGGAGGATGGCGGGATAAAAGGCCGCGAGGTGCGGCTTGGTCCGGTCGTGGTTTTTCAGGGACTTGCGTGGCGAATTCGCGAGGTGTGCCCGATCGGCGAACCTCGCGCATTCGGCGTTTTCACAGGAATTTCCATGCATTGATGCGAGGTGTGGAGGTATGGCCATGAGCGGCGAGGACGATTTCCGCATCCGCCCTGGCCGCATCCGCTCCTCCGGCTCCCAGCGGGCAAGGCCCTTCATCGCCCAGGCGCTCGCCGCCGCTCAGAAGGCCGGCGGCCGCGTCTCGCGTTCGGGCAAGATCACGCCCGGCAACCGCTCGCGCTTCGGGCGCGGCGTGCGCGCCAGCGTGCAGGCGAACCGTCTGCTGACCGGCCGCTCGCGCGGCGCCGTCATCAAGACCCGCGTCGTGCGCCACACGGCACGGTCCGCACCGCTCGCCGCGCATCTCGGCTACCTCCGCCGCGAGGGCGTCACCCGGGACGGGGAGAAGGCCCGGCTGTTCGGTCCCGAGACCGACGACGCCGATCCCAAGGCCTTCGCCGAGCGCTGCCAGGACGATCGCCATCACTTCCGCTTCATCGTCTCGCCCGAGGACGCGGTGGAGATGTCCGATCTCAAGACCTTCACCCGTGAGCTGATGGGCCAAATGGAGAAGGATCTCGGCACGAGGCTCGACTGGGTCGGCGTCGATCACTGGAACACCGAGCATCCCCATGTGCATGTCATCGTGCGGGGCCGCGCTGACGACGGCCAGGACCTTGTCATCTCCCGCGACTACATCAAGGAGGGGATGCGCGCCCGCGCCCAGGATCTGATCACACAGGAACTGGGACCGCGCACCGATCACGAAATCCGCCGCACGCTCGAACGTCAGATCGATACCGAGCGCTGGACACAGCTTGATCGCCAGCTCACCCGCGACGGCTATCGCACCGGCGTCGTCGATCTGGCGCCGCATCCCGACCACCAACCCGACGAATTCCATGCGCTGAAGGTCGGCCGCCTGCGCAAACTGGAATCCCTCGGCCTCGCCGACCAGATCGGCCCGGGCCAATGGGTCATGGCCGAGAACGCGGAGGCGGCGCTGCGCGAACTCGGCGAGCGCGGCGACATCATCAAGCGCATTCACCGCGGCCTGATGGAACGCGGCATCGAGCGCAGCGCGGCGGCCTATGTGCTCGCCGGCGAGAGCCTCGACGATCCGGTGATCGGCCGGTTGGTCGATCGCGGCCTCGATGATGAATTGAAGGGCACCGCCTATGCCGTGGTCGACGGCGTCGATGGACGGACCCACCATGTCAAGCTGCCCGACCTCGACGCTGCCGCCGACAGCGCGCCGGGCTCGATCGTCGAGTTGCGGAAGTTCGATGACGCACAGGGGCGCCGGCGCGTAGCGCTGGCCGTCCGCTCCGACCTATCGCTCGACCGGCAAATCACGGCAACCGGCGCGACCTGGCTCGACCGGCAGGCCATTGCGCGTGAGCCCGTCGCGCTTGGCGGCGGTGGGTTTGGCGCCGAGGTCCGCGAAGCGATGAACGCCCGCGCGGAGCATCTGATCGAACAAGGCCTCGCCGAGCGCCAGGGCAGCCGCAGCGTGATCTTCGCGCGTAACCTGATCGATACGCTGCGCCGCCGTGAAGTGGACGCGCTTGGCGAGAAGCTCGCTGTCGAGACCGGCCGGCCGTTCAGCCGATCCGCGACCGGCGAATATGTCGCCGGCACCTACCGGCAGCGCTTCGCGCTCGCCTCTGGCCGCTTCGCCATGATCGACGACGGCCTCGGGTTCCAGTTGGTGCCCTGGTCCCCGTCGCTGGAAAAACAACTCGGCCGCCACGTCTCCGGCGTCGCCCGCGGCGATGGCGGTATAGACTGGGGCTTCGGCCGCAAGCGAGGCTTAGGACTCTGATTGCCGGGAGAACGGAATCACGTCAGTCGGTGGCAGCTCGTCGTCCTTATCACGAGCGTGCCCGACATAGCCGCGACCGTCTGGGTTCAATTCAAACAAGACTCCGCCATGCCGGGCCAGGATGCCGGCATGTTCCGCCGAAAGCGTCAGTTTGAACCCGCTCAGCCGGATAGGCGTCTTCCGTCCCACCAGTCGGACGAACACTTCGATCTCGTAATCACCCTTCGCAAATTCGTAGGCGGGCTGATGCACGGAGAGGACGAAGTGATGGTTCACAGCGATACCCGTCTGCCCGACATATAGTCCACTGCCGGGGACAAGTTGGTTGGTTTCGCCATACCCCCAGAAGCTGAAGATCTGTTCGCTTCCTGCATGATGTAGCTTGGCGAACATTCCCTCTATCACCTGGCCACGAACCGCCGTGCTGTAGAGGAGGGTGCGAAGGAAAATCTTGGCGGTCGTCTTTGGCGCGGTATCAAAGCCGAAAAATACGACGTTCGGCCTTGTCATGGCGAGGCGCCCACGCCGAAAGAGCGTCAGCCACGCTGATGCGACAGCAATGCATAACGAAAATATCGATATGACAATACTCGCATATGACATATTTAGCCCATCCCTAGCTACCCAGATGCGTCAGATCAGTAATTCTACGCCATCGCACGCTTGAACACTATCAAGGCGTCGTAACCATTGAAGTCTGAGTCTCGCTCACTTTCTTTGCGGATGAAACTCCGCTTTGAAGGCTGACCGTGTCCGCGACCAAAATCCTCTGGGGCCAGATCCTCACCGTCTTCCTCATCGTGCTCACCACGACTTGGGCGGCGACGCAGTGGACGGCATGGCAGCTCGGCTTCCAGCCACAACTCGGTCGGCCCTGGTTCGAGCTGTTCGGCTGGCCAGTCTACTATCCGCCCGCTTTCTTCTGGTGGTGGTATTTCTACGACGCCTATGCGCCGGAGATTTTCGTCGAGGGCGCCTTCATCGCCGCGTCCGGCGGTTTCATCTCGATCGCCGTCGCGATCGGCATGTCGGTCTGGCGTGCGCGCGAGGCCAAGAATGTCGAGACCTACGGCTCAGCAAGATGGGCGCGGCGCGATGAAGTGAAAGCAGCCGGGCTCCTTGGACCCGACGGCGTCGTGCTCGGTAAATTCGACCGCGCCTATCTCCGCCATGACGGACCCGAGCATGTACTTTGCTTCGCGCCGACCCGCTCCGGCAAGGGCGTCGGTCTCGTCGTGCCGTCGCTATTGGCCTGGCCGGGCTCCGCCATCGTCCACGACATCAAGGGCGAGAATTGGACATTGACGGCTGGCTTTCGCAGTCAACACGGCCGGGTGTTGCTCTTCGACCCGACCAACGCGAGGTCGGACGCCTACAACCCGCTGCTCGAGGTTCGGCGCGGCGAGTGGGAGGTCCGCGACGTTCAGAATATCGCCGACATCCTCGTCGACCCCGAGGGCTCGCTGGAAAAGCGGAACCATTGGGAGAAAACCAGTCACGCGCTTCTCGTCGGCGCCATCCTTCATGTCCTCTATGCCGAGCCGGACAAGACGCTCGCAGGCGTCGCCGCCTTTCTGTCCGACCCGAAGCGGCCGATCGAGTCGACGCTCGCGGCCATGATGAAGACCGCGCATCTCGGCAAAGCCGGTCCGCATCCGGTGATCGCTTCGGCCGCGCGCGAACTGCTCAACAAGTCCGACAACGAGCGTTCTGGCGTGCTCTCCACCGCCATGTCGTTTCTCGGTCTCTACCGCGATCCCGTGGTGGCGGCGGTGACGCGCCGATGCGATTGGCGCATTACCGACATCGTCGGCGGCGCACGGCCGACGACGCTCTATCTTGTCGTGCCGCCCTCCGACATCAATCGCACCAAGCCGCTGATCCGGCTGATTCTCAATCAGATCGGACGCCGGCTGACCGAGGATTTGCAGGCAAAGGCCGGACGCCATCGATTGCTGCTGATGCTCGACGAGTTCCCGGCGCTCGGCCGCCTCGACTTCTTCGAGAGCGCGCTCGCCTTCATGGCGGGCTATGGCCTCAAAAGCTTCCTGATCGCGCAGTCGCTGAACCAGATCGAGAAGGCCTACGGCCCGAACAACTCGATCCTCGACAACTGCCATGTCCGCGTCAGCTTCGCCACCAATGACGAGCGCACGGCGAAGCGCGTGTCCGATGCCCTCGGCACCGCGACGGAAATGCGGGCGATGAAGAACTATGCCGGTCACCGTTTGTCGCCCTGGCTCGGTCACCTCATGGTCTCGCGCTCGGAGACGGCGCGACCGCTGCTGACGCCGGGCGAAGTGATGCAGCTCCCGCCCGCCGACGAAATCGTCATGGTGGCGGGCACGCCGCCGATCCGGGCGAAGAAAGCTCGCTACTACGAGGATGCCCGATTCCAGGAACGCATCCTGCCGCCGCCGATAATGGAGAAGGCCAAGGTGGCCAAGGCCGACGACTGGAGCGCGCTGCCGCTACCGCCGCCTCCTGCAATCGAGGAGCCACAGCCGCGCGACAGCCAGGACGATGACGATCCGACCGGATCGGAACGCCGGCATCAGCCCGAATTGAGCAAGTCGAAGACGATCGAGAAGAAAGAGCCGATCGACAACGAATTCGCTCCCGATCCGGACGACGCCATGGAGGACGATACCGCGCGTGTCAGCCGGATGAACCAGCGCATGCGCCAGGTCGCCCGTCAGGCCTCGCTCGATCCCGGCGACGGCATCGAGATGTGAGACCGCCGATGAGGAAGCCACCGAAGAAACAGCGCCTGTCCGTCTATCTCGATCCGGACGTGATGAAGGCGATCATGGATTATGCCGCGCGGCGGGATCAGTCCCGTTCGCTGATCGCCGAGGCCGCCATCGCCTCCTTCCTGTCGCCGGACGCCGCCGAGCGGCAAGAGGCCGCGACCACCAAACGCCTCGACCAGCTCGACCGGCGCATGACCCGGATGGAACGCGACCTCGGTATCTCGGTCGAGACGCTCGCCGTCTTCGTCCGCTTCTGGCTGACCACCAACCCGCCACTGCCGGAGCCCGCGCAGGCGGCAGCCCGAGCCAAGGCTGGGGAACGCTACGACGCCTTCATCGTCGCACTCGGCCGTCGACTCGCCAAGGGGCCGAAGCTCCGGCAAGAGATTTCGGAGGACCTGCCGGGCACGGAAGACGGCGGATAGTCGTCATTCCCCCGATCTCAAGTCTTTGGGCGTTCCGCCGTTTCCCTGTCTTTCTACGCCACACCGCTACTACGCCCACAGCCTTGTTGCGGCGGTCCAACTTCTGCCTCTTCTACTCATCCCCGATCCAGGGCCGCGCGTTGTGTGCGCCCGAGAAAGGACGGGGACGACGTGGCGGCTTCTCAACACCAATCCGAGGCGATGTTGCGGGGTGCGCGCATGCTGCGCACCGCCCTCGGCCCCGCCATTGCCGGATTCCTGGAAGACCCGTCGATCGTCGAGGTGATGCTCAACCCCGACGGGCGGCTCTGGATCGACCGTCTTTCCGATGGGCTGGCCGATACGGGCGAGCGGCTGTCACCGGCCGATGGCGAGCGCATCGTCCGGCTCGTCGCCCACCATGTCGGCGCCGAGGTCCATCAAGGCGCCCCGCGCGTTTCGGCCGAGCTGCCCGAGACGGGGGAACGGTTCGAGGGGCTTCTCCCTCCTGTGGTCGCCGCACCGGCCTTCGCCATCCGCAAGCCCGCCGTCGCCGTGTTCACGCTCGACGACTATGTTGCCGCCGGCATCATGGCCGCCGATCAGGCCGCGATCTTGCGCAGGGCCGTCGCCGAGCGCCGGAACATCCTGGTCGCCGGCGGCACCTCGACCGGCAAGACGACACTGACGAACGCATTGCTGGCGGAGGTGTCGAAGACGTCCGACCGCGTGGTGCTGATCGAGGATACCCGCGAACTGCAATGCGCCGCGCCGAACCTCGTGGCGCTGCGCACCAAGGATGGCGTCGCCTCGCTGTCCGATCTCGTGCGTTCGTCGCTGCGCCTGCGACCCGACCGCATCCCGATCGGCGAGGTGCGCGGGAGCGAGGCGCTCGATCTCCTCAAAGCCTGGGGCACCGGCCATCCGGGCGGGATCGGCACCATTCATGCCGGCAGCGCCATCGGTGCGCTGCGCCGGCTCGAGCAGCTCATCCAGGAAGCCGTCGTCACCGTGCCCAGAGCGCTGATTGCCGAGACGATCAATCTCGTGGCCGTCCTCGCCGGCCGCGGCTCGTCCCGCCGCCTCGCTGAACTCGCCCGCGTCGATGGGCTCGGCGCGCAAGGCGACTACCGCGTCACCCCCACAGTCCCAGCCACAGGAGACCCTGCATGATCCGTCACGCCCTGCGCATCCGCCGTCACATGGCGACGGCCACTTCCGTCTTGTTTGTCAGCATGATGCTGGCGCCGGCCGCCCACGCCTCCGGTTCGTCGATGCCGTGGGAGGCGCCGCTCCAGTCGATCCTCCAATCGATCGAAGGCCCCGTCGCCAAGATCCTCGCGGTGATCATCATCATCGTCACCGGCCTCACGCTCGCCTTCGGCGACACCTCGGGCGGGTTCCGCAGGCTGATCCAGATCGTTTTCGGTCTGTCGATCGCCTTTGCGGCCAGTTCCTTCTTCCTGTCCTTCTTCTCCTTCGGCGGCGGGGCGCTCGTCTGATGGAAGAGGTTCCTGGATTCTCCGTTCCGGTCCACCGGGCGTTGACCGAGCACATCCTGCTTGGCGGCGCTCCGCGCTCGATCGCCATTCTCAACGGCACGCTCGCCGCCGCCCTCGGCCTCGGCCTGCGTCTGTGGCTGGTCGGGATCGGCCTCTGGGCCATCGGCCATTTCGCGGCAGTGTGGGCGGCCAAACGCGATCCGATGTTCGTCGACGTAGTGCGCCGGCATCTGCGCATCCCCAGCCATCTGAACGTGTGAGACCGGCCCATGATGAACCTCGCCGAATATCGCCGCACCGCTGCCCGTCTCGCGGACTTTCTGCCTTGGGCCGCGCTCGTGGGCGAAGGTGTGATCCTCAATAAGGACGGCAGCTTCCAGCGCACGGCACGTTTTCGCGGCCCCGATCTCGACAGCGCCGTCCCCGCCGAGCTGGTCGCCGTCGCCGGGCGGCTCAACAACGCCTTTCGCCGCCTGGGCTCGGGCTGGGCGATCTTCGTCGAGGCTGAGCGTCATCCCGTTGGCGCTTACCCGGCAAGCCGCTTTCCCGATCCCGCATCGGCATTGGTCGACGCCGAGCGCAAGGCGGATTTCGAGGAGGACGGCGCGCATTTCGAGTCGAGCTACTTCCTGACCTTCGTCTACCTGCCGCCGGCCGAGGAAGCTGCGCGCGCCGAGACCTGGCTCTACGAGGGCCGCGAACAGACCGGCGTCGACCCTCACGAGGTCCTGCGCGGCTTCGTCGATCGCACCGACCGCATCCTTCAGCTCATCGAGGGCTTCATGCCGGAGTGCGGCTGGCTCGATGACGCCGAAACGCTGACCTACCTGCATGACTGCGTCTCTTGCCGGCGCCATCGCGTGCGCGTCCCCGAAATTCCGATGTATCTCGACGCGCTGCTGGCGGATCAGCCGCTCACCGGCGGCCTCAAGCCGCGCCTCGGCAACGCGCATCTGCAGGTGCTGACGATCGTCGGCTTCCCGACGGCAACCACGCCCGGCATCCTGGACGAACTCAACCGGCTCGCCTTTTCCTATCGCTGGTCGACGCGCGCCGTCCTGCTCGACAAGACCGACGCCACAAGGCTGCTCACCAGAATCCGGCGGCAGTGGTTCGCCAAGCGCAAGTCGATCGCCGCCATCCTCAAGGAGGTGATGACCAACGAGGCCTCGGCCCTGGTCGACACCGACGCAGCCAACAAGGCCGCCGACGCCGATTTGGCACTCCAGGAGCTCGGGCAGGATTTCGCGGGGCAAGCCTATGTGACGGCGACCGTCACCGTCTGGGACGACGATCCCCGGATCGCCGCCGAAAAGCTGCGGCTCGTCGAGAAGGTCATCCAGGGCCGCGACTTCACGGCGATGCCGGAGACGATCAACGCCGTCGATGCCTGGCTCGGCTCGCTGCCCGGACACGTCTACGCCAATGTCCGCACACCCCCGGTCTCGACGCTCAACCTCGCCCACATGATCCCGCTGTCGGCGGTATGGGCGGGGCCGGAACGGGACGAGCACTTCGCTGCTCCCCCCTTGCTCTTCGGCAAGACCGAGGGCTCGACCCCGTTCCGGTTTTCCCTTCACGTCGGCGATGTCGGCCATACCCTCGTCGTCGGCCCGACCGGCGCCGGCAAGTCGGTGCTGCTGGCGCTGATGGCGCTCCAGTTCCGGCGCTACGCGCAAGCCCAGGTCTTCGCGTTCGATTTCGGCGGTTCGATCCGTGCCGCGGCGCTTGGCATGGGCGGTGACTGGCACGACCTCGGCGGCGGGCTGACCGAAGGTGCGGAGACGTCCGTCTCGCTGCAGCCGCTCGCGCGCATCCATGACGTGCCGGAGCGCGCCTGGGCGGCCGACTGGATCGTCGCGATCCTGATGCGCGAGGGCATCGCCATCGATCCGCAAGTCAAGGAGCATCTCTGGTCGGCGCTGACCTCGCTTGCCAGCGCGCCCGTCGGTGAGCGGACGATCACGGGGCTCGCCGTCCTGCTGCAATCGAACGATTTGAAGCAGGCGCTCAGGCCCTATTGCGTCGGCGGCGCCTACGGCAGGCTGCTCGACGCAGAGTCGGAACATCTCGGCAGCGCTTCCGTGCAGGCGTTCGAGACCGAAGGGCTGATCGGCACGGGCGCTGCGCCTGCCGTCCTCGCCTATCTCTTCCACCGCATCGAGGACCGGCTCGACGGCAGACCGACGCTGCTCATCGTCGACGAAGGCTGGCTCGCCCTCGATGACGAGGGCTTTGCCGGCCAGCTCCGCGAGTGGCTGAAGACGCTGAGGAAGAAGAACGCTTCCGTCGTCTTCGCCACGCAATCGCTCTCCGACATCGACGGCTCGGCGATTGCGCCGGCGATCATCGAGAGCTGCCAGACCCGGCTGCTGCTGCCGAACGAGCGGGCGATCGAACCGCAGATCACGGCGATCTATCGCCGCTTCGGGCTCAACGACCGCCAGATCGAGATTCTGGCGAGGGCCACGCCGAAGCGTGACTACTACTGCCAGTCGCGGCGCGGCAACCGGCTGTTCGAGCTGGGCCTCTCCGAAGTCGGGCTGGCGCTGACGGCGGCCTCGGCCAAATCCGACCAGACCCTGATCGCCCGCATCCACGCCGAACATGGAAGCGACGGCTTCCTCGACGCCTGGCTGCGCCTTCGCGGCGTCGAATGGGCCGCCGACCTGATCCCCAACCTCACCAACCTGGAGACACCATCATGATGATCCGTCGTTCTCGTGCGCTTTTCGCCGCTTCCATCCTCTCGTTTCCACTCGTCCTGTCGCCGGTTCTGGCGCCCCCTGCCGCCGCACAGTGGATCGTTTACGATCCGACGAACTACGTCCAGAACGTGCTGACGGCGGCGCGGACGCTGGAGCAGATCAACAACCAGATCACTTCGCTTCAGAACGAAGCGACGATGCTCATCAATCAGGCTCGCAATCTTGCGAGCCTGCCGTATTCGTCTCTCCAGCAACTCCAGCAGTCGGTCCAGCGCACGCAGCAGCTTCTCAGCCAGGCGCAGAACATCGCCTTCGACGTGCAGCAGATCGACCAGGCGTTCCAGCAGCAGTATGGAAACGTCTCGCTCTCGGCGACGCAGCAACAGATCGTCGCCGATGCGCGCAGCCGCTGGCAGAACACGGTCGGCGGCTTGCAGGACGCCATGCGGGTGCAGGCCGGTGTCGTCGGCAATATCGACACCAATCGCGCACAGATGTCCGCGCTGGTCGGCCAGAGCCAGGGCGCGACCGGGGCCTTGCAGGCGACGCAGGCCGGCAACCAGCTTCTCGCGCTTCAGGCCCAGCAACTCGCGGACCTCACCGCATTGCTCGCCGCCAACGGCAGGGCGACGGCGCTAACGGAAGCCGAGCGCGCCGCCGCCGCCGAACAAGGCCGCGAACAGCGTCGCAGATTCCTGACGCCGGGTTCCAGCTACCAGCCCGGCAATGCGCAGATGTTCAACAACGGCAACTGAGGGCGCAACCCATGGACGGCAAGATGCTGGCCCGGCTGGGCGCTATCGTCTTCGTCGCCGTCGCGATTACCGCGACCGCGATCGAGATGACCCGCAAGGAAGACACGCCGAACGCCGAGCCGGTGCGCCTTCTCGAACCAGCGCGCGATTTGCTGCGCGAAGGCCAGCGCCGTTGCCAGCAACTTGGAGAGGAGGCGGCGAACGATGCCGAATGCCTGCGCGTCTGGGCCGAGACCCGCGACCGATTCCTTGGCCGCTCCCCTGCGCCGGTAGCGCCCACGGAAGGACGCTGATCCATGGGCGGCAGCGGCGTCATCGACAATTTCCTCGGCGTATTCACCTCCTACATCGACTCCGGCTTCGGTCTGCTCGGTGGCGAGGTCGCCTTCATCGCCACAACGCTGATCGTCATCGACGTGACGCTCGCGGCCCTGTTCTGGAGCTGGGGCGCCGATGACGACATAATCGCCCGGCTGGTCAAGAAGACCCTGTTCGTCGGCGTCTTCGCCTACATCATCGGCAACTGGAACAACCTGGCGAAGATCGTCTTCGACAGCTTCGCCGGCCTCGGCCTCAAGGGATCGGGCACCAGCTTCACCACAGCGGATCTCCTGCGCCCCGGCAAGGTCGCGCAGACCGGCCTCGACGCTGCCCGGCCGCTACTCGAATCCATCTCCGACCTGATGGGCTGGATCGCTTTCTTCGAGAACTTCATCCAGATCGCTTGCCTGCTGTTCGCCTGGGCGCTGGTGCTTCTGGCGTTTTTCATCCTCGCCATCCAGCTCTTCATCACGCTCATCGAATTCAAGCTCACCACTTTGGCGGGCTTCGTGCTGATCCCGTTCGGCCTGTTCGGCAAGACGGCGTTCATGGCTGAACGAGTGCTTGGCAACGTCATCTCGTCGGGAATCAAGGTTCTGGTTCTCGCAGTCATCATCGGCATCGGCTCGACGCTGTTTTCGCAGTTCACGGCCGGCTTCGGTGGCACGACACCCAGCATCGACGATGCGATGGCCGTCGTCCTCGCAGCCCTCTCGCTCCTCGGTCTCGGCATCTTCGGCCCCGGCATCGCCAATGGCCTCGTATCGGGCGGCCCGCAGCTCGGCGCGGGCGCGGCTGTCGGCACTGGCCTTGCCGCAGGCGGGATGATCGTCGCTGGCGCTGGCGCCGCTGGCCTCGCCGCGAAGGGTGGAGGCGCCGCGCTCTCCGGGGGAGCCGCGGCCGTGCGCAATGGCGCGACCGCTGCCGGCGCCGCTTCCGCCGCCTACAGCCTCGGTTCTCTGGGCCAGTCCGGCGCGGCCGGTGTCGCTTCCGGTCTCGGCGGCATGGCGCGCGGAGCTGGCAGCGCGGCCATGTCGCCGCTTCGCCGTACAGCCGCGAGCGTCAAATCCAGCTTCTCCGCCGGTGCAAAGGCCGGCTTCGGCGCAACCGGCGGCTCCTCGACCATGGGCACGGTCGGCGGAGAATCCGGGGCCGCCGCTGCCCCGGCAGCATCTTCCACCGGCGGCCCGCCCGCCTGGGCGCAGCGCATGAAACGCTCGCAGCAACTCTCCCACGGCGTCACCGCCGCAGCGCACGCCGTCCGCTCCGGCGACAGCCATGGCGGCGGCTCCTCCATCAATCTTTCCGAAGGCGACCGCACATGAGCTTCTTCAAACGTCCCGCCACCCATTACGGCAAGACGCCCGAACCCGAGACCCCATACCAGAAGGCCGCTCAGGTCTGGGATGACCGCATCGGCTCGGCCCGCGTTCAGGCGAAGAACTGGCGCTATATGGCTTTCGGCTCGCTGATCCTGTCCGCCGGCTTCGCGGCCGCGCTCGTCTGGCAATCGGCGCGCGGAACCGTCGTGCCCTGGGTGGTGCAGGTCGATAATCTCGGCCAGTCGCAGGCGGTCGCCCCCGCTGTCGCCGATTATCGCCCCACCGATCCGCAGGTGGCATGGCATCTGGGCCGCTTCATCGAACAGGTTCGCTCGATCCCCGCCGACGCCATCATCGTCCGGCAGAACTGGCTTCGCGCCTATGAGTTCACGACCGATCGCGGCGCGGCGGCGCTCAATGATTACGCACGGTCGAACGACCCGTTCACGCGCGTCGGCCGTCAGCAGATCGCCGTCGAGGTCTCCAGCGTCATTCGCGCGTCGCCCGACAGCTTCCGCATCGCCTGGACGGAGCGCCGCTACGAGAACGGCCAACTCGCAGCCACAGACCGATGGACGGCCATCCTCACCATCGTCGTGCAACCGCCACGCGACGCCGAACGGCTCCGGGCGAACCCGCTCGGCATCTACGTCAACGCCATCAACTGGTCGCGGGAGATGGGCCAATGATCCGCCAGACGATCCGCACAACCGGAAACCCGGCTTTCCGTAAATCAGTTTCCGCGCTTGTGCTGCTTTCCGCTTTTACGCTCGCCGGCTGCGCCACCAACAGACCGCCGCAGATCAGCTACGATGCCGACGTGCCGCCGCTGCCTGCCGTGCCCGCCGTCATCACGGACCAGACGCCCCGGCCGCTACATGTCCCACCGGCCTGGACGCCGAGCCGGGGCGGCACCGCCGCCGGCACGCCGGCCGCCCGCGTCGAGAACGCCAATGCCGCGGCCCGCGTCGAACCACGCCGCGAGGGCTATTACAACGCTATCCAGATTTATCCGTGGAGCGAAGGCGCGCTCTATCAGGTCTATGCCGCAGTCGGGCAGATCACCAATATCGCGCTGGAGCCCGGCGAAAGCCTGACCGGCGCGGGACCGATCGCCGCCGGCGACACCGCCCGCTGGATCATCGGCGACACCGAAAGTGGGTCGGGCGTGACCCGGCGCGTGCATGTTCTGGTCAAGCCCACACGCGCCGACATCTCGACCAACCTCGTCATCACCACCGACCGCCGCACCTACATGATCGAGCTGCGTGCGCGGGACGCCCTCTATATGCCCGCCGTCGCCTGGGCCTATCCTGCGCTACCCGCAGGGCAACGCCAGAGCGTTCCCGCGACCCCGATCATCCCAGCCGTCGCAGCGCGGATCTATCGCTATGGCTTGACCGGCGACACGCCGCCCTGGCGGCCGGTCACGGTCTATGACGATGGCCGCCGCGTCTATGTCGAATTCCCGCGCGGCATCGTGCAGGGCGAGATGCCGCCCATCTTCGTCATCGGCTCGGACGGCGAGCCGCAGATCGTCAACAGCCGCATCCATCAGAACATCCTGATCGTCGACCGACTGTTCGGCGCGGCCGAGCTGCGCCTTGGCGGCGGCGACCGCCAGCAGACGGTCAGGATCGTCCGCACCGACGGGAGGCCCGCATCATGAACGAGAGCGAAAGCAGGAGAGAGGATGACGTGCCGCTGACCGGCTCCGCCACCGATTCCGCCGCACCCATGCGGCTGCGCGCCGACGCGCCGCGTGTGACGCGCCTGTCCCGAAAGGTGCTCGCCAGCATTGGCGTAGTGGCGTCCCTCGGCGTCGGCGGGGCTTTGATCTATGCGCTCCAGACGCGCGATGCCAACACCGGCGGCGAGGAGCTTTACTCCACCGACAACCGCGCAACGGCCGATGGTCTGGCCGGGCTGCCGCGCGATTATTCCGGGCCGGTCCTCGGGCCGGCGCTGCCCGGCGACCTCGGCCGCCCGATCCTCGACGCCCAACGCCGGGGGCAACCCGTCGTGCCGCCCGCCATGGCGACACCAGCCGTCGACCCGGAGGAACAGCGCCGGCTCGCCGAAGAAGAAGCCGCGCGCCTGAGCCGTGTCTTCTTCCAGACAGCACCCGGCACGGTGGCCGCGCCCGGAGCGCCCGGCGGCATTGCCAGTCCAAACCTCGCGGGCCTTGGCCTGCCTGGTCAGCAGGGCACGCCCACCGCGCAGGATCGGCAGACCGCGTTCCTCAATGCCGCCGTGGACCGGCGCACCGTTGCGGCCGATCGCGTCATGGCTCCGGCATCGCCCTATGTGCTTCAGGCCGGCGCGGTGATTTCCGCCGCGCTCATCACGGGCATCCGCTCCGATCTGCCCGGTCAGATCACCGCGCAGGTGACCGAGAACGTCTACGACAGCCCGACCGGCCGGCTGCTGCTCGTGCCCCAGGGAACCCGGCTGATCGGCCAATATGACAACGGCGTCGGCTTCGGCCAGCGACGCGTGCTGCTCGTCTGGAACCGCCTCATCCTGCCGAACGGCCGCTCCATCGTGCTTGAGCGGCAGCCGGGGGCGGATTCGGAAGGCTATGCCGGCCTCGAGGACGGCGTCGACTATCACTGGTGGGACCTCGCCAAGGCGGCCGCCCTCTCGACCCTGCTCGGCGTCGGCGCGGAACTTGCCGCCGACGACAATGATCGTCTGATCAGCGCCATTCGCGGCGGTGCGCAGGACACGATCAACGATGCCGGCCAGCAGATCGTTCGGCGCCAGCTCAATGTGGCGCCAACGCTGACCATCCGGCCCGGCTTTCCCGTCCGTGTGATCGTCACGCGCGACCTTGTCCTCGAACCCTATGGCGGATGATCCATGGCGAAACTGAAACTCGGCCCCCTTGCCGACGACCGGCCGGTCAAACTCACCGTCGAGCTGTCCGCCGCGGTGCATCGCGACCTCGTCGCCTATGCCGAGGTCCTGGGCCGGGAGACGGGTCAGCCGATCAGTGAGCCGACCAAGCTGATCGCTCCGATGGTGGAACGCTTCATGGCGACCGACCGCGCCTTTGCCAAAGCACGACGGACCCGTCAGCCACCGTTGGACAGCAAGGGATAGCGCTCATCGAGCAGCTTGAGGAAATGCTCCAGCGCCGGATTGTCGTTGTCGCCTTGCCAATAGGCGGCATAGCTGATCCGGCTCGGGCCGTTACCGTCGCGCGCCTCGCGATAGACGACGCCGGAATACACGGCGCCAATGCAGGCCTTGCACATCAGGCTGACGCCGAAGCCAGCGCCCACCAGGCTCTTGATGTTCTCGCTGCTGATGTCCTGGATCTCCAGACCCGGATCTCGCTGGCTGAGAAGAAAGGTCTCGTCCTTGAGGCCGATCCAGCTTGCGTGTATTTCTCAAGTCACAGGCAGAATAGCGATGGGGGACGTGCCAATGAATTTCGTGGCAATAGACGTGGAAACTGCCAATGCAGATATGGCGTCAATCTGCTCTATCGGAGCCGTGAAATTCGAGAATGGCAAGGTCGCAGACGAGTGGTACTCGCTGATTGATCCGCAAGATTACTTCGACGGCATCAATGTCTCCATCCATGGCATCGACATGGACACAGTGAGAGGCGCGCCGATCTATTCGGAAGCGTCGCGGACACTTAACGACATGCTTCGGGACGCTGTCGCCGTCACCCATACCCACTTCGACCGGGTCGCCACGCACCAAGCGTCAAGCCGCTGGGCCGTTGCCGAACCCACCTGCACATGGCTCGATTCAGCCCGTGTCGCTCGCCGCACCTGGGCAGAGTGTACCGGCAGCGGCTACGGTCTCGCAGACGTTTGCAGGCTGATCGGATACGAATTCCAGCACCACCATGCTCTGGAAGATGCGAAGGCGGCCGGACACATCCTTCTGGCCGCGATGCAGAAGACCGGTCTCGACCTCGACGCCTGGCTATCCCGCGTTCGGCAGCCCATCGACCCGTCCTCCAGTAGCGCTAGTGCTGCTATCCGGCGCGACGGCAACCGGGAAGGCCCGCTGTTTGGGGAGGTGATTGTGTTCACCGGGGCGCTGGCGATCCCGCGTCGTGAAGCCGCCGATCTAGCTGCATCGGTCGGGTGCGAGGTTGATTCCGGCGTCACGAAGAAAACGACGCTGCTGGTGGTCGGCGACACCGACGTGCAACGCCTCGCTGGACACGAGAAGAGCTCCAAACATCGCAAGGCGGAGGAACTGTTCAGCAAGGGCTTCCCCATCCGTGTCATCCGCGAAACGGACTTCCGCGAGCTAGTGGCAATGGCCTGAGCCAAACCGGAGGTCTACACTCCGCTGCAGAGGTCCTTGGCCGGGAGACGGGCCAGCCTGTCGGCGAGCCGGCCAAGCTGATCGCCCCGATGGTGGAACGCTTCATGGCGACCGATCGCGCTTTTGCCAAAGCACGACGGACCCGTCAGCCACCGTTGGACAGCAAGGGATAGCGTTCTTCCAGGAGCTTGAGGAAATGTGCCAGCGCCGGGTTGTCGTTGTCGCCCTGCCAGAAGGCGGTATAGCTGATCCGGCTCGGGCCGTTGCCGTCCCGTGCCTCGCGGTAGACCACGCCGGAATACACGGCGCCTATGCAGGCCTCGCACATCAGGCTGACGCCGAAGCCAGCGCCCACCAGGCTCTTGATGTTCTCGCGGCTAATGTCATGGCTGATCACCTTCGGCCGCTCGCCTGGCGCGGCGAGCTTCGCCAGCAGGATGTCCTGGATCTCTGGACCCGGATCGCGCTGGCTGAAGAGGAAGGTCTCGTCCTTCAGATCGGTCCAGTAGACAATCTCGTTCGCCGCCAGCACATGGTTCTCGGGCAGCGCGACCATGATCCGCTCGCTCCACAGGCCCATGGCCTTTCCCTCGCGCGCGGTCGGCTCTCCGGTGACAATGGCGACGTCGAGCGTGCCGCGCTCCAGGCCCGTGAAAAGGCTCGCCCGCGCTCCCTCGACTGTGCGGATCTCCAGCTGCGGAAACCGTCGCGCATGTTCCATCAGGCTGGCACGCAGGTTTCCGGCCGAGAGCGACGTGTAGAACCCGATAGTGAGCTGGCCAGCCTCGCCCCGCCCGGCGGCCTTGGCCGTCGCCATCATGTGGTCCAGCCCTTCGACCAGATGCCGGGAGGTGCGCAGGATCTCGGCACCGGCCGCAGTAAGCCGCACACCGCCGCTCGACCGCTCGAATACCACGACGCCCAAGCGGTCCTCCATCTGGCGAATGCAGCGGCTGAGCGTCGATTGCTTGACACCGAGCGCATCGGCCGCGCGGCGAAAGCTGCGGTGATGAGCGGCGGCGACAGCATAACGCAAATGCCTCAATTCAAGTGGTGCCGCCAGCGATCCGGTCTCCCTTCTTGTAGGCTCCGCTATCGGTTCGTCTTGCTGATCGCGGTAACAAAATGCCTGCGGGTGCCTCCAAGCATATGTGATGAATCTGTGGCCCTTTCGGGATGCTCCCAAACTCCCTGACAAGTAGGATTGGATGGCTATACAACCATTATGCTAATAAGACGCATTCGCAACAATATGATTCCTGCGATGGCGGAAATATTCCCAATGGGGCGGCCCGGACCGCTCGGCCGCGCCGGCATAGCCAAGCCGGCCAGCGCCAGCCATCTCCTGGCGACGACAAGTCCGGACCGGGGCTCCCGGCCTGGCTCCAGTTCCCGAACCCATCCCGCTCGAACAGGGATAGGTCAGCAATGCTCCATCAGATCGTCGATCTTCGTCGCCTTGATGTAGCGGGCGGGGTTCGGATCGGTCGCCAACGCCTTGAAGTGGGCCTCGCCGCAGATGATCTTTGCCGCTTCGTTGTCGCGAAGATCGTCGGTGAAGAGGCTGCCCTTGGTCTCGACCACAAAATAGAGGCGCTCCTCGCCGCTGACTTCAACCAGCACTGCCCAATCCGGATTGTATGTGCCAAGCGGCGTCGGCACTTTGAACCAAGCTGGGAGCTTGGCGTAGATTTTCACTGACTCGTTTTTCTCAAGCTGCTCCGCAAAGGTCCGTTCGACGCCGCCAGAATCGTAGACGACGTGCTCGAAGACCGATTTCGTCGCGTCCTTCAGCATGTTTCTCAGGTAGCCCATCAGCTCTTCCTGCTGGAAAAGCTCCTGGGCGTAATAGTGCTCGTCGCCGATCTTCTGGTATTTGATCCCATCGACCAGCGCTAAGCGCTTTGTGCGATTGATCACCTCACCCGCGATCTCGATGAAAGCCTGCGGATTGCGCTTGAAATCATTCAGCCGCCCGCATTCGGTCAGAATGCGCACGAGGCTCTTGCGCGTGAGCTGGGTGCGGTCCTGAAGATCGGTCAGCACGTCGGGTAACGCGATGTCGCCTTCCTCGATCGTGACGATCGTGCCGCTGTTCTTGTCGCGCTCCTTGGCTTCGACGCCGCCCTGGCCGATGGACAAATCGGCTTTCCTGATCCGGACGCGGGCCTTGGAAACCGGCGGGCCGTTGGTAATCGCCTTGCTGCAATCGGTGATCAGCTTCTCGTTATCGAAGTGAACCCGATACGTCGTTTTGTGCTTGATGCGGTCCCAGAGCGCTTGGAACTCGGCGCTTTCAAGGATGGCCTGCCGCGTCTTGACGACGACGCGCTCATCGGCGTTCTTGATATCGAGCTTGCCGGCGACCTTCTTCAAGACCTCACGAACGGCCGCAAGGTGCCCTTCCAGCGCTTTCGGCAAGTCAAACGTGCCGTCTTTCAGTGCCGTGCGCAGCGTATCTTGCACCTTTCCCTTGGCATCGACGAAACCCTCCGTCTTAAGGTGCTCGAATATGGCCGCTGACTCCTCGAAGCCCAGCATTCCGGTTGAGCCGTCTGCCTTCGCCACAGGGATCGCAGCGAACTGATGCTTCTCGACGATCCCGAACTTGATGCCCGTGTCCTTCTCGATTTCCTTCTGCAGGTTCTCTGCGAACTCCTCATAGCTTTCGGTCGCGATGACCGTCAGCGTGTTGATCTCGAACCCGCGCAGGCGCTCGCCATTCTGATTGACGCACAGCCGCAGGCCACGGCCGATCGTCTGGCGACGCTCGCGTTCTGTGCCCATCTCGCGCAAGGCGCAAATCTGGAAGACGTTCGGGTTGTCCCAGCCCTCCTTAAGGGCCGAATGGGAGAAGATGAATTTGAGCTTCGTTTCGAAGCCCAGCAGCTTCTCCTTGTCCTTCATGATCAGGCTATAGGCTCGCTCGGCGTTGTCGCGGCCGGCCTGATTGTTGTCGGCCGTGTCGGTCCACCGCCGGGCTTTGTCGATCGAGAAGTAGCCATCATGAACCTCTTCGGCCTCGGAGGTCAGATCGACTTCCTTGAACAGGCTGATGAACTCGGGGAGCTTCGCCGCGCGGCGGTACTCTTCTTCGAAGATGCGCGCATATTTGCCCTTCACCGGATTGCCGTCCGCATCATACGACCGGTAGTGCTCGACGGCGTCGATGAAGAAGAGGCTCAGCACCTTGACGCCCACGGGTGCGAGGCGCTTTTCCTTTTCCAGGTGCTCGTGGATGGTGCGGCGGATCATAAGCCGCTTCATGGCGTCCGCGTCCACGTCGCCCACTGCCTGGCCGGGCTCAAGGAAAGTCTCGCCGCCCGGCAGCTTCACTTCCAGAAGCTGGTTGTCGCGTGCGGCGCGGATCTCGCCGATCCGGCAATCGGCATAGACGGCGCGCTTGGTCAGTTCCTGAAGATCGTCGCCGTCCTGAACGACGACTTCCTTGCGGCGCACTGCCTTGCCGTCCTGAACATCGATCTCGACTCGAGCTGTGACCGGACCCTTGCCGTTGCTCGCCGAAATGAACCGCACGTAGGCCTTGTTGTGTCCGCCTTCGACTTCCAGCGAAGCGACCTCGATCTGCTTCACCAGCTTGCGCTCATAGGCGTCAACCGCATCGAGGCGAAATACCATGTGGTGCTTGTCGACATGGGTCGCCGAATAGCGCAGCGTGCAGAGCGGGTTCATTTCGCCCAAGGCGGTTTTACCCGCGCCGGAGAGGCCGCCATCGACACTTTGCGGTTCATCCACGATCAGGATAGGCCGCGTGGCGCGGATCAGGTCGATCGGCCGTTCGCCGCCGGTCTTCTCGCTGTCCTTGTAGAGGTTGTTCACGTCCTTCTTGTTGATGGCGCCAACCGTCACCACCATAATCTGGATGTTCGGGCTGGTCGCGAAATTGCGGACCTGACCGAGTTTGGCGGAATCATAGAGAAAATAGTCGAAAGGCTGGCCGGAATAGAGGCCCTTGAAGTGGTCCTCGGTAATCTGAAGGGTCTTGTAGACGCCTTCCTTGATCGCGACGGACGGCACGACGATCACGAATTTGGTGAAGCCGAACAGCTTGTTCAGCTCGAAAATCGTGCGGAGATAGACATAGGTTTTGCCGGTGCCCGTCTCCATCTCTACGGTGAAGTCGCCGGAAGTGAGCGCCGTTGACGGTGGCAAGCCGTTGCGAAGCTGGATGTCTTTCAGGTTGCCGATGATCTCGTCGTCGAGCAGCGTCAGGCGGTTGCCGATGCCCAACTCGTTTTCGACAAGTCCCAGCTCTTGCTGAGCACCGCCGTCGGAGCGGCGGGTGACGGTGAACTCAGTGCGGTTGATCTCCTGCCCGCGAAACAGGTCGCAGACGGCTTCGATGGCCGTGTGCTGATAGTCGAGGTCGGGCTCGAAATGCAGTTTCATGCCAGCGCCCCCGCGATCAGGGCCATGTTCTTGTCGTGGCGGGCGGGCTCAGGGTCCTCAGTTGCCGGAACGGCCTCCAACCGCGCGATGTAGGATGTCGGAAGGCCATGCTCCCGAGCGCCTGCAATCACCAAGGCGCGATACCAGGTGTAGGGCTTGAGCGTGTGATCGGTGTTGGTCGCGCGGTAAGCCTTGGCGTTCACCTGACCCTGACTGCAAAGCACGTCAATCTCGATTTCTTCGTAGCCAAAACCCAAGCCTTCGGCCTGGTCGAGGCCGGACTTCTCATCGTTCGCGATCTCATAGAGCACGCCTGGCACCGAGGCGTTCGGTGCAGCGCTGGCAACAACATCGCATTTTCCGGAGCCGTCCTTGCTGGCCTTGTGCCAATGCAACTCATGCTCATGAAGCTCAGCTATACCCAGCGCCTTCGCCGAAGGGCAGCGTTGTGGTTGCCTCAGCCACGCGGTGAACATGTTCGAGCCGTAGGCAAAGTAGTGAAAGGTGCCCTCGCTCATCACAGGCTCCTCACGTCGAGAATGCCGTTCTGGTTCAGGATCGCCGCCATGTTGGTCTTGGCGATATCGTCGGCGAATCCGGAATCCTTGAACACGACGCGGGTATCGACGGCGGGCGCAAGCGCTGCCCGCCACGCGACAATACCCTTCGCCAACTCTTCAACCACGTCCTTGGTCACCCCCAGGGCGAGGCAGACGATCAGCGCGCCTCCGCCGATGGAGTGCACCGCTTTGCCCGCAATCGTCTTCGCCTCGATCGGCACGCAGAGATCGAGCCCGAGCTTTAGCAACAGCTCATAGAGCACGTCCTGCTCCTTGCGGCCCTGCACAAGGTGCTCGGCGTTCTTCAGCAAGCTGTTTTCGAGGTCGGCCGCGTCCGGCTCCCAGGCGCGGATATTTGATTGAGCGAGTTTGAAGACGCGGAAGCCCGTGTCGCCAGCAAACATCGGGTTTGCCTCTTTGACGGCTTTCGCTGATCTGCGGATACGCTCCTTGGTCAATTCCGCAATCGTACGTGGTTTGTTTATCTGGTCGCAGAATTCTGCCGCCACTTTCTGCCCAGCGTTGTCAGGCGAAAGCGGTTCGGGAAGCTGAACCATCACGAAGCGACGATCTAAGCCATCCGCCGCGTTCTGTAAGAGCACCGCGTGTGCGGTAGTTCCGGAGCCCGCAAAAAAGTCCATAACAATAGCGTTTGGTTCCGCACCACTCGCCATTTGAATGAACTTCTGTAGGGTTGTTTCGTCCTTCGGAAAATCAAAGACGGCAGCACCCATCAAGCGCGCGAGCCGTTCCGACGCGGAGCGAGCGGGTTGATAGAATACGCTTGGCGGAGTCAGCTTGTCGGTCTCGTGAAGGTATCGCCGAACCATCACGCTCGTCTCCGTGACAAACGTAATGCGACCTTCATCGACTAGACGATTGAACTCGTCCTGGTCAAAACCCCACCCGCGATTGGCTCGCAGCGGAATGACTTTCCCCGTCTTAGGGTGCTTTAGCTCGAAACGGCGTCCGCCGGGCGCAGTAGGGTCGTCCTCTTTATACGCGCCGCGCGCGTCAATGTTGCGGAATCGGCGGTTTGCGAATGCTGGCTTTGCCTTGTTAGCGCGAAACCATCCCGCCAAGTCATTTGAAGCAGCTTCGTGATCCGCGCCATGCAGTTTCTTCAGGCGCGCGACTTCTCGGAGAACAGGCTCGACGCCTTCTTTATTTAGACTCCATTCTCGCTCAACTTTTTCTCGGTTTCGGGAGTAGATGACGACGTACTCGTGTACGACGCCGACTTGTCTAGCGTCATTCTTATTCGCTCCCTCCCACACAAGCTCCGCGATGAAGTTCTCCGCGCCGAATATCTCATCCATGATAAGGCGAGCGTGAGCCACCTCAGCATCATCGATGCTAACAAAGATCGTTCCGTCATTGCGTAATAGGCTTCTGGCAAGCCGCAAACGCGGGAGCATCATGCTCATCCACTCTGAATGAAAACGTCCAGATGCTTCGCTCGCACTTGTTAGCTTACGGCCGTCAGTATCGATTTGACCGGTGAGCATCTGATAGTTTTTTACAGAGTCGGCGAAGTCATCTGGATAGACGACATCCGCATCGCGGTTGTAGGGCGGATCGATATAGATCAGCTTCACCCTGCCAGCGTAGCTCTTCTGCAAGAGCTTCAACACTTCGAGGTTGTCACCCTCGATCATCAGGTTCTGCGTCGTGTCCCAATCAACGCTTTCGTCTGGGCGCGGCAACAGCGTCCCGGTCGATGGCGTCAATGCAATCTGCCGCGCGCGGCGCTTGCCGTGCCAGTTCAGCCCATATTTTTCGTCGCGCTCCTCAACCGCCGCGCCGAGCAGGCCCTTCAACACCTCGAAGTCGATCTTGCCTTCGGTGAAGGCTTCCGGGAACAGCGCCTTCAGCGCGTCGATATTGCCCGCGACGATGTCCGCGCTCTTGGTATCGGGATCATTCAGATCGAGCTTCTTAATTTCGGGCATGGGCGCGTTTTCCATTCTCAAAGGTTCTTCTTGTGGGTCGCGATCTCGGCTTCCAGGCGCTGGACTTCCAGATTGAGATCGACGCGCCGGTTCAGTTGCTTCTCGCGGTTGGCCTTGGCGCGAAGACCGATGATCTCTCGCGTCAGCCGGGAATGGGCATCAAGGGCTTCGCGGCGACGCACGATCACCGCCGCATCATCGCTCGCGGTGAATGCGCCGTTCAGCCGTGCGGCGTTGAGCGCTTCGATTCGGGTCAGCCAACCCTCGTACAAGGTCCATAGGTCGCGGCGGGGCTGGCGAGCAAGCGCAAGGCTTCCGAAGAATGCCTGATCTGGCGCACTGACCCCATCCGCCTGAAGCCCCCCAACGGAGACGACACGCTCAATGACTACTTTGCCCGCCTCATTCTGGGCATGGCGTTTATGAGCGACCGACACGGCGATGCCCTCGCCGTCTGACGTGATCAGGACTGCCGGATAGGGAATCGCCCGGTGGATCAGTTCGATCAGGCGCGCAGCTTTGGCGCCAGGACGGAAGGCGCAACCCACCACGGCGATCTCAAGATATTCCCGGACGTCATCAGCAAAGCTCGGCACGCCGATCGTGGTGGGCTTGCAGGCGGCGAGCCATTGCAACTCGTCGATCCCATCCTGAATGGCGCGCTTGTCGGCGGCAGTTGGCGCGCCCTGTTCAACGAGAAGCTTCTTCGGCACCCGCGCGTCCACGCGGGCTTCGGGCGGCACGCCCAGCGCGTCGATAACTGCGAGGATGCCGGCTTCCGTCGTCACGACGCTGCACCCTCCGCATCAGGGAGCACCACAAGAAACGCAACGACCTCGAAGTCGTTGATTCCGGCAAACTCGCCCTTCATGGCGTGGGTCCCGCCTGGCGAAAACAGGCTGGCGACGGCGCGCTCCTCCTTCTTGCCAACCACGGACGCGACCGCCCGGGCCAGAAGCTTCTGAAAGGGCTCCATGTCCCGTCCGAAGCGAGTCGCCTTGTCGAACCGGATGCAGGCTTCTGCATCGGGCAGATCGCGGCCGAGGCTGAGCTTCTTCAGACAATCGAGCACCTGCTTCGCCTGCGTGTAGGGAAGCTTGATCTCGCCGTCCTCGCCGACATGCACGACATAATGCGGGCTCAAGGGATAGCCCGGCTCCGGCGATTTCAGCGCCGCGTCGCCAACCGCGCGAAGGCAGAAGATCACGCCAGGCTGAATGCCACTGTCGCCGCTCGCGGCGGTGCTTCGCGGCGCCGACGTGACCGCATAGATCGCAAGCGGTAGCGCTTCGAGGCGCTCCTTGTTCTCGCGCAGATAGCCTGAAAGGTCGATGCGGAAGTCGTTGAGGGTAAGGTCGGCGATCGAGACGCCACTCGACAGATCTTCGAGATCGATCACAGCGTCTTGCAGCTTCTGAAGCTGGGCGCGGCGGTATTCCAGATCGTTCATCTGGTTGCCCGCCTGGAACTCGATGACGTTTTCCTCACCCGTCGCTGAAACGTCGAGCAGCACCATGCGACCGCTGACGCGGGATTCGAGATCGAGATACTCGTCCAGCTCCATGTTCGGCCAGAAGTTGACGAGCTGAATCTGGGTGTTCGGCGACCCGATCCGATCGATGCGGCCGAACCGCTGGATGATCCGAACGGGGTTCCAGTGGATGTCGTAGTTGATCAGGAAGTCGCAATCCTGAAGGTTCTGGCCTTCGGAAATGCAGTCGGTCGCGATCAAGAGATCGATCTCGCCCTCTGTCGCCATTTCGGCCGGTCGTTCCTTCGAGCGCGGCGAAAACGCACTGAGGATTGTGCTCATGTCACTTCGCAAGCCGGGCAAGGTGGTCTTGTTCGCACCGGTCCCCGTCACCACTGCGGCGTTGAAGCCGAGCACCTTCTTCGCCCAGGGCGCCAGTTCCCGGTAGAGATAATCCGCCGTGTCGGCGAAGGCGGTGAACAGCAGCAGCTTTCGATTGCCGCCGTTGATCGGTTCGTGTGCTTTCTTGGCGATCACCTGCTTCAATGCATCGAGCTTCGCGTCCCTGTCCGCGGTCACCGAGCGCGCAGCCGACAAAAGCGTCGCAAGGCGGTTGCGATCTTCGACGAGATCCTGACGCCAACGCACGCGATCAACGTCCTGAAGCAGCACCTTCACCTTGCGGCCGACAAGCAGGGACTCGAATGCCGGATCGTCAACGTCGATATCGTCGATAGTTGCTTCTTCAACGGATTCATCGTGGGCGTCGATCTTCGAAAGCAGCGCTTCCACATCGGCGAGCTGGCGTTTGATGGTGAGCGCGAACGAGGCAACCGAGCTCTCCATGCGCTTTAGGATGTTGACCCGAAGCAGGTGGATCAGGCTTTCCTCGCGATCGACCTGCCGGAAGAAGCTCTCGCCGCCGCGGATTTTGGTGCTGTATTTTTCGTCGTAGGCGGCCTGTTTGTGCGGAAGCACGTAGCGCAGGGGCGCGTAGGCACCGAGCGTCAACCGTCTGATCTCGTTGTTGATCTCACGGATGGGGCGGAATTCGCCTGCCAGATCGACATCCGCCTTGATATTGAAGGGCCGAAGCCGCTCGGGAAATTGCCCGGTCTCCGCTGTGCCATAGTAGCGCTGAACGTGCTTGCGGGAACGCGCTATCGTCAGCATGTCGAGCAGCTTGAAATAATCGAAGCCCAGCATGTCCATCAGCCGCGCGGGGCGGCGTTCGGCCTCCGGCAGATCGAGCCAGCGATTGAATTGCGCCTGGGCCTTCCTGATCGTCGCCTCGATGCTTGGAATGCCATGGCCGATCAGCGCCAGATCGTTGCCTTCGGTCATGAACGCGATCTGATTCTTGAGGTCCGCGAGACGATTGTTCACCGGGGTCGCGGAAAGCATGAGCACCTTGGTCTTCACGCCGGCCTTGATCACCCGTTTCATCAGGTGGTCGTAGCGCGTGTCGCGGTCCTTATGCGTCGCCTTGTTTCGGAAGTTGTGGGACTCGTCGATGACGACGAGATCGTAGTTTCCCCAGTTGACGTGCGAGAGGTCGATATCGCCCGACAACCCGCCGTCGCGAGACAGATCTGTGTGATTTAGGACATCGTAGTTGAAGCGGTCCTCCGCGAGAACGTTGCGCCGGTCATTGGCTTTATAGAGCGTCCAGTTGTCCCTTAGCCGCTTCGGGCACAGCACCAGAACCCGATCGTTGCGAAGCTCGTAATACTTTATGACGGCCAGCGCCTCGAACGTCTTACCGAGGCCGACGCTATCGGCAATGATGCAGCCGCCGATACGTTCAAGCTTGTCGATTGCGCCCACAACGCCGTCGCGCTGGAACCGGAACAGCTTCTTCCAAACGATCGTGTTTCGAATGCCGGTCGCGGACTTGATGATCCGCTCTTCATCAAGCTCGTCGCCGAGATCCTTGAACAGCTGGAACAGGATTTGGAAGTAGAGAAGCGACGGCGCGCGCTGGGAGCCTGCCTCTTCGAGCAAAGCGACAAGCTTGTCCTTTGCTGCGGAATCCGCCTTGAGTCCCTCCCAGTTCGCGCGGAACCAATCGGCGAAGGCGGCGGCTTCGTCGTTCTCGTCTGAAGCCTGAACCAGCCCGAGGTGACCGCCTGGCGTGATCCCGAGGCCTTCGGTCGTGAATGAACAAGTGCCAAGCAATGCCCGTCGCGTTTCCGCGCCTTGAACGACGATGAGCGACTGGGGTGGCGCCGAGGGCGCGCACCTGACCTCTGCGCGTTTCTTGATCCAATCGGCGGCGAGCCGTGCAAGCCAACGGCCCTGAAGCTGACCCCGAGAGACGATGTCGGCGGCCCCACCGAAGAGCGAATCCGCGAGCGCCGCTTCATCGCCCAACAGCAATCGGCACTTTTCTGCCTTCTCGATGAGCTCTCGGACTTCCGCGAACGCGTGAACGGAAAACGTCGGGGACATTAAATCGACGGACGCGCCCTGGCCAAGCCACTCGCGCAGTCGATCAATCACCCGTTCATTGCCGCTGTTCCGAATAAGCTTCATCGACGGCCACTCGCCCGGCCACCACGCGGTGGGCCCTGTTCGTTCTGCGGGTTGGCTGTGGTTTCGATGAATTGCCGGATGGCTTGGCGAATAACCCAAGAAATCGAGGCGTCCCGAGCGACTGCAATCTCGTTGAGCAGACGATAGTCCTGCTCTTCCAAGCTCACCGTAAGCCGCGTTGCCTTGCGAGGACGCTCGGTCATATTACCCCCCTCAAATTCTGGAGGATGATATCCATTGCTGCATCAGATTGCAACGAAGTGATGCACTTTTCACCAGACTTGGTGCCCAAAGCGCGAAAACCTACCCACATTTTGGATGGGTGTATGATGCTGAGGCGTAGCTTCTTCGCCCTGCCGCCTGGGCTCTCGAGCCATCGCCGCGATCATGCGGTCGGGCACATAGCCTCTGCGCATTTTTCGGTGGCTCTTTTTTGGCGGCGACCGACGTCGCAAGGGGAGCCACTATGATTTGTGGTGCGGGTGGTCGGAATCGAACCGACACTCTGTCACCAGAACTGGATTTTGAATCCAGCGCGTCTACCAGTTCCGCCACACCCGCATATTGCCGCCGATTCTATCCGCCGCACTTGGCTCCTATACTGCACCTAGCGCGATTTTCCAGTTTCGAGGCCTTAAACTCCTACTTCACCAACCCATTGAAGCCACGATGTTTTC
This sequence comes from Amorphus sp. MBR-141, assembly GCF_053628695.1. NCBI lineage: Bacteria > Pseudomonadati > Pseudomonadota > Alphaproteobacteria > Hyphomicrobiales > Amorphaceae > Amorphus > Amorphus sp. MBR-141. The sequence continues at coordinate 35,981 of NZ_JBRJGW010000026.1, forward strand.
AACTCACCGTGATAAAACGTCGCATGGTAGACAAACCCCTTTTTGAGTCCGGCGCGTCTACCATTCCGCCACACCCGCCCGGCCGACATGCCGATCCTTAGGGACCGCTGCGCGCTGCCGCGCGTCTGTCGGCGAGCGCCTGACACCCACCAACGACGGTGCCGCAAGCGCCTCGGTCCGAGGCTCTAGCCGGAAACGCCACGCGTGTCGATATCCCCGGCGGCCGGAGCGGCGATCGTTCGCCTGTCGCGATTCTCTGCTACCCATATGCGCCCTTAGATTGTAGTCTGGGCATCTGCATGCACAAGGCTCATCCCTCAGGCCGCTGGACCTGAATGATCAGCTGCGGTTCGAGGGGGGCATCGTCGATGCGCGCGTCAATCCGCTTCGCGCGGGCGGTCGTGATCGGGTCCGGCCTGTGGCGGCCCCGGATGCGCACCGATCCCGACGATCATGCGCTTGCGGCCCATCGGCGTGCCGGCGGGCGCCTTCCGGTCGACCGCGAAACAGCCTGGCGCACCCTGGTTGCCGGAGCCCTGTCGCTGCTCGGTTGCGTCGCCGCGCAAGCCGGCGCGTGGACGCCCGAGCGCGGCGACGGCGTGGTGATCGTGACCAGCGTCTTTTCGGGGGCGGCGAAGGGCTTCGATGCCGACGGACGCCTGCAACCGCTGCCCGAATACCGGAAGTTCGAGTTGTCGGCCTACCTCGAATACGGGCTGACCGACCGGCTGACCGGCGTGGTCCACTCCGCCGCCCGGATCGAGACCCAGGACCGCAAGGTCCAGACGACGGCTGTCGACGGCATCGGCCTGCGCGCGCGGGTCGCCGGAACCGACCGGCTGGTGGTCTCCGCCGAGCTGACCGGCTACACCCCCGGTCTCGACCGCAACGGACTCTGGGTGACCTCCGAGCCTGCAGCGGTCGAGGCCCGCGCGCTGCTCGGCTACGCGTTCGCCGTGCACGGGCGTCCGGCCTTCCTGGACGTGCAGGGGGCCTATCGGCTGAGTGCGGGCGGTGAGGACGACGAGATCCACATCGACGTCACGGCCGGGCTGAAGCCTGCGCCGCGCTGGCTGCTGATGGCGCAATCCTTCACCACGCTCTCAGCCGGGAAGGCGGCAGACTATCGCTACCACAAGCTCCAGGCGAGCGCGGTCTGCTGGCTGACGCCCCGTCACGGCGTGCAGGCCGGCATCGGCGGGACGCTGGACGGGGTTGCCGCGTTGCAGGAACGGACGGTGTTCGCGGCCTTCTGGTACCGCTTCTGATCGCGGCGGGTGAAGGCGGCAGCGGAGCCGACCGGACCAGACAGCGTGCCGGGGGCCGGAATCAGCCGGCGGGCTGCGGCGGTCGCGTGCCGAACAGGGCGGAGCCGACGCGGACATGGGTCGCCCCGAAGGCGACGGCGATCTCGAAGTCGGCCGACATGCCCATCGACAAGCCCGGCACGCCCGCCTCCGACGCCAGCGTCTTCAGGAGCGCGAAATGCGGACCGGGGGCGTCCTCCACCGGCGGAATGCACATCAGCCCCTCGATCTTAAGCCCATGCACCTCCCGGCAGCGGGTGACGAAGGCAACGGCCTCGCGAGGAGAAATCCCCGCCTTCTGCGGCTCCTCGCCCGTGTTGACCTGGACGAACAGCAGCGGGTTGCGTCCCTGGGCCGCGCCTTCGGCGGCGATCGACGCGGCGATCTTTTCCCGGTCGACGGTGTGGATCGCATCGAACAGGGCCACGGCCTCCTTTGTCTTGTTCGACTGCAGCGGCCCGATCAGGTGCAGCGCGACGTCGGGATGGGCGTCCTTCAGGGCGGGCCACTTGCCCTTGGCTTCCTGGACGCGGTTCTCGCCGAAGACCCGCTGGCCGGCACGGATCAACGCCTCGGCGTCCTCGGCCGGGAAGGTCTTGGAGACGGCGATCAGCTGCGCGGAGCCACGTGCGCGTCCGGCATCGGCCTCCGCCCGTTCGATCGCGCCACGAACGGCGGCCAGTCGCTGCGATGCGTTCGCGTCCATCCGTCCCCATATCTCCATTCAGGTTTGGTACCCTTCCTTAGCAAAGGTGGGCCGGGCGGTTCCAGTTGACCGGGGTGCGGTTTTTTGGTGACTGTCTCCCGACACCGCAATCGGCCCCCTTTCACACGAGCAGAACCGTCCGATGACGACAACGGAGCGCTACAACGCCCGCGACGTGGAAATGCGCTGGCAGAGCGAGTGGGACGCGCATGGCGTCTTCCGCACCCGCAACGAGGATCCGCGCCCGAAATACTACGTCCTCGAGATGTTTCCCTATCCGTCCGGCCGCATCCACATGGGCCACGTGCGCAACTACGCCATGGGCGACGTGATCGCGCGCTACAAGCGGGCAAGGGGTTTCAACGTCCTCCACCCGATGGGATGGGACGCGTTCGGCATGCCGGCCGAAAACGCGGCGATGCAGAACAAGGTGCATCCGCGCGAGTGGACGTATTCGAACATCGCCCACATGCGCGGGCAGCTGAAGCAGATGGGCCTGTCGATCGACTGGGATCGCGAGATCGCCACCTGCGACGTGAGCTACTACCAGCAGCAGCAGCGCCTGTTCGTCGATTTCTACAAGGCCGGCCTGGTGGCCAGGAAGACGGCCAAGGTGAACTGGGACCCGGTCGACCAGACGGTGCTGGCCAACGAGCAGGTCATCGAGGGGCGTGGCTGGCGATCGAACGCGCTCGTCGAGCAGCGCGAGCTGACCCAGTGGTTCTTCCGCATCAGCGACTACAGCGAGGAGCTGCTGGAGGCCCTCGACAAGCTCGATCGCTGGCCGGAGAAGGTCCGGCTGATGCAGAAGAACTGGATCGGCCGCTCCGAAGGGCTGCGGCTGCGCTTCGAACTGACGAAAACGGCCCCGCACGGGGCGTCGGACCTGGAGGTGTTCACCACCCGTCCGGACACGCTGTTCGGGGCAAGCTTCGTCGCGGTCGCGGCCGACCATCCGCTGGCGATCGCCGCCGGTGAGCGGGATTCCAAGCTGCGCGATTTCCTCGTCGAATGCCGCAAGCTGGGTACGACGGCGCTGGCCATCGAGACGGCCGACAAGAAGGGCTACGACACCGGTCTGCGGGCCCGCCACCCGTTCCTGCCGGACGTGACGCTGCCGGTCTATGTCGCGAACTTCATCCTGATGGAGTACGGCACGGGCGCGATCTTCGGCTGCCCGGCACATGACGCCCGGGACCTCGAGTTCGCGCGCGCCTATGGCCTGCCGGTCCTGCCCGTTGTGCTGCCCCCCGACGTCGATCCCGAAAACTTCGAGATCACCGATACGGCCTACACCGGCCCGGGCACGATCTTCCGGTCCGGTTTCCTCGATGGGCTGTCGATCGAGGACGCCAAGGATGTCGTCGCCACGCGCCTCGAAAGGAAGCACCTCGGCAACGCGCCCCAGGCCGAGCGGCAGGTGAACTACCGCCTGCGCGACTGGGGCATCTCGCGGCAGCGCTACTGGGGCTGCCCGATCCCGATGATCCACTGCGAAGCCTGCGGTACGGTGCCCGTCCCGGAACGCGACCTGCCGGTCGAGCTGCCCTCCGACGTGACATTCGACCGTCCCGGCAACCCGCTCGACCACCACCCGACATGGTCGAAGGTCGACTGCCCGGAATGCGGCAGGCCGGCGCGCCGCGAGACGGACACGATGGACACCTTCGTGGACTCCTCGTGGTACTTCGCCCGCTTCACCGCACCCCGCGCCATCGCGCCGACCGAGATCGAGGCGGTCGATCACTGGCTGCCCGTCGACCAGTATATCGGCGGTGTCGAGCACGCGATCCTGCATCTCCTCTATTCGCGCTTCTTCATCCGCGCGATGAAGGCGACCGGGCACGTCCGGATCGACGAGCCGTTTGCCGGCCTCTTCACCCAGGGCATGGTGACGCACGAGACCTACAAGGATGAAGCCGGCAACTGGCTGTTTCCCGAAGAGGTTGCCGTCCGCGATGGCGCCCATGTCCATGCCACCACCGGTGCGCCCGTCGTGCTCGGACCGGTCGAGTCGATGTCGAAGTCGAAGAAGAACGTGGTCGATCCGACCGCGATCATCGCGTCCTTCGGTGCGGACACGGCCCGCTGGTTCATGCTGTCCGACACGCCGCCGGAGCGCGACATCCAGTGGACCGAAGCCGGCGTCGAAGGCGCCCATCGGTTCATCCAGCGCATCTGGCGGATGGTTCAGGAAAGCGCGGCCGACCTGAAGACCGTGAAGGAGGGGGACGGGTCGGGGCCCGACGCCGAAGTGGTGCGCAAGGCCATGCACCGTGCCGTGGCCGCGGTCGAGCACGACATCGAGAACCTTGGCTTCAACCGGGCCGTCGCGCGCGTTTACGAGTTCGCCAACACGCTCCAGCCGCACTTGGCTTCCGGGGTGAAGAACCCCGACCTGGCGCCGGTCCTGAAGACGGCGATGCGGTTCCTGATGCAGATGATCGCGCCGATGACGCCGCATCTGGCGGAAGAAGGCTGGTCGGTGATGGGCTTTCGCGGGCTTGTCGCGCAGGAGACATGGCCGGACGTCGACAGGTCGCTGCTGATCGACAGCGCGATCACGTTGCCCGTCCAGATCAACGGCAAGAAGCGGGCGGAAATCACGGTCGATCGGACGACGCCGGCTGAGGACGTGGAGCGCGCCGTGCTTCAACTCGACGAGGTTCGGCGCTACCTCGATGGCCAGGCGCCGAAGAAGGTCATCGTCATTCCGCAAAGGATCGTCAATGTGGTCGTCTGAGATCGTTCGTGCCTTCCGGGCCCGCGGAACCGGGCGCCGCCTCGCGACCGCCGTCGGCCTTTCGGTGATGCTCGCCGCCACTGGCGGATGCCAGGTCAAGCCGCTCTATGGCAATGTCGGCCTTGCCGCCGACGAAGGCGTGCAGGCGCGGCTCGCGAGCATCTCGGTGCCGGCGGGCGGCTCGCAGTCCCTCCAGCAGTTCGTGCGCGAGCTCGAGTTCCGGCTGCGCGGCGGTGCGGCGCCGGCACCCACTCGCTATCGATTCCGCTACATCACCAACGACCGCTCGGCCTCGCTGGCCGTGCCGGTGACCTTGGACGAGCCGACCGCCATCTCGGTCACCCTCGGCGTCGACTTCGCCCTGATCGATGCAGAGACGGACCTGACGCTTCTTACCGGGTCGAGCTTCGCCACGGCCTCCTACGACTATTCGAGCCAGCGCTTTGCGAACACCCGCGCCGCGATCGACGCCCAGAACAGGGTCGCCAAGTCGGTCGCGCAGGACGTCGCAAACCGGCTTGCGGCCTATTTCGCCGCCAATCCAGGGAGCTGACCCGCACCGCGCCCGGCGGTGGCACAGCCTGTGATGGGTCTCGTGCTCGTGCCCGTTTCGTGTCGATGAGGTAGGCCCCCCTCGGAAATGGCTCTCGGCCGGTCCGATGCAGCGGAGCGACAATGGCGGTACTGAAGCCCCAGGACATCGATCGTCGGCTCGCCGAAGCGGCAGGGCTGCCCCCGATCGTCCTCGTCTACGGGCCGGATCATGGACTGGTCGGCGAGCGCGCCGGCGACATCGTCAAGCGTGCCTCGGGTGAGGAAGATCCCTTCGGTCTGGTACGCATCGATGGCGACGAACTCGGCTCCGACCCGGGCAGGCTGAGCGACGAAGCGCGGACGATCGCGCTGTTCGGCGGCAAGCGGGTGGTCTGGGTGCGCGACATCGGCGCGCGCAATCTGCTGCCGGCGGTGCAGCCGCTGCTCGATGATCCGCCGACGGATGCGCTGATCGTGATCGAAGCCGGCGATCTTCGGCCCACCTCGCCCTTGCGCAAGAGCCTGGAAAAGCACGCCGCCGCGCTGGTCATTCCCTGCTACGCCGACGGTGCGCGCGACATCGACCGGCTGCTCGAGGACGAGGCCCGCCAACACGGGCTCGCCGTCAGCGCCGAGGCGCGTGAGGCGCTGCACGCACTCCTGGGCTCGGACAGGGCCGGCAGTCGGTCGGAGATCGGCAAGCTGTGCCTCTATGCCCATGGCGACGGCACAATCACGCTGGCGCACGTGGAAGCGGTAGTGGGCGACAGCGCCGCGCTGTCGATCGAAGAGGCCGTCGATGCGGCGTTTCTCGGAGACGCGGATGGCGCCATCCGGCGCCTCAAGCGGCTCGAGGCGGCCGGCACGCATCCGTCCGTCACCGCAGGCTTTGCGCTGCGGCTCGCCCAGACCCTGCAGAAGATGCGCGCTCAGGTCGACCAAGGTCTTGCCGCGGACACCGTCGTCGACGGCGCCCAGCCTCGGATCTTCTTCCGACGCAAGCCCGCGATCAAAACGATTCTGCGGGCCTGGCCCGCCGCCCAACTCGTTCGGGCCCAGCGTCGCCTTGCCGAGACCGTGCATGCGACCCGCGTAACCCCGGGGCTCGCCCACGAACTGGTGTCCGACACGCTTCTGGCTCTCGCCCAGGCGGCGCGCCGCAAGCGCTGAGCGGACGTTGGGGCTATGCCGGAAATCGCGTCCTGATCGCGCCCTGGATGGCACCGATCGTTGCCGCGCCGCTGGCGAATTCTCCCTTGCTGGCTGCCTGCAGGGCCTTGAGCCGTTCGAGGGCGTCGAGGATGGCCTTCAACTGGCAGGGCCCGGAACGACGCACGCGGATCGCCGCAAGGACCCGGCGGGCGGCGGCGACCGCCATGATGCCGGTCTTGGCATCGTAGCTCCGGCTTTCGATGGCGTGCTGATGGTCGAGAATATCGGTCACGGCGTCGACCACCGCCTGGCCGTTCGGGGGACGCCCGCCTCCACTCGCCCACCAAAGCAGCCTTCGTACGGTCCGCACCTTGGGTCCCTCGCGCCTTTCCTGAGACCACTCCCTGTGGATCGGATGGGGTGTGTCCGATCGGCATGACGTCCTGTCGTCAGGCGAGGCGGGCGACCGCTCGCGAGATCAGGCCTGTGCCTTGCGCGCCCGGCCGATGCTGACGAACGCCAGGATCCAGGCGAGCACGGCAGCGACGGCGCCGGCGATGGCGATGGGCGGGAGCACCGAAGCGATCGGGTCCCGCACCATCGGCGGCACCATCGGCAGCATCACCGCGACGAGAGCTGCCGTCACGGCACCATAGCCGATGACGGTGACGAGGGTGGCGTTGAAGGCGGCCGAACGGTCGTTGCGGGTCGCGACCAGGCGGGCCACGACCGTCGATACGCCGATCCAGCAGATCAGGAGGCCGATCACGAGCATTTCCATCTGTCTCACTCCCAAGGGGGTCGGCTGCCTTGCGGCAAGAGGTGTAGGCGCCGTTGCTGCGAACGTCGCGAGTAGGCGTTGCCTTGCGGCAGCCGGCATCCCCCAGATGGGGGCCGGAAGTGCGGATCAGGGCGAAAGCGCGCTTCGCATTCCGGCCACCCTCGACTAATCTTTGGGTGGTGGAATGATGGACGTTAGAGGGGCGCTGATCGGGTGGACTCCGATAGACTTCTGGCTCTGGTCGGAGCGCTGTACGAAGCCGCGCTCGCGCCTGAACTCTGGCAGGATGCGGTCAACGACATCGCGGACGCGTTCGGGGCCCACACCTCGCACGTGATGGCGCTGGACCGAAGGAGCGGTGCCGAGCCGGTCAACGTGCTCGCGCGCCAGGACCCGGAAGCGATCCGCGCCTACATGAACGAGTTCTTCGAGATCGACATCCGGGTGCCGCGCATGGATGCGCTTCCTCCGGGCCTGATGGTCCGGGACCCGGACGTCTGGAGCCCCGAGGAAAAGCGCGCGAGCCCGGTGTTCCAGGACTTCCAGCGTCCGCAGAAGATGTTCCATATCACCGGCGCCCAGCTGGGCATCGAAAACCACATGACCTGGTACGGCGTGTCGCGTCAGCGGGACGACCCCTTCGACGATCACGAGTTTGCCATGATCGCCCGGGTCGTTCCGCACGTCCGTCAGGCGCTGCGCCTGACGTGTACGATCGAGGAGTTTCGCACTCGGGACCGGCTCCTCGGCGGTCTTTGGGCCGGAGCGGGTCGCGGCATCGTGGTTCTCGCGCCGAACGGAGCCGTCACGTTCTCCAACGCGGCCGCCGAGGCGCTCACCCGCGAAGGAGTGATTGCTCTGCGCCGCAACCGGCTGCGCTTTCGGGAGGCCGGCCTGAACGGACGTCTCGCTGCAAACCTCGCAGCGCTCCGTACGGGAGTACCCGGCCCCGCTGCCATTGGCGCGGGCCTGAGCGTGAGCGCTGAGGGGGACCAGTTCGGCGTTCGCTTCGTGGCGGTCCCCGCTCCGGTGATGGCGGGGGTCGCTGCCGGCGCCTCGCTGGCCGTGCTGCTGGTGCCGCTGGCGCGTGAGATTGCGCCGAGCGATGTCGAAATCGCACAGTTCGGCAGCCTGTTCGGATTGACCGCAAGCGAGCAGCGAGTGCTGGGTGCGGTGGCTGCGGGAGAAGACCTCTCCGCTCATGCCCGGGCCCGCAACGTCAGTCCCGACACCGTTCGCAAGCAGATGAAGACTGCGCTGGCCAAGGCCGGCTGCCGCAGTCAGAAGGATCTGCTCCGCCTGCTCGAGCGCTTCTGCTTCCTGAGCTTGCGCTAAATCACGACGACGGCCGGCCTCAACGGGCTGAAGCCATCGGGATCGCTCGTGAAGCTCAAGAGCCGGCTAAAGTTCGTGCACCGTCGGGAGGCAAGCGCCTCAGCCTCAGACGTTCGATGGCGGACAAAAGGCGGCGTGCAGCGCTTCGACGACGGTCAGCACCTCCGGCTGCGTGATCCGGTAGACCTGCGCCGTGCCCTCCCGGCGCGCCTCGACCAGCCCGTCGGCTCTCAGCCGCATGAGCTGCTGCGACATCGGCACCTGGGCGACCCCCAGCTCCTCGCGCAACTGGGCCACCGTTTTTTCCTCGCGCCCCAGGGCACAGAGGACAAGCAGCCGCTGCGGATGCGAGAGGCTGCGCATCAGCTCCGCCGCGCGGCCGGCTGCCGGGATCATGTCTGATATATTCATACTATTGAATTTAGATTTCTTGAATGTTATCTGCAAGTCCTGATGGTCGCAGGTCCGACGTGCGGCGTCGAGACGTGCGGATCCGCCCGAGGCGGAACGCCACCCACGGCCGGTCTCGACCATTGCGTTTGCTCAATGCATTCCGACACCGCAGGGCGCAGCCTCCGGGATCGTCGGCGAGAAACAACGAGAACGAGAAGACAGACCGGAGGAAGTCATGACGCAGGTGGTTGTACTCGGCGCAGGTCTCGGTGGGGTCATCATGGCCTACGAGATGAAGGAGAAGCTTGGACGCGCGGGCAAGGTGACGGTTGTGAACCAGGGAACCACCTATTCGTTCGTTCCGTCCAATCCCTGGGTGGCCGTCGGGTGGCGCACGCCTGAGGATGTCAGCGTCGACCTCGAAGGTGTGTTTTCCCGCCGTGGCATCGCGCTGCGTCCGGAGGGCGCCAGACGTGTGCATCCCTCGGAGAACCGGGTGGAGCTCAACGATGGCTCCTCGGTCACCTACGACTATCTGGTCATTGCCACCGGTCCCGACCTCGCCTTCGACGAGGTCGAGGGGCTGGGCCCCGATGGGCATACCGCGTCGATCTGCCAGGTCGACCATGCCGGCAATGCGCGCGCGGCATTCGAGGCGCTGGTCCGCAACCCGGGCCCGATCGTCGTCGGTGCCGTGCAGGGCGCCTCCTGCTATGGGCCCGCCTACGAATTTGCCTTCGTGCTCGACACGGCGCTACGCCAGGCAAAGGTGCGCGATCGGGTGCCGATGACCTTCGTGACTCCCGAGCCCTATGTCGGCCACCTCGGCCTCGACGGGGTGGGCGACACCAAGGGACTGCTCGAGAGCGCCATGCGCGAGCACCACATCAAGTGGATCACCAACGCCAGGGTGACGAAGGTCGAGCCGGAGCTGATGCACGTCGAGGAGGTCGACGAGGACGGCGCCGTCAAGGCGACGCATGCGCTTCCCTTCTCCTTCTCGATGATGCTGCCGGCCTTCCGCGGTGTCGAAGCGGTGCGCGGGATCGAGGGTCTCACCAACCCGCGCGGCTTCATCCTCATCGACAAGTACCAGCGCAACCCGGCGTTTCCGAACGTCTTCGCCGTCGGTGTGTGCGTGGCGATCCCGCCGGTGGGCAAGACGCCGCTCGCGGTCGGTGTGCCGAAGACCGGCTTCATGATCGAATCCATGGTCACGGCGACCGCCCACAACATCGCCGCGCTGGTGAAGGGTGAAGAGCCCCGCGCCGTGGCGACCTGGAATGCCGTCTGCCTGGCCGACTTCGGGGACGATGGCATTGCCTTCGTGGCGCAGCCGCAGATCCCGCCGCGCAACGTCAACTGGTCGTCTCAGGGGCGGTGGGTACATGCCGCCAAGATCGGCTTCGAGAAGTACTTCCTGCACAAGGTCCGGCAGGGCAAGAGCGAGACCTTCTACGAGAATCTCGCGCTCGACATCCTGGGCGTGAAGAAGCTCAAGGACATTCATATCGAGCCTGCCGAGTAGCCCTTGGTCCTCTTTCGTCGAAACATTGGAGAATTGCGATGACTGTTGATCGTGCTGTGATGATGTTTGCCGGCTTCGTGGTGCTTGTGTCGCTGGCCCTCGGCGTGACGGCCTCTCCGTACTGGCTTCTGCTGACGGCCTTCGTCGGTCTGAACCTGATCCAGGCGTCGGTCACGGGCTTCTGCCCGGCGGCGATGGTCTTCAGGAGGCTCGGCGTACGCCCCGGCGTCGCCTTCCGCTGAGCGTTCCGGTCTTCACCCTCCCTCAATTCCGCGTGCCGGCAGCCATGTCGGCGCGGATCAGTCAGGACTCCAGCCCGTGCGCCTGAGTCTCCTCATCGCCCTGCCGCTTCTCGTCGCGATCGGTCCGCTCGGCGCAAGTGCCGAGGAGTTCATTCTGGAACCGGTGACGGTTTCGGAGTTCAAGGCTGTCTTCGGCAAGGTGGAAAGCCGGACGATTGCGCCGGCGCGGGCCCGTATCGGCGGGACGATCCGCGAAATCCGTGTTGTCGAGGGCGACGAGGTCGCGAAGGGCGAAGTCGTCGCGATCGTGGTCGACGACAAGATTGCGCTGGAAACGGCGGCGGCCGACGCACGCCTCAAGGCCCTCGACTCCCAGATGCAGAACGCCCGCACCGAGCTCGACCGGGCGAAGCGGCTGCTGGAGCGCGGGGTGGCTGCCCAGAGCCGGCTCGATCAGGCGCAGACCGACTTCGACGTGGTGTTGAACCAGGTTGCCGCGGCCGAGGCGGACAAGGCGGTTATCGAGCAGCGGGCCCGGGAGGGCCAGGTGCTCGCGCCCACCGATGGCCGCGTGCTCACCGTGCCTGTCACGCTGGGTGCCGTCATTCTGGCTGGGGAGGAGGTGGCCCGGATCGCCAGCGGCGGCTACTTCCTGCGCCTGTCGCTGCCTGAACGCCATGCTGCCGAGATCGAAGAAGGCGCCACAGTCCAGATCGGCAAGCGCGGACTTGCCGGATCTGCGGCGGCCGAAGCAGGTGCCGCGACGAGCGGAACGATCGCCAAGATCTATCCCGAGATTTCCGATGGCCGCGTCATTGCCGACGTCGAGGTCCGCAGCCTTGGCGACTATTTCGTCAACGAGCGCACCCTGGTGCGGATCCCGGTCGGCAAGCGGACGGTGCTGGCGATTCCTGCCGGTGCAGTGAAGACCGTCCACGGCATCGACTACGTGAAGATCGCCGCCGGGGCAGGCGAACAGGACGTCGCCGTCGTTCTCGGCGACCCCGTCAGGGTCGGCGACGAGACCCGCATCGAGGTGCTCACCGGCCTGCGCGCCGGCGACCGGGTCGTCCTGCCATGAAGCTGGGCATTGCCGGCGGCCTCACGCGCGCCTTCATCACCTCTCCCCTCACGCCCCTGTTTCTGCTCGCCTCGTTCGCGCTGGGTATCGTCGCGCTGATGACGCTGCCGCGCGAGGAGGAGCCGCAGATTTCCGTTCCGATGGTCGAAATCCGCGTGCAGGCAAATGGCCTCAAGGCAGAGGACGCGGTCAAGCTCGTCACCGAGCCTCTGGAGACGATCGTCAAAAGCATCGATGGCGTGGAGCACGTCTATTCCCGCACCGAGGACGACGGCGCCGTGGTGCTGGCCCGCTTCGTGGTGGGGACCAGCCAGGACGCGGCCATCCTGCGCGTCCATGAGAAGGTGCGCGCCAACATGGACAGGATCCCTGTCGGGATCCCGGAGCCGCTGATCGTCGGCCGCGGTATCGACGACGTGGCAATCGTGGTGGTCACGCTTACGCCGAAACCGCCGGTCGCCGACCGCTGGACCGAGAACGGCCTCACGCGGCTTGCCCGCGAGCTGCAGATCGAGATGGCGAAGCTGCCGGACGTCGGTCTCACCTATATCGTCGGTGAGCAGCCGGAGATGCTGCGCGTCGCGCCTGACCCGGAGAAGCTCTCGCTTTACGGCATCACCCTGCAGCAGCTCGCCCAGAAGATCGCCGGCGCCAACCGTTCGGTCGAAATCGGGCGCGTCCGCGAGTACCAGCTCCAGCGCTCGCTCGTCGCCGGCCAGACCCTGCAGGGCGGGCCGGAGATCGGCAACCTGTTCCTGACGGCGCGCGACGGCCGGCCGGTTTATGTCCGGGATGTTGCCACCATCTCGCTCGCCACCTCGCCAAACGAGGTGCGCGTTGCCGATGCCCGCAAGGTCGACGGAGCGCTGGTCCGCGTGCCGGCCGTCTCCCTGGCGATCGCCAAGCGGCCGGGCAGCAATGCCGTGGTCATTGCCGAGGAGATCGTCCACCGGCTGGACCTCATGCGTGGCCAGGTGCTGCCCGACGACATCGACGTCGCGATCACCCGCAACTACGGCGAATCGGCCAACGAGAAAGCCAACGAACTCCTGTTCCACCTGGGGCTCGCGACCGTCACCATCGTCGTCCTGATCGGGTTCGCGATCGGGTGGCGGGCGGCTGTGGTCACCCTCGTCGTCATTCCGACGACGATCCTGCTCACCCTCTTCGCCGCCCGGATCATGGGCTACACCATCAATCGGGTGAGCCTGTTCGCGCTGATCTTCTCGATCGGCATCCTCGTCGACGACGCCATCGTGGTCATCGAGAACATTTCCCGGCACTGGGCCATGCGCGACGGCCGCTCCCGCGTCCAGGCGGCGATCGAGGCGGTGGCGGAGGTCGGCAACCCGACCATCGTGGCGACGCTCACGGTCATCGCGGCGCTGTTGCCGATGCTGTTCGTCTCCGGCCTGATGGGCCCCTACATGGCGCCGATCCCGGCGAACGCCTCCGCCGCGATGATCTTCTCGTTCTTCGTCGCGGTGGTGCTGACGCCGTGGCTGATGATCAAGGTCAGCGGCAAGGCCCCCGCCGAGGCAGACAGCCATGGCGCGCCCCATGGCCATGACGGCGGAGCGCTCGGGCGGATCTACGTCGCGGTGGCGCGTCCGATCCTCAAGGCCCGCTGGCGGGCCTGGGTGTTCCTCATCCTGGTCGGCTTGGCGACGCTCGCCTCAATGGTGTTGCTCTACACCAAGGACGTCACCGTCAAGCTGCTGCCGTTCGACAACAAGACCGAGCTCCAGGTGGTGGTCGACCTGCCTGAGGGGGCATCCGTGGAGGACACCAGCCGGGCGCTGCAACGCGTCGTCGACCGGCTCGCCGACCTGCCCGAGGCGATTTCGTTCCAGACCTACGCCGGCACGTCGGCGCCGTTCAACTTCAATGGCCTGGTGCGCCAATACTACCTGCGCAACCAGCCGCAGATGGGCGACGTGCAGGTCAACCTGCTGCCGAAGGAGGACCGCGATCGCACCAGCCACGAGACGGCGCTGGACATCCGCGAGCGGCTGAAGGGGCTCGACGTGCCGGCCGGCACGGCCATCAAGGTTGTCGAGCCGCCGCCCGGCCCGCCGGTGCTGGCGACCTTGCTGGCCGAGATCTATGGACCGGATGCCGAGACGCGGCGCGCGGTGGCGGCCAAGGTGCGCGATGCGTTCGAAAGCGTGCAGTTCGTGGTCGACGTCGACGACTCCTTCGGAACGCCGGCCGAGCGCGTGCGCATCGCCATCGATCAGGCCAACCTGGAATACTACAAGGTCGAGCAGGGCGACGTGTACGACACCGTCCAGGCCCTCTTCGGCGGTCAGACGGTCGGCTACTCCCATCGCGGCGGTGGGCGGCAGCCGATCCCGATCGTGCTCGCGCTTCCCAAGAGCGGCAAGGTCGTCGACGAACGCACGCTGACCACTCCGGTCGCCGCCAATGCGCTTCCGGGCGACCGCGCCATCGTCGAGCTCGGCGACGTCGTGGAGGTCAGCCGTGAGGCGGCCTCGTTCCCGGTCTTCCGCCACAATGGGCGAGACGCGGAGATGATCCAGGCGGAGCTTGCCGGCGACTACGAGGCGCCGGTCTACGGCATGATCGCCGTCGCCCAGGCGATCGACGACGCCGACTGGGGCGACCTGCCCAAGCCGGAAATCAGGCTGCATGGCCAGCCGGAGGACGAAACCCGCCCCACGCTCCTGTGGGACGGCGAATGGGAGGTGACGTGGGTCACCTTCCGCGACATGGGCGCCGCCTTCGGTGTTGCGATCCTGGGAATCTACATCCTGGTGGTCGCCCAGTTCGGCTCATTCAAGCTGCCGCTGGTCATCCTGACGCCGATCCCCCTGACGCTGATCGGCATCATGATCGGCCACTGGGTGTTCCACGCCCCCTTCACGGCCACGTCGATGATCGGCTTCATCGCCCTCGCCGGCATCATCGTGCGCAACTCGATCCTGCTCGCCGACTTCATCCGTCATTCGGGGGGCCCGGATCGACCGCTGCTGGAGGTGTTGCTCGAGGCCGGCGCCATCCGTTTCAAGCCGATCCTCCTCACCGCGCTGGCGGCGATGATCGGCGCGGCGGTGATCCTGGCGGATCCGATCTTCCAGGGCCTGGCGATCTCGCTGCTCTTCGGCCTCGCCTCGTCGACGCTGCTCACCGTCCTCGTCATTCCGGCGATCTACGTGGCGCTTCGGGGTGGACGGCGGGGCAAGATGGCGGGTTGAGTCCCGCAGGTCGATCGGGGAGCGCTGCCCCGGGGCGAACGAAAAAGAGGCCCGAACCTGACTTGAGCTTCGGTTCGGGCCTCTGAGTTGGACGCCACCCACTGTGGGGAGGGAGGGACGGGTAGCGTCCTCGAGGAAGCTGACGCGGTACCGGACGGATGAGCGCTCGGTGGGACCGCCTGATTGGATCCGCACAGCAGTTTGTGCGGGCCCGTCCGTTCAACAGAAGTGACCCTAGCGCATGGTGCTTGCGTGGAGCTTGTGGCCCACGCCGCATGGCCAGGACCGGTCCGGTCCGCAACCTGGAGGACCGTCCTGTACGCTCCGCTCCTCGCACCGCCATCGCATGCATCAGGAAAAATGAGAGGGGCCAGGACCCCGCTGACGGTTTGATCCTGGCCCCTCGGCTGGGGAGCTCGATAGGAAGGAAGAGGCGTCAGGCGACGTCCTGGAGGAAGCGGTCGACGACGGAGCGCAGATCAGCGGTCTGCAGGGCAACGTCATTGGAGGCGGTTTCGACCTGCGAGGCGGCGTCGGAGGTCTGCAGGGCGACCGACGTTACCCCGGAAATCCGGGCCGCGGCGTCGCGGGTGCCGGCCGCGGCCTCGGCGACGTTGCGCGAGATGTCGCCGGTCGCCTGACCCTGCTGGCCGACGGCGGCGGCGATCGCGGCGGTGCAGTCGCTGACCTCCACCATGATGTCGCTGATCGACTTGATCGCGCTGACGGCGTCTTCCGTGGAGCCCTGGATTGCCGCGATCTGCGCGCTGATTTCCTCGGTCGCCTTCGCTGTCTGGTTGGCCAGCGTCTTCACCTCGGCGGCCACGATGGCGAAGCCGCGCCCATGCTCGCCCGCTCTCGCGGCCTCGATGGTGGCGTTGAGGGCAAGCAGATTGGTCTGCGCGGCGATGTCGGAAATCAGCTCGACGACCTCGCCGATCTTCTGGGCCGCATCGGCGAGGCCGGCGATCTTCTCGTTGGTGGTGCGGGTGTCGTTGGCGGCGCGGCCAACGACGGAGTTGGTGTCGGAGACCTGTCGGCCGATCTCGCCGATCGAGGCGGCAAGCTCTTCGGACGCGGAGGCGACGGCTTCGACGTTCTCGGACGCCTGCTGCGAGGCGGCGGTCGCTCCCGATGCACCGGCCGTGGCGCTTTCGGCGATACCCATCAGCTCGGACGCGGTCGACTGCATCTGGTTCATGTTGGCACTGATTGAACCCAGGACGGTCTGGATTTCGTCACGGAAGAGGGAGATGAGACGCTCGGTGTTTTCCTGCCGCGCGGCCCGCTCGCGCTGGTCGCGTTCCTTCTCGTCGGCCAGGCGCCGATGTTCGATGGCGTTGTCGCGGAAGACCGCCACCGCACGAACCATCTCTCCGATCTCGTCACGGCGATCGATGCCGCGGATCTCGACGTCGGTGTCGCCGTCAGCGAGCTTGTTCATGGTGCCGACCACCTCCGCAATGGGGCGGCTCATCCAGCGCCGCATCGATACGTCGATCAGCAGTGCCACGATGAGGGCGATCAGAAGGGCCTCCCCGAGACTGATGAGCGCGCGGTTGCGCACCATGGTCCACGCGGCGGAGTTGTTCCAGGTGACGACGACCGCGCCGATCGCTTCGTTGGTTGCGCCAAAGCGGACCGG
Source organism: Amorphus sp. MBR-141 (assembly GCF_053628695.1). Lineage (NCBI taxonomy): Bacteria > Pseudomonadati > Pseudomonadota > Alphaproteobacteria > Hyphomicrobiales > Amorphaceae > Amorphus > Amorphus sp. MBR-141. Next base: position 52,646 of record NZ_JBRJGW010000026.1, read on the forward strand.
TGCGGCGGTGATCTCGTAGGCCCCACGGGCTTCGTTGATGATCGCGTTGCCGGCAAGCGCAGCGCGGGCGAGGGTCAGGGCGGCTTCCGCATCTTGAGCGATGCCAACCTCGGCGATGATGGCACCATCGGCGCCGATCGTCACAAAATGGTCGGCGTGCGCAGCCTCGTCGGCCCCGAGCTGTCCCGTGGCGGCCTCGATCGCATCGATCTTCGCGAAGCGCACGGCGCCGGACATCTGGCCGGCCAGCAGGCCGGTAAGCTGCTGGTGGGTCTGCTTCAGGGTCTCTGCGGTGCGGCTGATCTCGGTCACGTAGGTGAGAACCGTGGTGCTCGCGAAGCCGATCGCGACGGCGACGAAGACGCCGAGTGCCAGACGGGTGCGCAGCGACTTCTTGCGTGGGGCTTTGAGCGCCCGGTTCTTGGTTTCCTGCTGGGGCATTGTCGCGCTCCGATAGCCGTACGTGTCGGCCCGTTGGGAGAAGGAAAGGAAAAACGGCCGCTTTCGCGGCCGTTCACGCAGGCGGACTACTGCAGGTATTCGACGTTCACGCCGACGGTGATTGCGCCGATGACGGTCCCGTTGTCGATGACGGGGACCGAGACCTGGCTCTGGTAGGTCTGGGTGGATTCGTCGAGTTCCACGTCGGAGAGGTGCACGGCGTCCGCGCCCTTCGGATAGGTCTCCTGCCATTTCGCCTCGTCGCCCTGCCAGAAGTCGGAGGTGACGTCGCTCTGGGCGACGTTCAGACCCTTGGCATCCATGACGAAGATTTCGGTGAACAGACCCTGCGAGTTTTCCTTCTTGGCCACCAGATAGGCCGAGGCAGGGCGGGCGAGGACGGAGTCGATGGTCGGATGCGAGCCGCTTCCGATTTCCGCACGCCACGCTGTGTCGGCCGCGTCGATGGTTGCCTGGTCGTAGCCGGCGGTCTGGACGTTCTGGGCGTTTACCGCGGCGACGATTTCCGGAGCAGAGGCGATCGCGGCGATATCGCCACGGGCGAGATCGGTCAGCGGAGCCTCGAATTCGTTGGCGAAGGCGGGCGCAGCGAAGAGTGCGAGGGCGCAGAGGCCCGAAAAGAGCGGGGACTTCATCCTTGGTGTTCCTTCTGGTGGCGTGGTCCATAAAAATGCAGCTGCGACATCGTTATGGGACCGAGCTTGCGTGAGGCTTGGCCGCCGGAACGGAGACCTGACTTCGGGTTGGACTGGCCCGGTGCCTGCCCACCGCGACGCGGCCGCGGATCGCCGCCGATCGTGCTGGCAACGGGGCGGGCTGACTTCCGCAAAGGGGCCGAAGCCGATCGGGATCGATCCTCTGCGGCTGTATCGGTCCGGATTGGGATCAGAAAGTCAGGGTTCACTCTCAGAATGGAGCGAAATCACCGTCGCCTCGGACGGTGCCCTGTGTGATCATCGCTGCCTTGTTTTCCTCGAAGCGCGGCACGCGGCAGCGGTCACCGGATCGTGCGCAGTTTCTGCGGTGCCGCCTGGAGCTGCCATTCTCATGTTGTCGAAGCTGAAGCTGCTTCTGGCGGCGCTCGCAGTGGCCGTCGTGCCGGGCGTGGCGCTTGCGTTGCATCCGGAGATCGATCTGACCGTCCGCTGGAAGGCACCGGACGGGACGATCCTGAAGGAGATCACGATGGATTTGGCGGGCCTCGAGGCTCTGCCGCAGCAGTCGTTCAGGACGACCACGCCGTGGACCGACGGCGTCCAGAGCTTCTCCGGCCCGTCGATCGGCGAAATCGCGGCGCTCGGTCCGCATCCGGTCAAGGAGGCGACTTTCGTCGCGCTGAACGACTATGTCGGCACACTTCCGCCGGAAGACTGGACGGACCTTGGAGCCATCCTCGCGACACGTCACAATGGCGAGCCCATGGATATCCGCAGAATGGGCCCCTATTGGGTCGTTTTTCCGATCGACGAACAACCCAGCATACTGGATGTGCAGCGCTATCATGCCCGGATGGTTTGGCAGGTCAAAGCGGTCGACTTCGTCGTCGAGTGACCGCGGGAGGAAGTGGTCGAACCTTCTGACGATCATCCTCGCACTCACGACATTGGGCCTCCTGGCGAGCACCGCGATGCTCTACTGGCAGCAGGAGCGGAGCCGTCAGGCACTGACGGTCAGCGTGCGCACGTCGGGCTGGGTTGCCTACCAGGCCCAGCTGGAGCTCGTGAAATCCCTTTCTGCCATCCGTGTCGCGATGGCGGATCCTTCGGAGAAGGCGATGCGCGAGGTAGGGCTTCGCCTCGCGATCCTGCGCTCGCGCCTGCCGCTTCTGTACAGCTCGGAAGAAGGCAGGTTGCTGGCCAACGTTCAGCAGTATCAGGGCCTCCTCCAGGCATATGAAGACCGTCTCGACAGCTATCTCGACGGCGCCCCTCTGCAGCCCGGGGGGGTCGAGGCAAATGAGGCGCTGACCGGCCTCCATGCCGAACTGGAGCCGCTGCTTCCGACCTTGCAGACCGCGCTGCAGTCCGCGATCGCCTACAACGCGGAAGTCTACCGACGCGAGCAGATGCTGGCGGACAGTCCCGCCTTCGTCCCCCTCGCACTTCTGTTCGTATCCGGCGGGCTGCTGGTGGTGTTCCTGGTCCTGCAAGGCGCGCGCGACCGCCAGCGGATGATGGCTATGGAGACGGCGGAAGAGGAAGCCGCGTCGGTGCGCGAGAATCTTCGTGCGCTGATCGAGGCAATGCCCGCGGTGATCGTGGTCTACGACCCGCGCGATGTGACCGTCTCCTTCATCAACGGCATGGGCCTGGCGCTCATCCATGCGTCCTCGGATCACCCTGACTGGCAGCGTTTTCTGGCGACCGCGCAGAGTGCATTGCCGGCCCGCGAGGGCGTGGGCGGCGGCTGGGGCTCGTTTTCCTTTCAGCGCGAAGACGGGTCGATTGTCGCGCTGAGGGGAAGCTCTCGTTCGGTCATCTGGGAAGGGCGTGTCCAATGCCTCATCGCGCTCGCTGACACCACGCAGATCCGTGATGCGGAGTTCCAGATCCTGCAGGCGGCGAAATTGTCGACCCTCGGCGAAATGGCCTCCGCCATCGCCCACGAGATCAACCAGCCCCTGGCCGTCATCCGCATGGCCGCGGCCAACGCCCGCCGTCTTCTGGCCAACGGCGATACCGATGCGCTGCAGGCCAAGCTCTTTCGCATCGACGAACAGGTCGAGCGCGCCAAGCGGATCATCGATCAGGTGCGCAGCTACGGTCGCAAGCCATCGCTGCGCTCAGAGCGCTTCCCGCTGATCCGGGCGATCGACCTGGCCATCAGCTTCGTTGCGGAGCAGTACCGGCTCTCGAGCATCCAGTTGATGCTCGACATCGACCTGCCGGAAGATCTGGTCGTCGAGGGTGAGCAGACCCTGTTCGAGCAGGTGATCGTCAACATTCTGCTCAACGCTCGCGACGCGTATGAAGGCACCGAGATCGACGATCATCTGCGGACCGTGCGTGTTGCGGCCGCCACCGACGGCATCAAGATCCGCATCACGATTACCGATGCTGCCGGTGGCATCGCCGGCAGCATCATCAACGAGCTGTTCGAGCCTTTCACCACGACGAAGCCCGACGGCAAGGGGACCGGTCTCGGCTTGTCGCTGTCGCGCAATATCGTGCGAAAGATGAGCGGCGAGGTCAGCGTCGAGAACGTTGCTTCCGGTGCCCGATTCACGATCGTGCTGCCGATTCCGGACAGCGGCAGCCGCGAGCGGAGTGCGGCCTAGTGCGAGACCTCTCCATCCTGATCTGCGATGACGAGGTGGAAATCGTCGAGGAACTTGCGGAGTTCTTCAATGGCTATGGCTGGCGGGTCCGGCTCTGCTTTGCCGGTGAGGATGCCAAACGGATCCTGCTCGAAGGGGGACGGCCGGACCTGCTGCTCACCGACCTTCGGCTGAACGACGTCGACGGGACCTCCCTCGTCAGCTTTTCGCGTGGACTGCCATCGGACATGCGGCCACAGCTTCACGCAATCATGACCGGCTATGTGGTTGAACATACCACTGCGGAGGAGCTTGGCGCAGACGCGCTCTACCTCAAGCCGGTCGACCCCCTCGCGCTCATGTTGGACGTCGAGAATCGACTGGCGCCCCGCGGCAAAGCGGCGCCGGAAGATGGATGACCTTCACAAGACGCGACGACGCGAGATCGTCATTCTGGACGACGATCTCGATCTGAGACTGGAACTCGCCCATTTCCTGAGCGCGCAGGATCACGCCGTGGTGACCCTCGCGGATGCGTCGATGCTCGATCTTTCGCGCCTGGGTCTTTCGGACATTCTTATACTCGACCTTCTGCTGAAGGCCGGCGATTGTACGGACACGTTGTCGCTGATCTCAAACGTCGCCAATCCGCCGCATCTCATCCTGATGACCGGGCACGGGGAACCGGTGCTCCGTGCGGCAGCCGCGGCGGCGGAGCGCGCCGGACTATCGGTGCTCGGCGTGCTCACCAAGCCGTTCGACTGTGGTCAGCTCCAGGTGCTTGTCGACTCCGTTGCCGACTTCGTGCCGCGCTCGTCGGGTGACGGAATTTCTCACACCCGGATTCGAAATGCCGTCGACTCGGCGCTGACGCATGGTCAGCTGCCGGTGGCATTCCAGCCGATCGTCGCGACGGATACCCTGGCCTTCTGCGGGGCGGAGGCGCTGCTGGCTGGATGGCTGCCGGAGATCGGCCAGGTCTCACCGATCGAGATCATCGGCGCACTCGAAGGCGATCGCGGTCTGATCACCCGCCTTACGGAGGATGTTCTGCGTCAGGCCGCCGCCGCTTGTCGCGCGTGGACGGATGCCGGATGGCGCGGACCGGTCAGCGTCAACGTTCCACTCGAAGTTCTGACACAGCCGGATGCGGTTGATCACTTCGCTCTCATCACGCGCGATGCCGGGCTTCTGCCGAGCCAACTGGTATTCGAGCTCACCGAAAACGCGCTCTACGATTCGTCCTTCGCGGCGCTGACGGCGCTCCTGAAGCTTCACATCGCCGGCTTCGGCCTGGCCCTCGACGATGTGGGGCAGCGCCAGAGCGGGCTTCTGCAACTCGCGAACCTGCCGGTGACCGAACTGAAGATCGACATGGAGCTCATCCGTGCTGCGCGGTCCTGGGCCAAGGGCAGGGGGATCTTCGAGGCGCTCGCCGATCTCGGGCAGCGTCTGGACCTGATTGTCGTTGCCGAAGGTATCGAACGAGAAGAGGACCTTGCCCTCGTCCGGAAAAATCGGGTTAGGTACATTCAGGGATATCTGATCTCCCAGAAGCGCTCCCTGCCGGAGTTGATGACCATGTTGCCGGAGCTTCAAAGTCGTCTGTCGGGATACACGGCTCTCGAGTGTCGGGTCGATTGACCGTTGTCGGTGCCCAAGGTCCTTATTGTAGATGACGATCCGCTCGTGCTCGAGGAACTCGGCGAAGGCCTCGCTGCGCTCGGTCATCCCGTTCGGTCGGCGTCCAGTGCAAACGAGGCGCTGGAGCTCTTTGATCGTCATGCAGAGCTGAAGGTCATCGTCACCGACATTCAGATGCCCAACATCAACGGCATCGAGCTTCTGCAGAAACTCTCCTACAAGCGGAAGGTCCGGTCGTTCTCTGCGATCGTCATCACCGGCAACGCCTCGCTCGACAGGGCCGTCGCCGCGCTGCGCCTGCAAGCCGTCGATTTTCTGCAGAAACCGATCATGCCGGAAGAGGTTGCGCATGCCGTCGACCGGGCGCTCGCGCTCGGCGAGGAGGCTTCGGCGGCGCCCGGACCCGCACCGCAAGCGGCTCAGCCGACGCAGCCGGACTATCTCCGAGCGCTGATCGCAGCGCGGACCGACCGCGATTCCATCTTTGATTCCAATCTGTTCTCGGACCCGTCCTGGGACATGCTGCTCGACCTCGCGCTGGCGGAGGCGAGCGGCCGGGCGATCTCGGTGACCAGCCTGTGCATTGCCTCGCGCGCGCCGACCACGACCGCGCTCCGGCGGATCGACGAGCTTCAGGCCGCCGGCCTGATCGAGCGGGTCCCGGATCAGGAAGACCGCCGTCGGATCGTGGTGAAGTTGACCGAGATCGGCCGCACCCGCATGCACGAGTTCGTCGAACGCCAAAGGCAGCGGGGCGGTCGCCCGCCAAACTGACGCAGACGTTCGAGATGGATCCGGTGGGTCTGTTGGCGCGAACGCCGCGGAGGTCCCCTGACGGCCTCGAGGTGGGCCGCCGGCGGCGGGCTGTCGAGCCGGTCGCGGCGTCAGTCGAGGGAAGGCTCGTCCGGCGAGACCGCCGGACCGCTAAATGCGACAGTCTGGATCAGCCGACGAAGCGGTAGCCGATGAAGCGCTTGGCGTCGATCACGTCATGATCCAGGCGCTGGCGCAGCTTCTTGCGCAGCTTGCTCATGTGGCCTTCGATCACCGTCTCGTCGAGATCTTCGTTGAAGACCCCGTAGATCGCGTTGAAAAGCTGGGTTTTGGTGACCCGGCGGCCGCTGTTCTTGACCAGGTACTCGAGAATGTGGCGCTCGCGGCGGGGAAGCTGCAGCGCCTCTCCGTCGATTTCCGGGTCGCGGCCGTTGAAGAAGACCTGCAGGCGGCCGCTGTTCGACGGCTTCTCGACGGCGTTGGCGCGGCGCCATACGGCGTCAAGCCTGGCGACGATCTCGCGAACGTGGATCGGCTTGCGCACGACATCGTCGATGCCGGCCGTAAACAGCTCGAGGGTATGTTCCAGCGAGCGCTCTTCACTGAGCGCGATGATCGGCGCGCGGGAGTGGCCCCGGATGATGTCCGGAAAGGTCATGCGCCCGTCAACCTCACCAATCACGAAGCCCTGAACGGCATCGAGGTCCTGATCGGATGCGCTTGTCAACCAATCCTTGAATTCGTTCGAGCAAAGACCAAGAGACGCGAAGCCTTCTCGGGCGAAGCCGGCGGTATAACCTATTGTAACAGTTGACCTGCCCCTGAGTTTTTCCTCCACCTGGAGTTAGAGTCCGGCCTCGATCGAAGGACGGACAGATGAAGCGGAAGCGATTTACGGAAGAGCAG
>NZ_JBRJGW010000027.1:0-55096 GCF_053628695.1 Amorphus sp. MBR-141
GTTCAGGGGAATAGCGCTTCTTCGGCATTCTCAGCTCCAATGTTGGAGCCGAAATCTAACTCACAACAGTGGCCACTTGCCGGGGAGCAGGCCACAGGATGCGGCGCGAGCGGCCGGTGACTTCCGCCACCGTGTCGGTGCCGAAATACTGAACGACCTGATCAAGCGCGCCGGGAACGGGCGGCAGGGAGGCGAGCTTCTCGATCAGGCGGTCGCGGCGGGCGGCGGCCTCGCGGCTTTCGACCGGCTGGCCGTCACGGAAAACCGGCCGGGACGAGAGGTTGCCCTCGCTGTCGGTGAAGGGTTCATAGAGCTGCACCGGGAAGCTGTGCTGCAGGTACGAAAGAACATATTCGCGCGGCGTGATGTCGACCCGGACGTCGTTCCATTCCTCGGTCGGGATTTCCGCCAACCTGCGCTCCATCAACGCCTCGCCGGTCGAAACGATCTGGATGACCGCGGCGTGACCCTGCTCGAGATCGCGCTCGATCGAGCGGATCAGCGTCGGCGTTTTCATCGAGGTCAGGAGATGACCGAAGAAGCGCTGCTTGGTGGATTCGAAGGCAGAACGCGCGGCTGACTTCGCCTGCCGGTTCAGCGTGCCATGCTCGCCGGTGATGTTGGCGGCCTGCATCGCCGCGTCGAGATTGTTATGGATGACGGCGAAAGCCCCGGCATAGGCGTCGTAGATGCGGGTCTGCTCCTCCGTGAGTTGGTGCTCGACCAGCTCATATTCGACGCCGTCATAGGAGAGCGAGCGCGCCATGTAGAGGCCGAGCGCCTTGAGGTCGCGTGCCAGGACTTCCATCGCCGCGACGCCGCCGGCCTCGATCGCCTCGACGAACTCGGCCCGCGTCACGAAGGGGAAATCCTCGCCGCCCCAGAGGCCGAGCCGCTGCCCATAGGCGAGATTGTGGACGGTGGTTGCGCCCGTGGCGGACACGTAGACGACACGGGCATTGGGCAGTGCGTGCTGGAGGCGGAGGCCCGCGCGTCCCTGCTGCGAGGCGGCCTGCTCGCCGCGGTCACCCTTGCTGCCAGCGGCATTCTGCATGGCGTGGCTTTCGTCGAAAATGATCACTCCGTCGAAGTCGGAGCCCAACCATTCGACGATCTGTTTGACGCGCGAAAGCTTCTCGCCACGCTCGTCGGAGCGCAGCGTGGAATAGGTGGTGAACAGGACGCCTTGCGTGAGCGTGATGGGCTTGCCCTGCGGGAAGCGGGAAAGCGGCGTCACGAACAGCCGCTCCATGCCGAGCGCCGACCAGTCGCGCCGGGCGTCCTCGATGAGATCGGCCTTGGAGATCCAGACCGCCTTGCGACGCCCTTGCATCCAGTTGTCGAGGATGATGCCGGCCGACTGACGGCCCTTGCCGGCGCCGGTCCCGTCGCCGAGCATGAAGCCGCGCCGGAAACGCACGGCATTGGGCGCATCGTCGCGCGCAGCCGAAACGATGTCGAAGGTCTCGTCCACGGTCCAGGACCCGGCGAGGAATTCGCCATGGGCATCGCCGGCATAGATCACCGTCTCGAGCTGGGCATCCGACAGCAGGCCATCGGTGACGATGCTGGCAGGCAGGCGCGGCCGATAGCTCGGCTTCGGCGGCGCGACCGATGCCATGGCCGCCGATTGCACCAGCTTGGTGGGATGAGCCTGCGCGCCGGGAATGCGGATCGACTGAAGAGCGTATTCCTCATAGATCGCGTCCGTCAGTCGGGTGTTCTCAGGCGGCGTCAAGTCCACCGTCTCATAGTCAATGTCGACCCCGTCGGGCTCGGTGAGGCTGGCCGGAACGGGAGTGGATGGCCGTGAGGTATATCCCCGAACGATGCGCGCAGCGACGGCACACGCGGCGGCGGGAATGGCGGAAACGCGAGCCGAGGCCGCGACCGGCAGACGCGCCGGAACATGGGCGTCGATCCAGCCGAGCAGCGTGGCGACGTCGGGCGCGACGCCTGGCGGGACCGGGAACACCGCCGGATCATCGGCGGGCAGCTTGTCGATGACGGTCAGCCGCGTATCGATGGTGGTGCCGTGCCTGGCATAGACCGAGCCGTCGATGGCGGCGGTGAACACCACGCGCCCGCGCGCCTGCAAGCGGGTGAATGCCGCCGCCCATGCCGGATTGTCGGGAGAAAAGTTCGCGCCGGTGATCGCCACCAACCGCCCGCCGTCAGCCAGGCGCGACAGTGCCGAGGCGACATGGCGATAGGCGGCGTCGGCCATCCGACCCTGCACATTCGCCATGACGGAGAATGGCGGGTTCATCAGCACGACGGACGGCACAACGACCGCATCCAGATGATCATCGATCTGCGCGGCGTCAAAACGGGTGACGGGAATGGCCGGAAAGAGGTGGTAGAGAAGAGCGGCGCGGGTCTCGGCCAGTTCGTTCAAGACCAGCGATCCGCCTGCGATCTCGGCCAGGATGGCGAGCAGGCCGGTGCCGGAAGAGGGCTCCAGCACACGGTCGGCGGAGGAAATCGCCGCGGCGGTTGCGGCCGCGAGGCCAAGCGGGATCGGGGTCGAAAATTGTTGGAAGGTCTCGCTCTCGGCCGAACGGCGCGTGTGGGTGGGAAGAAGGCCGGCGACCTTCGCCAGCATCGGCAGCATGGCCGCCGGAGAGCCGGCTTTGCGGAAAAGCGCCTTTCCGTATTTGCGCAGGAACAGCACGGTCGCCGCCTCGCAGGCGTCATAGGCGGTCTTCCAGTCCCAGGCGCCGGCCGCATCGGAGGCGCCGAAGGCCGTTTCCATGGCGGCGCGCAGGACGCCCGCATCGATGCGCTGGCCGCGTTCGAGATGGGGGAGGAGAAGCCCCGCCGCGTCGACGATGCGAGCGGCCGGATCGGCGGCGGGAACGAGCGGGAGGGACGTGGCCGCGCGGGCGGCCGCGGAAGCGGAGACAGTGGTCATGGAGGGAACCTCGAGGAGAGCGGAACGGGACGAGCCGGCTGGCGCTCTCTCTCGACCGCACCGGCTCAAACCCGTCCCGGCCGACCTCTCTCTCTAACGGACCGACATCGTGACGATGGTGCCCAGACGCTCAGCCGAAGCGGCGCCCGGAATTGGTAAAGGTGTATGCGTTGGCAGTGATTGCCTCGTCGACCTCGGCGTCCGAGGTCTGATACTCATATTCCCGCTCGAGCTGGCGGTAGAGCCAGCGGGCGAGATCGCGCAGCGCTTCCGTCACGGCTTCCTCTGCATCGGCGGTCATGTCCTGATAGGTCGGACTATCGCGCTCGACCGAGATCGCCATGCAATACTCATGGGTATAGCGGCCGCGATGGCTGGCATCGGCTTGAAGCTGATAGAAGTTCCGCTTCTGGATCGCCTGCAAGGCGTCCGCGATCCGGTGAAGCTCGCCATCTTGCGGCGCGTACGCCCTGATCTTGTGAGGGGCGCCGTTCGCATGGCAATAAAAGGCCTCGAAGCAGGCGCCATCGCCCTGCGACCAGAAACCACGGAAATAGACGCATGGCTTCTGCCGCGTACCGCCGCCATGGAGGCGCACGGCGCGGGTCTTGAGCCGCACCCCGAGAATGGCGCAGATCGCCTCGAAATCGTCGCAGACGAATTCGTACCAACCATCGGTGTCCATGCTTTCGCGGAACCAGGCGCGCGCCTTCTGCTGCGCCTCCACGGACAGCTCGCCGAGCTGATAGACGGTGGTTTCAACGATCCTCGGCATCGTCCGACCCTCCCGTCGCGAGCATGTCGGCGAGCCATCCGTGCGTGCCGATCCAGGCGACGGATTGACCGGTGCCGAGATCGAGCACATGCGCGCCGCCGCCGAAGGCATCGATGCGTGGACGCGAGCAGGTGTTGGCGTACTGGAAACCCCAACGGCCGGTGAGACCAAAGGTCTTTGCGCAGTGCAGCACGAAGTCGATGACGCGCTGTGGATCACCGGTCACGTCATCGCGGATCCAGAGCTGCGTGCCGCCATGCTCGGGCTGGATCGAAAGCACGAAGCCGTCGGACGGCGGGTCTTCCGCCGCGCCGTCTTCGGACAGCCTGTTATAGAGGTCGAGCGCGCGGGCGGTGTTCTGCGGCGTGCCGACATCGAGCAGGCATGAGAAATGGGTGAAATAGTCGGCCATGCGAGGCTCCTGAAACGAGAGGAGCCCGGCTGTTCCCTGTTGAGGGGGGCCGGGCTCGGATAAGCGGATGGGGTGAAGGGATGCGAGGCGGCCGGGGCCGCCCCGCGGGGTTCGGCTATTCCGCAGCGATCATGCGGGCCGGGTCATCCTCGCCGTCATCGCCGGCGAGGAAGTCGGGCAGCGCCTCGGTTTCTCCCTCGGCCGTCGCCACGTCAGGAGCCGGCTCGTCCTCGGCAAGGCGCAGTGGTTCGGGCAGCCAGCCGGTGTCGGCGAGCAGGCGCTCGGCTTCCTTCGCCATATCGCCCTTCTTCAGATGATCGATGAGTTGGGCGGCCTGTTCCCCCCGGGCTTCGCGCACGGCTTCCAGGATGCGAGCCTTGGTGACACGGCCGAGATAGTTCTCGACGGTCGGCTTCCAGCCAGCCTCCACCATGTCGAGCCCGCAGGCACGGGCCAGACGGTCAGCCTGGCCGAGGCGGCGTTCGAGCCCATGCTGCGAGAGGCCGGAGCCGCCATAGCGGTCGACCTTCTCGTAGAGGGCGTTGACGCCGTAGCTGACGCAATGGGCGAGCATCGCCATGCGGCTGGCGTCATCGAGCGCGTCGAGCCAGTCCCACAGGGCCTGATCGTCCTGCGGGATGTCGGTCTTCCACGCCTCCTGCCGCTCGTTCACCGACTTCGCGGACGGGCTGTCCTTAAGGTCGGTGGACTGAGCAGGGAAGAAGACATGGTGGACCGAGGCCTCCAGGCACCCGCCAGCGCTCGACATGCGCTGGAGGGCATCGGTGACGAGCTTGTGCAGGAGCGCCGTCATGGCGACGTGGGGATTGTTGGCCATGGCGTCGCGCAGCGCCAGGGTGCGGTGCGCGGTCAGTTCCATCACCAGGCGATCGGGCAGCGGCTTGATGACGTCGTCCTCGTCCTCCTCCGGCTCGACGGGCTGGCCGCCGATGGTGATGACGGCGCGCTGGACGGAAGGCGCCGCGGGATCGTCCGCGTCGGTCGGAGCGTCTTCGCCGTCCTCACCCTCGATGGCAACCGGCGCCTCGTCCTCGGGGCGGACATAGCCGCGATCGACGAGGAGCGAGCCGTCCGCATCGATGCTGACGAAGACGCCCGCGCGAACGATATCGGCCGGATCATAATGGACCGGTCGGCTCTCGAAACTAGCGAGCGACGTCTCGATCTCGCCGAGCCGCTCGTCCACCTCGTCGGGCAGCTCGTCCGCGCCTTCATATTCGGCCTCGAGCTTCGCATATTCGGCGTTCAGGGCGTCGATCGTCGCCTGCTCATCGGCAGTGAGGTCGATCGGCGTGCTTGCGAGTTCGCGCAGGCCGCGGGCGTTGTCGTAGGGAAAGCTGACGGCAACCTCGATCCACTTCCAGCCTTCATTGGCGATCTCGTCGGCCATGACCTTCAGCTTCTCGGCGGCCAACCGGTCGAGCATCGCTGCATCCTGCAGCCAGCCGCCATCGTCGGACTGGAACAGGTCGCGCAGGACGATGCCGCCCGCCGCCTCATAGGCGTCGATTCCGATGAACACGGCGCGCTTGTCGGAGGCGCGCACCGTCGATTCCGTCAGCATGCGGCGGATCTGATAGGGTTCCTTCGACCAGCTGTTGCGGATTGCGTCCCAGACCTGTTCCTGGCGGGCATGGTCGGAGGAGACGGTGAAGGCCATCAACTGCTCGAGCGACATGCCGTCCTCGGCATAGGTTTCGAGCAGCGTTGGCGAAACGGACGCGAGCCGCAGCCGCTGCTTGACGACGTTGACCGGCACGAAGAAGGCCGCCGCGATCTCCTCCTCGGACTGGCCCTTCTCGCGAAGGGTCTGGAAGGCGCGAAACTGGTCGAGCGGATGGAGCGGGGCGCGCTGGCAATTTTCGGCGAGCGAGTCGTCCTCGGCGAGGATGCCGGTCGCGGGATCGCGCACGACGCAGGGGACGGGCGCGGCCTTTGCCAGACGCTTCTGCTTCACGAGCCGTTCGAGCGCGCGGTAGCGGCGGCCGCCGGCCGGGATCTCGAACATGCCGGTTTCCTTGCCTTCGGCGTCGAGCACGGGGCGGACATTGAGGCCCTGAAGCAGGCCGCGCCGGGCGATGTCCTCGGCCAGCTCCTCGATCGAGACGCCGGCCTTCACGCGCCGGACGTTCGACTGGCTCAGCACCAGCTTATTGAAGGGGATGTCGCGCGAGGACGACAGGGTGATCTTCTGAACGGCAGTAGCCATTGGGATAGTCTCCACGACGGGCGGCCGAAAGCCTCTCTCCCGGCCTCCAACCCGTCACGAAAATCCCCTCGGCCCTCTTCCTCTCGGCTCGCGGCGAAAGCGAAGGCCGAGGAGGCGGAGAAGCTAGGGTCGGCGGCCGGCGCGCAGCAGACGCCGGCGTCCGGTCAGCCCCCGGAACGGGGAGGTCCCGTCACGGCGGCCAGGACATCGTCCAGCAATCCTTCGGCTGCCTGCAACGCCCGTTCGGGCGATATCGGCGCCGGGTTGTGTCTCGCCAGTTCTCGGACGCGATGGCAGCGATAATAGGGCGACAAAACCCGCGTCAGCATTCGCACGTCCGGATGACGCCGATGAAATCCGAGCCGCTCCGCGGCGGCGAGCGCTTTGACCAGATCGTGCCGGACCTCGCGCCTGCATTGGTCATCGTTCCACCCCCGGAAATGCAGATAGGATTTCAGCGACAGTTCGACGGCGCATCCGATGAGATGAAAGAGGATTTCGCGAGAGTGAGGATCGTCGGAGCCTTGGAGGTGTTGGACCCCGGCGAGGAACTCAACCGCATTGTCGAAGAGATACCTGCCTCGCCAGCGCCTCAAGGAGCCGCGCGCCCGTGCGGACGCATGACCGGCCTCATGGGATGACGGGGGTTCCTGCCGGAAGCATCGCCGGCCTGCTGGAGACGGCGCGCGCATCAGGCCGCCTCCCGCTCGTCGGCGTCGGCGGAGACCGGAGCAAGCCGTTCGTCTTCGGATAGGAAGCTGAGCAGGAAATCGGCAGCCTTGCTGGCCTGCGACGCTGCGCGGACGATGGCGCGATTGTCCTCGCGCAGAATCTCGGCCCAGGATCCGATGTAATCGGCGTGCCGCACGGTCGGCACGATGCCGAGCGCAGCACAGCAGAATGCCGCTGAAATCTCTGCGACTTATCCTGACAGTCTGAAATCGCGTCAGACGGTGAATAGTGAAAAGTGGTCCTGCTGCAAAACGACTACGCAAAGCTATTCGTAGCGTGCAAATACCTCCGTCTTGCCACCCCGCTTGAGCAGCAGCACCTCATAGGCCTCGCGACGATCGCCGGACTCCATCCCGGGTGATCCTATCGGCATACCTGGGACGACGAGCCCGATCGCTTCGGGGCGCTCTGTTAGCAGCTTCTGGATTTCACGCGCGGGCACATGGCCCTCGACGACATAGCCGCCGATGCGCGCCGTGTGGCAGGCGGCCAACGTGGCTGGTACCCCGGCATCCAGCTTGGCACGCATCAGTTGGCCCATTGCCAGGTCTTTAACCGTCACCTCGAAACCAGCAGCGCGCAGATGTCGAGCCCAGGCATGACAGCATGAGCAGCCCGATGTGGTCATCATCTCGACCGAAGCCGCCATTGCCGCTGCCGGAAGAAGGATCACGAGAAACGACAGCAACGGTGCGATGCGCCTTCCTTTAGTCATGGCAACGTGAGCGCTCGTCCGGCGGACCGCTGTTGTCGCTCTTATCATCGCGTTTGATCCTGACTGGGTTGGGCGAAACGATCGCCGATGAGACTGGCAGCAAGAAGTACGAGCACGCCGCTCGCAATCGCCACATCGGCCAGATTGAACGTTGGCCAGTGCCAGCCGAAGGCGTGGAAATCGAGAAAATCGGTAACAAGGCCGTCACCGCCACGGTCGATGACATTGCCGACGGCGCCGCCAGCAATCAGCGCAAAGCTGAGACGCTCAATCCAGACCCGCGATCGCAATCCGAGCCACACGACGAGAAGGGTCGCCAGCAGCGCGAATCCGATCAGCAGCATTCGCGAAAGGTCGCTCTCTGTGGGAAAGAGGCCAAAGCTGATGCCAGGGTTATAGCCGAGGCGCAGGTTGAAGAAGGGTGTCACCTCAATGGTGCGCCGGGCCGGCGTGAGCCAAGCGATCATCTCCGACTTCGACCACAGATCCAACATCGCGACTGTCATAACGACTAGTCCGAAGGCGACCGGCGATGACTGCAGGAGCTTTGTCGAGCTCTTCATGCGCTGGCCTCCACCGGGCGGAGGTTTTTGCTGCGGTCTCGGGTGGTGCGATCCTGCTCGCGGCCTGTGAAGCGCAGCAACCGTAGGGCATTGAGCGTGACAAGGATGGTCGCGCCCGTATCCGCCATGATGGCGAGCCACAAACCCGTCGCGCCAGTGATCGTCGTCACGAGAAAGATTGCCTTAAGCCCTAGAGCAATGACGACGTTCTGAGCGATGTTGCGCCGGGTGCCTTGGGACAGCTCGATCATGTCGGCCACGCCGCCGACGCGCTCGTGCAGCAGCGCCGCGTCAGCCGTCTCGAGCGCCACGTCAGTGCCGCCGCCCATGGCGATGCCGACGTCGGCTGCGGCCAGAGCCGGCGCGTCGTTGATACCGTCACCGACCATGACCACGGTGCCTTGGCTCTTGAGCCGCGCGATCTCCTTCAGCTTGTCGTCTGGCAACAATTCGGCTCGGGCTTCCAAGCCTAGTGCCTTGCCGACGGCTGCTGCGGTTCTTCGGTTGTCACCGGACAGCATGATCGGCGTGACGCCGAGCTGCCGCACACGAGCGATGGCTCTCGCTGCATCAGGCCGAGGCTCGTCACGCACGGCTATGAAACCAATCGGCGCTTTGTCCTTGGCGACAATCACGACGGTCTTGCCGCTCTCCTCGAGCGCCGAGATGGTCGGATGCGTGTCTGGTACGTAGCCGAGACCAGCCGCGTGACGCGGGGACAGTATCTCGATGCGTGCCCCATCGACCAGGCCCTCGACGGATTTACCGGGAAGCGCACGCTGGTCTGTGGCGACGGGTATTTTGGTTCGTGCGTCGCTCGCGCGATCGGTAATCGCGCGAGCGATCGGATGACTTGAGCCCCGCTCGATGGCGGCGGCAAGAGCCAACAGTGTGTCGGCCGTGCCGTCGATGGGCACGATATCCGTCACGACCGGCTTACCAACCGTAAGCGTGCCGGTCTTATCGAAGGCGACCGTGCGAGCGCTACCGATGGCTTCCAGTGCCGCGCCGCCCTTGATCAGCAGACCGGAGCGCGCACCGGCTGCAAGCGCCGACGCAATGGCGGCCGGTGTCGAGAGCACGAGCGCGCACGGGCAGGCGACCAGCAGAAGACCCAAGCCGCGATAGAACCATGTGCTCCAGTCGGCGCCAAATGCCATCGGTGGCAGGACCATGGTCAGCGCTGCGACCAGGATGGCGGTGGGCGTGTAATACCTACTGAAGCGGTCAATCAGTCGGGCTGTCGGGGCCTTGGTCGCCTGCGCCTCCTCGACCATGTGGATGATGCGGTTGATCGTATTGTCGTCGACCCGTCGGGTGACCTGAATCTTGAGAGCGCCCGTTGTATTGACGCTGCCGGCAACGACACTGCTGCCGGGCGTCTTCGGCACCGGGATCGATTCACCCGTCACAGCCGCCTCGTCGAGATCGGACGAGCCGCCGATGATGGTGCCGTCGACGGGCACACGGTCGCCGGGACGCACAAGCACGACCTGACCAATGCTCAGCGAGTCGATCTCGACAGCCCGCGTCACATCGCCCTCGACCAGCAATGCGGTGCGCGGGATGAGTTTGCCGAGCGCCCGGATGCCATCGCGCGCGCGGCGGGCGGCAAGGCCTTCCAGCAGCTCGCCCAGAAGGAACAGAACGTTGACCAGGGCGGCTTCAGAACTCGCGCCCATGACGACCGCGCCCGCGGTAGCGAGCGAGACCAGCATCTCGATGCTGAACGGCGTGCCCGCACGTGCGCTGGCGACGGCGCGGCGGCCGAAATAAGCGAGGCCGATGAGCGCCGTTGGCAGGAATGCAAGCTGCTCGCTTGCAACTCCGCTCAGCCACGCAACGAGGCCAGCCGCCGCCGACGCAAGGAGCAATCCCATGAGCCGAGCCTTCGGCGTGCTCCACCATGTCTGCTGATCCTCGTCAGCTGCCGGCGCTGCTCCCGCACGCGATTCGGCCTGCTCAGGACCGTCGAGGGACTCGATGTGTTGGGTGCGATAGCCGAGCTTCGTCACCGCCTGGATGACCGTATCCGGGGGTGTCGTGGCCGCATCGAGGCGAACACTCAGGATCTGTGTCGCGAAATTGACGGCGATGTCAGATGTGCCCGGTAACTGCCGCACAGCCGTCTCGATCTTGGCCGCGCAGGAAGGACAGTCCATGCCGTCCACACGGAACTTCTCGTCGACGCGAGATATCGGCCGAGGCGTTATCGGCTCGACCCCATAGCCGAGCTTGCGGACGGCGTCCCCGATGGCGTCCGGACGCGCCCCGTCAGCCGAAGCGCGGAACGTCAGAACCTGCGTCACGAAGTTGACAGTGACGTCCGACACATCCTCGAAACGACCGACGGCGGTCTCGACTTTGGCGGCGCAGGACGGACAGTCCATTCCGCTTACTTGGAAGCGATGCTCTTGGACTGCTGGCATGGGTTGCTCCGGAGGATCTTGGCTTGTCATTCAAGGCCATGTTACAATCTATAGCCACTATAGGTTCAAGAGGATTCTCGTATAGATGAATGGCCAAGAACTGAGCATAGGCGGACTTGCCGAGCAGACAGGCACCAACGTGCAGACGATCCGCTATTATGAGCAGATCGGCTTGATGCCGCGACCGTCGCGCACTGAGGGCAACCAGAGGCGCTACAGCGCCGACCACGTGCGCCGGCTGGCGTTCATCCGCAATGCCCGCGATCTCGGGTTCACGATCGAGACCATCGTCACGCTTCTCGATCTCGCATCGAAGCCGGACCGGCCTTGCAGCGAGGTGATTGATATCGCGGAAGCCAACCTGGAAGTCGTCAGGGAGCGGCTCGCGCGGCTGCGTGCCCTCGAGCGGGCACTGAAGGATTTGGTCACCTCGTGCCATGGCGGCCGGATGAAGGACTGCCGGATCATGGAGGCACTGAGCGATCCTCGCCGGTGATGGAGACGGCGTCAGAGACTGGCGAGGACTGCCTGCAACTTGGTTCGAACCGTGTGCGCGAGCTCAGTCAACTCCGGTTTGCCAACCCGCTCCATCGATGCGGCCGGATCAATGGCGGCGACCTCGACACTACCGCCGCCGAGATCCTGCACGATGACGTTGCAGGGCAGCATGGTGCCGATCTTGTCCTCGGCCTGCAGGGCGCGGTGCGCGAGCGGGGGGTTGCAGGCACCGAGAATGCGATAAGGGCGCCAGTCCACTCCGATTTTCTGCTTGAGCGTGGCGCGCACATCGATGTCGGTGAGGACGCCGAATCCCTCCTCCTTGAGCGCTGCCGTCACCTTGTCGATGGCGGCATCGAACGGCGCTTGTATGGTCTTGGCGAGATAAAAGCTCATGACGTCACCTTCCGAGAATGTCCTGCCTGCGCCGCTGATATTCTTCGCGATCGATCTCGCCCTTGGCATAGCGCTCGTCGAGCAGATCGAGGGCGCGGCTGCCGCCAAAGTGGCGCGGCTCATCTGGCCAAAGCTTGCGAACGAGGAAGATGACCCCGGCTACGATGAGGCCGAGAAACAGCAGCGGCATCAGCATGTGCCAAGGCCCCCACCACCACATCCATTCATGCATTGGCCAGCCTTGAGGATTGGTCTGCGCCCAGCCCGGCACTGCGAGTACCGGGACAAGCGCCAAAGCCAGGGTGAAGCTGCGGAGCATCGTGGTCCTCACATCATGCAGCATCCCATGCCGAGCAGCTGATCTGCCTTCGTCTTCTGATCCGGGCTTAGCACGGCATAGAGCGCTTCGGTCGCCGGTCTCAGGGCTTTGAGGGCCTCAACCATGCTCTCCATCGCCTTGGTATGAGCGTCGAGCCGAGCAACCGCGGTGCCCGATTGCCACGCCTGCATCATGCCCTGGTGCGTGCCCTGCATGGCCGACTGGCGCGCCTTGGCTGCCGTGACGTAGCCGTTCCAGGCCGCCGTCTGCGCCTCGGTGATGCCGAGCTCAGCCTTGAGATAGGCGAGACGGCCCTCGATCGCCGGGCCGGTCATCATCATGCCAGGACTCATGCCGCCCATGGGCATCTGGCCCATCGTCATGCCTTGGCCACCCATCATGGGGCACCCCATCATGCCGCCGCCCATGGGCATGCCCGGACCCATCATGTGTTGGCCGCCCATCATGCCCGGCCCATGCTGCATCTGCTGAGCCTGTGCACTGATGGCCACGGCAAGGAGCGCGGCGGAAACAAGGATGCTCCCAAGGAGCGATTTATGTGTGTTGCGCATGGTCAACCTCCAGACAACGCGGAATGTAAAAACCTATAGCTTCTATAGCTTGATGGACGCATTGACCGGAGTCAAGTTCAGACCTCCTTGCGCGCGACGAGGTCGCAGCCCTCAGAATTCTCGGATGGCTTTGCGATACCTGGCAATGTCCGCCTCGATCGCCTCCCGCTGCAGCGGCGACAGCCGCTTGGTCCTGAGCAGCTCCTCGCCGTCGGCGATGGCCTTGGCCCAGAGGGGCCGGTGGCGGCTCGTGATGCAGGAGTTGGGGCAGCGGTCTGGGCGGCACTGGGCCATGGCGGGCGTGCTGTGGTCGGACTTGCCGTTGAGACAGAGGGCGGTCGCCGGGTCGAAGAAGCAGTCGCTCAACACGCCGACGAACAACGTCTTGGCCACATGCGCCAGCATGGCTCGGACGCGGGCCGGATCGGCGATGTGGCCGGGGAGCGGATCGATCTTGTCGGCGGCCTGCTGCAGCTCGCCGCTGATGCGGGCGGCGGCCGGGCCCATCAGCACCTCGCCGGCACGGTGGTGCTCGAAGTAGGTGAGCACATCGTCGAGCTGGCCAAGTGCCCGCTCACGTTCTACCTCGTTGCGGAAGCCGGACCGGCTCGAGCCGGCGTAGCCCTCATAGGCAGCGATGCCGCTGTGCTTGTACTGGATCATGCCGGCGACCGCGCCGAACGGGCGGTTGGCGATGTGCCAGGCGACTGTGCGCCGGAACTGCCGGGTCGTGATGCGCCACGGCTTGGCGTCGGTGCCTGGCGGGACGATCGGCGTGTCTATCGTACCGAAGTGCGCATTGAGGTGGTCGCGGAACGTGTTGAGCTGGCGCACGATCTCGGCCGAGATGTGATCCTTGCTGCCGTGATCACCGAGCACCCTCCATAGCGTGTCGCCACCCCGGCGGCACCGGATGTGCTCGGTCAGGCGCTCGAGCACCGTGATGGCCTTGGCGACCGGCTCGATCGTGACCCACTTCTCGGCCTGGCCGCGCACGTCGCGGCGCTTGTAGACCGTGCTCTTGATCCGATACCGCTCGATAAGGCCGTCCTCGCTACGCTCGACATCGAGACAACCCGAGCGCATCGCCTGCACCTCGCAGTCACGCATGCCGGTCAAGTAGGCGCAGACGATATAGCAGGCTGCCTGCAGCATGCGCTCCTCGAGGAGCAGAGATTTGGCGTCGAAGCGCGGCCGCCAAGGCTTGCCGGTGTCCGGGTCGATCGAGATGGCCGTGTCCATCCCGCCAACCTCGGTGCCGAGTTCATCGATCGCATCGAGTACGAGTGCCTTGTTCGTCTTGCGGAGCAGCACGTGCTGGGCCGGCTCGGCCTGGGCGTCGAGACCGATATGCAGATGGATGAGGAGAGCATTCACCGGCGGCTTCGAGGTGCCCGTGATCGGATCCTGGCGGACGGCACCATTGTGCGATGTGGTCCAGATCGGCACGCCACGGCCGTTGGCGCGCAGCTGATCGAGAAAGGTGATGAGCCGCTGCCGGCGGCGTTGCTTGCGGGTGGACGGCGAGAAGCGCCTATCCTCGGTGACGAGTGTTCTGTGACGTTCCTCCAGCGCCTCGAGCTCGGCGCGTGCGGCCAGGATATCGACCGAAAAGACGGTGATGTACTTGAGCGACCATTGCAGCAGAGGAGCGATCACCGCCTCGGGCAGGCGCGGCGTCTTGTTCTCGCCCGCGGTCTGCTTGGCACCGGCCACGACATGAGCCGAGCGCCCCTTCCACGGCAGCAGCTCGAGCCCGCCCGACGGCATGTGCTCGCGGTAATGGTGGAGATCGACGACGACCTCGAGCAAATGCGCTACCTGGACGGAGCGGCGCTGCGGATCGGCGGTCAGATGGTTGCGGTAGGCGTCGAGCGTGGCCTGATCGACACGGGCTAGATTGCAGTTGCCCTTCATCTCGGCCACAAACTCCAGGAACCGCCGCGTACGGTTGAACAACTGGCGGATGCTGGCCGGCGGCAGGCGGGTGCGGTGCCCGGGAATATCGAAGTTGAGCCGTGCATAGAGGAACTCGCGCAAAGTCCGGGCGACGCGCCCATCCTCGATGCCGTCGAAGTGCGCGGTGACGTGGCAGACGCGAGCGTTCTCGCGGAACACGGCCGGCGACAGATCCCAGGTGTCGTTCTCGAAGCGGGACAGCGCCAATCGCTTGTGTCCGCGCCTCAAGGGTGCGCTCTCCAGCACTGGCTTGCCGGCGAGAGGATGGGGGCTCGACCTGGGGACGAGCTTCAGGGCTTGCGCCTGGTTCATGCGCGGGCCTCCAGCGGCATATAGGGTTGATGCTCGAGCGCCTTGGCTTTCTCGCGTGCCTCCGCGACGACGGCCTCCGAGAACGCGGGCAAAACTTGCTGTGTGATGCGCGACCAGGGGCGGCCGAACTTGGCCCACCAGTCGGCCTCGGCCATCTCGGCACGACGCGCCACGATGAATTCGAGGAACGCGACGATGGAGGGCAGCTTGCGCGCGGTGATGACCGCATTACGGCATTCGAGGCAGCCCCAGAACGGCTCGGCGCACGGCTCGCCGTCGGCCGCGAACGGGCTGTTGTGAAAGCCGCTGCAGCTCGCCAGCCAGACATCCTGCTTGCTGCTCAATATAGGCCGAACCTGGTCGGCCGGCACGGAAAGCTGCAGCGTTGAAGGGGCCTTGCGAGCGACCGTCTCCTCCTCGAGCGTGACGATGCGGGGCTGGAGCGCCGAGGTGAGCGCATCGTTCAAGCCATCGGCGATGGCCTGCTCGTGCAGGTGCCGCAGCGACGGCAGGTCGGCGTAGTGGCGGGCGGCGACCTCGGGCGTGTGGCCGACGGCGAAGCGGGCCATCTCGCCCTGGGTCTTGGCGTACCAGAGCGCCTTGTGCGTCTTACGCAGGCGGGAGAGCAGCAGAGGGAGCGGTTGGCCCGCATCATCGACGAGGCCGTGTCGCGCGACCCAGATATCGATCATCTCCTGCGGGTGCAGAATGCGATCGGCGAGGCGTCCAGTGTGGAAGTAGACCCACAGGCTGTCGCTCGGCTTGTGCTTGCGGGCGGGCGTCGTCAGCTCGATGAGCGTCCGGATGATGCCACCCGGCGTGGACGACGCACCATCGCGGACGCGCAGCCGCTTCCACTCCGATCCCCGTGCGCGCCGCTTCACATACTCGATCTCGACGGTGCCAGACGCAGGATTGCGCAGGCAGTCGACGCGCAATGCTTTGACGCACTCGGGCTCGAGCCCGGTCTCCAGGCTGAGCAGGACGAAGAACGGGATCACGTCCTCCGCAAGCAGATAGCGACGGGCATGCAGATCGCGGATCGGCGTGCCGGCAGCGAGGCCGAGCAGGTGAAAGCGCCGGTAGAACGCTTGCAGCTTCGGATTCTTGTAACTGATCGTGCCGTCGGCCTCGATGACCTCGGCGGCGGCCTCGAGGTGGCCGCGCAACGTGGCGTCGGCATGCTCGATCGGTGCGGGAGATTTTAACCGGCGGGTGATGGCCTGGATATCGGCTCGCGCCGCATCGCGTAGTTGCTTGGCCACGTATCCGCTGTAGGCATCCCGCGGCGTCGATCGGCCGAGGGGCCGCGCGCTCGTGTAGCTGAGCCGCTGCCGCAGCTTCTCGTCGAGGAGGCCCGGCCGGCCCGCGTCGATGGTGCGCAGCGCGATGATGGCCTTGGCGAGTATGGTGTGGCGGTGGATGGTCGTCACGCCCTGGGCCTCGAGCCAGCTCTCGAATCCGTCGAGTTGCTCGGCGCGCAGATGCTCGGGGCCATCGACAGCCGCCGCCGTCTCGTTGAGGAACCGGAAGAAGCGCTTCAACCCGTTGACGTGCTGGATAACGGTCGTGCGGACCATGGTCGGCGCGATCTCGCGGAGGGCCGCCCCGAAGACCAGTGCCAGTCGGCGCGGGCGCAGCTCGACGAGATCGATCAGGGCCGTGCCGCCATGCACAGTGTTGACCGTGAAGCGCAAGCCGGTGACGGCATTGGATCGTGGTGCAGGCGCCTTGCCGTCCTCACGAGTGAACGAGACTCGCTGCCCCTTGCGAGGCCGTGCCTTGCCCTTGCCGCTCATGCCGCCGTCCTGACCGGTTGCGGCGTCTCGATGCCGGACAGCAGTTCCTCGACGGCGGCATCGACCGTGTCCTGGCAGCCGCAGAGATGATCGAGATAAATGTAGGTCGTAGCGATGCTCGAATGCCCGAGCAGGCGCTGCACCTGCTGTAGGGGATCGCCGAGCAGCCGGCGATAGGCCGCGCCGGAGAGATCATGATCCTTGTGCGTCTCGCCGAACCGCTGCCGGATCAGCAACGCCAGCATGTGCACGGCGAAGCTGTGCCGTAGCTGGTGCGGGTGGACGTCGTAGGGGAGTCCGGTGGCCTGGCAGCGCCGGGACGCGCGGGTGAAGGTGACCTCCCAAGTGTTGGGCGCGACAGGCAGTCCCACCTCGCTGAGCCACAACGCGGCGGGCTCGATCGGCGTGCCATCGCTGCCGTGGATGACAAGCCGGCGGCGCTCGTCCGGCGTCACGGTGTCGAGCCGCAGCGGCCCGCGTCCGCCGGTTACGGTCGCGACCTCGATCCTGCCGGCGTTGACGGCACACGTCAGGGTGGCCGGCATCCGCTTCACGCCACCGCGCGTCCTGAACTTGTCGACGGCTACAGCACGCTCGACCTCGAGGTAGCTGCGCAGCCTTGACAGAAGCGAGGCTGGAATGCGGATGGTGCGACCCTTGTCGCCCTTGGTGAGCGAAGCGGACAATCGGAATGCGACCTGCTTGTCGCCGCCGGCGCTGGCGCGGATCGCTTCCTCGATCTCGACGGCAAGCAGGGAGGACGCTTCCTCAAGCCGAAGCCCGGTGGAGATCAGGAGATCGGCGAAGAGCGCATTGCGGCTGCCATTGCGGTCACGGGCACCCGCACGCTCGCCTCCGTCGACCTCGAGCCCCAGCAGCCCGACATCTCGGAAGCGGCGGTAGTCCTCGATGGTGATGAACTTAACGTCGGAGCGCTTGGCGGCGCGCTCGTAGGCCTGGTTGCGCGTGACGGTGATCGTGCGGCCTCGGGCGGACGGCATCCGGCGCCAGACATCGCGATAGAGGAAGGGGCTTTGCGCGATGATGCCGTCCTCGACGGCCCATCGGTAAAGCTTGTCGAGCGCGGCCACGGCGCGGTTCCACGAGGCGGCAGAGATGCGGTTCGCGGCGTCGTCTTGACGGCGGGCACGATGATAGGCATCCACGTCGTCACGCGTGGCCTGCCAGACGGACTTGCCGCACGCCTCATCAAGGAACCGCACCCAGACGAGCAGATCATAGGCGTAGCTGCGCAGGCTGTGCTGCGACCGCACGCCATTGAGCGGCAAGTCGGCCAGGAAACGATCGAGGTTGGCGTCGTAGGCCTTGCCTTCCTGCTGGATTCTCGGTGTCTGAGCATGTCGGCTCCAGCCGCCAGAACCTGTACCGTCCGCAGCCTGCTGGCCACGGCGTTCCAACAGCGTGATCATGGACGAGCCCCGCTCTCGACGCACGCACTTGGACATTGAAAAGATGCGCTTCCGCCGCTGAGCCCTCCGCTGGTCCGCTACGCGTCCCAGCTCCGGTCTCAGCGGCGGAGAACCACGGCCAACGCTGAGGTCGATGGACAGCGAATTCGTGGCCTCAACGCCCGTATCAGAGTTCGCTGCGAGTCGCGCCGGACTGTCCAGATAATCCACAGCCAGACTGTCCAGATAAGGCGATCATCTCCTCGAAGGCGTACTTCTTCGTGCCAAAGGAACCGGAGAGGTCGCGGTTCAGGCGATGCGGCGCCCCGCTGGCATGGGAGCATTCATGCAGGGCGGTCCGGTGCCAGTTGATGGGCTCGAAGAAGGCCTGGGGCGGCGGGACCATGACAAAATCGCGCGCCGGCACGTAGAAGGCACGGTTGCCGCCGATCCGGAAATCGATCCCGCTCGCCTTGATCAGCGCATCCACCTTCGGCTCGATCAGGCCGGGTTCGGGCGGTGGCGCGACAATCGCGAGGTCGTCGGGCAGGCCCTCGCATTGCGCCAGGTTGAAAACCGTGAAGCGCTTCAGGAACGGGATCGCCTGGGCTTCCTCGCCGGTCTCGCGGGCGCGCCGCTTCTCGTCGTCGGGGACGAAGCGGTCGGCATAGACGACGGTGGTGCCATGCTCGCCCTTGCGGACATGACCGCCAAGTGACAGCGCCTGCCGGAACGTGAGCCAGCTTTGGGTGGGGAAGCCATGGTCGAAGACCGCGCCCCAAAGGATGAGCACATTCACCCCGGAATAGACGCGCCCCGTGGCGGCGTTCTTCGGCATGGCGAGCGGCGCCTTCGCCGCCGCCGTGCCCCAGGGCTGGATCCAGGGTAGCCGGCCGGCCTCCAGCTCGGCGAGGATCTTTCCGGTGATTTCGTCATAGAGGCTCGTCCGGTCGGAGCCGGAACGGGCGCGAGCAGCATGTCTGGACATCGCGGATCTCCGCGACGGGCGCCGGGAGCCTCTCTCCCGACCTTCAACCCGTCACGGCAAACCCGGTCCGCACTCTCACTCTTTTCAGGGACCAGTCGGTCGCAAACTGGGACCGATTTGGCGGCAATGGGCTCCAACGCAGCGCTTCCGTCTCGTTGCGGGGGCGCCCGAAACTGATAGGGCCGACTTCCTTGGGTCGAGCAGGGGCGTTGCGGGGTTCCCCCGCTCGAAGGGGTGCCGGAAAACCGCCTTGGGCGGGTTGCAGGCAGGGGAAGGCTTTCCCCCCCCCCATGGGCGGCCTCCAGGAGTCGATTTGTTTCAGGTTTCCAGGAGGGGTGTATTGTGATAAAACCTCTGCTAGTCTTTGGAAGAGCAGAGGAACTATCACCGATCATGCCGTCCACAAGCGCCCAGCGAATCCGCGCGCTCGATCTTCTGAAAGCCCGGGGAATGCTCAGGCTGAAGGATTTCGTCGCCGAAGGAATCGGGCCGGAAACGCTGGCCCGTCTCGTGCGGGAGGGGGTGGTCGTGCGCCCGGCACGGGGCCTTTACCAGCTTTCCGACACGCAAGTCGAGGCCGCCCATGCGCTGGCCGAGGCTGCCGTCCTGGTTCCCAAAGGCATTGTTTGTCTGACCTCGGCGCTTCAGTTCCACGAACTGACGCTGCAGATGCCGTCCGCCATATGGATGGCCATCGATCGCACCGCTTGGCGACCAAAGATCGACTATCCGCGCATCCGGTTCGTGCGCTTTGCAGGGCTGGCGCTGACGGAGGGGGTTGTGCGGCATCGCATTGAGGGCGTCGAAGTCCCCATCACCGAGCCCGCAAGGACGATCGTCGACTGCTTCCGTTATCGCGCGAAAGTCGGGCTCGACGTGGCGATGGAGGGGCTGCGCGAAGGCCTTCGCCGTCGCCGCTGCACACCCGATGAACTCTGGCGTCATGCACGAAAAGCACGGGTCTGGTCGGTGATGCGCCCCTACGTCGAAGCGATGGTGTCCGATGCCGCGTGAGCCCCGCAACATCGGCGCCTCGGTCCGGGCGCGACTCCTCGATCGTGCGCGCGCCGAGCGGTCGGACTTTCAAATTCTGCTGACGCGGTATGCACTTGAGCGCCTGCTATATCGGCTGAGTGTATCGCGTCATCGTGACCGTTTCATCCTGAAGGGCGCGATGCTCTTCGTGACGTGGGTAACTGATCCATTCCGGCCGACCCGCGACCTGGATCTGCTTGGCCACGGCGACAATGATGTCGAGACGATCGCCGACACTTTCCGCGCCATCTGCCGCGAACCAGTTACCGATGACGGAGTGACCTTCGACGTCGTCGGGTTGCAGGCGGCGCCGATCCGCGAGGAGGTGGAATATGGTGGCGTGCGTGTCCGCACGACGGCGACGATTGCGGGCGCGCGCGTTCCGATCCAGGTCGATGTGGGCTTTGGCGACGCAGTAACGCCAGCGCCGGTCGAGATCGACTATCCCGTTCTGCTGGACGCCCCGGCGCCGCATCTTCGAGCCTATCCCGTCGAAACGGTAGTGGCCGAGAAATTCGAGGCCTTGGTCACGCTCGGCATGGCCAACAGCCGCCTCAAGGATTTCTATGACCTTTGGCTGATCGCGCAGACGTTCGAATTTCGTCAGCCGGTTCTTGTCGACGCCGTGCGACGCACATTTGAACGGCGCGAAACCACGTTGCCGACTGATACACCAGTAGGGCTGAGCGACGAATTCGCCACGGCGTGGGCCGTCCAATGGCGAACTTTCCTGGGACGTGAGCGTATGGCGGCCGCGCCGGACACCTTCGCTGTCGTCATCGCTGCCCTCCGTGCTTTCCTGATGCCTCTAGGTTTCGCATTGGAAGAGGAACGCGTGTGGTCGCCAGGCGGACCGTGGCTGCCTTCGGCATCGTCGACCGGAGACGCTGAATAAGGAACCAATAAATCCACCGCCAATCTCGTAAGGCGGCGAACCGGGGGACGAAAATCATGCAGATTGCCGACCTGCGCATTGAGAATTTTCGAGGGATTCGGAACGGCCACATCCGGTTCGGCTCGCACACGGTATTCGTTGGCCCCAACAATTGCGGCAAGACCACGGTCATTGAGGCGTTGGCGCTGCTCTTCGGCCGAGACCGTATGGTCCGCGCCCTGACGGAGCACGATTTCTTCGGGGGGCGATCCCCAGCCAGCCGACCGGATCCGCCTCGTGGCAACAGTCACAGGGTTCGATGGTGACGAGCCTGCCGACCATGCCGATTGGTTCAGAGACGACCGTGGCGTCATCAAATGGTGGAACCCGGCGACAGGCGCCGTTTCAGCCACACGCGACGACCCAGCTTGGCGCCTTGCATGCCAAATAGGGTTCTGTGCTCGCTTCGACCGTCCCTCGCTGGAGGTCGAAACAATTCGGTACTTTCACGATGACGACGCAGTCGCAGACGTGTTCGTGGACGAACTGTGGACTGCCGTACCGGCCCGATTGATCCGCGAGGTTGGGTTTTTCCTGGTTCCGGCCAGCCGCACGTGGGATCGAGTGGTTTCCTTCGGCTCGGAGCTGTTTCGGCGCGTGGTCGCTTCGGGCGGGGGCCAGCCGGCGGAGTCGGTGCTTGGCGAGCGCGATCGCCTTCGCGCGCCCGTACAGCCCCTTGAAGCCGATCCTCGACTGGAACCGATCGTCGCGCGGCTCAATACTGAGCTGGCCGGGTTCTTCCGCACTCAGCCGCGGCTTCATCTTCGGGTGACGGCTACAGATAGCGATGGCCTGCTTGAAGCCGTCGTTCCGCATTATGCGCAGGCGGATGCGGCATTGGGCTTGCCCGCAAGACGCCACGGCAGTGGCCTCATCTCGCTGCAACACCTCCTTCTTCTTTTGCAATTCGGACGACAGCGTGCAGATGCGGGCGACGGCTTTTGGATGGCGCTGGAGGAACCGGAGCTGCACGTTCCGCCGCCGCTGCAGCGACGGCTCGTGCATCGCATTCAGGCACTATCGACCCAGACCTTCGTCTCCACGCATTCGCCGATGGTAGCGGCCATCTCCGATCCGCAAGCGGTAGTGGTGCTGCGCAACGAGGGTGGCGCGTTATCGTCCACACCGCTGCTCGCCGCTGCGCTGCCCGCCGCAACGCCGAACGGCGTACGAAAGCTCTTTCAGCTTAACCGCGTGGACACGATCGCCGCCGTCATGCACGACGCAATGCTCGTGCCGGAGGGACGGACGGACCATGATTGGCTGAAGCTGCTCGTGCGTGCGGTGGATCTCCGACAGGAATGGGCGGCGGCGGACGAAAGTCGCTTTGGCTCCTATGTCGGCGTGGTCCCTACTCATGATGCAGCCGTCGGAGCGACGGTGGCGGCTCTGATTCCCCTACACCCGCGCATTTCCGCTCTGGTCGATGGCGATGGGACGGGCATTGGTTATGCCCAGGCTCTTGCTGCTGCTGCGGCGAGGCCGGCGGCAATTCTTCGGTGGCCGGATGGCTGGACAGTTGAAGACGTCATAGGTTGGATCCTGGGGGAGGATGGCGCGGCGGCAATCGCTGCGCTGGCGCAATCGATAGCGCCTCCTCCTGCGACGATTGCGGCCCTCGTTGCACGACTGAAGTCCGAGGACCGTACGGCGCATGGGCTGAAGCAAGACCAGATAGCGTACGAGGTCGTCGCTGACGTCATTGGCTCGACGGAGGCTTGCTGCCGACGGGCTCGGGAGCTGTTGAATGCCATGACTGACGTCCTGCTCGGAGGCGACAGCGGGCGGTTCACGGCCGCTGCTGGCGAAGATCCCCGCATCCGGGTCTTCCAGCCATGACGCTCTTTGCGGTGGAGGGCCCCGCCGGCTGCGGCAAGACCTTTCGATTGATGGAAGCTTTGGGTGAAGCGCTTGCGGCGGTGCCGCTTCAGGAGGGCCAGCGCGTCTTGGCGCTGTCCTTCATGCATGGCGCAAGGCGACGCTTGAACGACAAGCTAGGGGCCGTTCCTGGGCTGAAGCGGCGCTTTGAATGCGTCACCGTCGACAGCTTCGCATGGCGGCTCCTGCGTCGTTGGCGCGGCCTCGCTGCCACGCTTGGTATCCAGCCCCCGCAGGAGGACCAGTATGATGCGCAATGCGACGCCGCAGGCATGTTGCTCGAACGGCCGGAAGTGCGCGGGTGGGTTACGACGAGCTTTCCAATCGTGCTCGTGGATGAAGCTCAGGACCTGAAGCCGCAGCGGCTCAGAATGCTGTCCGCGCTGGCGCAATCGGCGCGCACGCTGATCGCCGCGGACGAATTCCAGTGTCTTGACGCTGCATTGCGCCCGAACCCGCTGATCGGGTGGATGCGTGGCGTTTGTGAACCCGAGATTCTAAATCAGGTTCGGCGCACCAACGTGCCGGCTCTGCTGACCGCAGCCGCGGCGATTCGCGCGGGTGAGGCGCCGGTTGCGGGAAACAGGTTCCGGATTTTGGCGGCGCAGGGCGTGCCGGTGGCCGCCGCGATGCTGGCCAGCGCGATCCGGTGGCGTCAGGGCGGGCGGGTCGCGGTGATCACTCCGTCGCTTCAAGGCGGCTTCGCGCAGAGCGTTGTGCGTCGCGTTTGCGAAAATTCCTGTGGGAAGCAGCGAAATGGACCCTACGCGATTCGTTGGGAACGCTCGGAGCAGGATGAGACGGCTGCCTTGACCGATGGGCTTCAACTCAATGGCGTTGTATGTACGGCTGAGGCGTTGACAGCCCTTGAAGCCCTGCCACGGTCGGGGGCTGTCCGCGAAACCTGCGCTTGGGTACGGCATCAAGCGCGGGCTAGGGGTCGGACGGAGTTAAGCCGTACAGAAATCGAGGCGGTTATAGCACGACAGGTGGCTGTTCGACGGCAGCGCTACGGAACGGACAGCTACGATTTCACGGCCATGACGGTGCAACAGGCAAAAAACCGCGAGTTCGAGGGCGTCTTCATCCTATGGCCCTATCAGATTGGCGGCGACGCCGAGCATAAACGGCGGCTGCTCTACAACGCGCTCACGCGCGCGCAACGCTGGTGTACCGTGGTTGTGCAAAATTCCGATCTTCTACAAGCCGCGCCGTTCCAATGAGTGTCAATCGCCTGGGACCCTGGGTCAGGCAATACCCCCTCCAGCGGCGCTTATCGAGGTGATCGCAGACAAGGTTCTTGTTTTTTCCCCTCATTTGAGGCAGAAAAAGCGGAACCTGTTCTCTTGGGGGATTCGATGTCCGCGATTTTGTCCGTTTATTCTGAGCCTGACGACGTGAGCGCCCGGTTGGGCTCCATGGGTCTGACCGAGGAGCCTCTGCTGCATGCGGCACGGCGTTGGTATTTGTCCTGGATCAGTTTCACCGCCAATCACCCGCCTTTCGGCATCGGCATCGCGGCCTGGATGGAGGCGGTGGCGGCCTTGCGCGAAGGGCTGCTGCCGATCGGTTGGATCCGCTCAGATGAGAAGAACTATGCTCTAGTCGTCCATCCGGGCGGGTCGATGGCGATCAATGTCGCGACGGGCGACGCAGGGACTGGGCTTCCGACCGCGAACGTAAGCAATAAGGCACCGAAAGGGACCAGCACGGCTGATGCGATCTCAGTCAATCAGGTGCAGCTCGAATTGGATTTGCCGGTGCCGGATATGCCGCATGTGCGTGGTGATGAGGGGCCGTTGACCTGGTTCCTGCTGCTTCACCGCGCCGGGACCGAAGTCCGTTGTGAGCTGTCGTTGCCGTCCCAGATTTCACCCGACGGTCGCATCACGCGCTGGCAGGAGCGGATCATGTTGCCGTCCATTCCGCTGGACGGTTCCGAGATCGAAATCGTGGCGCCGGTGGGTCCGGATCTCGATATCGATGTGAAGCGGAAAGCATGAGTGCCGTTGACGTATTTAACCCGACTCGCCTGACCTGGGCGCGCCGCCGGCGCGGACTTACCAAGACGCGATTGGCGGCGAGCATAGGCGTCGAGTTACGCTCGGTGTCGGCTTACGAAACCGGTGAGTTCAACCCGGAGCCTGATCGTCTGACGGTCATCGCGCGTACCCTGAAGTTTCCGCAGGAGTTCTTCTTCGGCGACGATATCGAGGAGCCGGCGATCGACACGGCCAGCTTCCGGTCCTTGTCTAAGATGACGGCACGCCAGAGGGATACAGCCCTCGGTAGCGGCGCCGTCGCCATGCTGCTCAACGAATGGATCGAGGCACGATTTGACCTGCCGCCCTCCGATCTTCCCGATCTCGGTCGGGATGCTAGTCCCGAGAGCGCAGCGGCTGCCGTGCGTCAGGCTTGGGGACTGGGCGAGCTCGCGATCAAGAACATGGTGCATTTGCTGGAGTCGAAGGGCGTGCGCGTCTATTCGCTCGCCATAGACGCGGTCGAGGTCGACGCCTTTTCGATGTGGCGACGCGACCGTCCCTTCGTCTTTCTCAACACGCTCAAATCCGCCGAACATGGACGGTTCGACGCCGCGCACGAGTTGGGGCACCTGGTTCTACACCGGCATGCCGCTCCCAGCGGTCAGGAGGCGGAGCAGGATGCAAACGCCTTCGCCTCGGCCTTGCTGATGCCGCCGGCGAGCGTGCGGGCGCACGCGCCGCGGTTCGCGACCATCGACAATTTGATGCGATTGAAGAAGGTGTGGGGGGTCTCACTCGCCGCGATGACCTATCGTCTCCACAAGCTCGATCTCCTTTCAGAATGGCACTATCGAAAGCTCTACATCGAGATCTCGTCGCGTGGATATCGCAAGAGGGAGCCTGACGGGGGGCCGCGCGAAGTCTCCCAGGTGCTGCAGAAGGTGTTCTCGGCGCTGCGGGCGGAGGGGGTTAGCAAGGAGGAGATCGCCGAGGCGCTGCGGGTCCATCCAACCGATATCGACGAACTGGTGTTCGGCCTGGCGTTGACAAGTCTCGCTGGCATTGCGCGCCGAAGCGAAGGAGGCCGGTCACGGCCATCGCTCACTCTCGTTTCGTCGAAGGACTGAGCGATGCTGTCGCTGGCGGAGGCGCAGGCTGTAGAGAATATTGCCGATCTACTCTACGAGTTTTTGCCCGGTAGCGGCAACAGCAAGACAGCCTTTCCGCTCGCCGCCACTCAAGCCGGCGTCGGGGAGTTCTGGACCGGCGGGAGCAAACGGCCGGCGATCGTCGAGCTTCTGAAGTTGACCCTTGATCGCCGCCGAAACCGATTCACGGCATTGATCATCGCGATCGTCCACCAGTCGATGACGTGGCGGCGCGGCAAGGGCAATCCTCTGACCCGCGACGAGATCGATCGGTTGAACGCGGCCCTTCCGGGTGTTTCGTTCAAGATTCCGGATTTGCTCGATCCAGCCTTCCTGAAGAGCTTTGGGGACCCAGCGAAGGCGGCTCCCGCATCTTCCAGGGTTATCTTGTCAGAGGCATCGGCGCAGGCACTCGTTGCTCGGCTGATGGAGGTGAGCGGATTGGGTCCGCAGGAACGCGGGTTGCGGTTTGAGGGGTTCCTTACGGACGTTTTCGCGGCGTTCGACCTCGCGCCGCGCGGCTCCTTTCGCATAGTGGGCGAGCAGATCGACGGGAGCTTTCGGCTTCACACGGAAACATATCTGGTCGAAGCCAAATGGCATGGGCCGCAGATCGGCTTTGCTGATCTCATGGCGTTTTCCGGCAAGGTTGCTGGCAAGGCTGCATGGGCGCGGGGCCTTTTCGTCAGCAATTCAGGCTTTACGCAGGAGGGACTGGAAGCATTCAGCCGCGGCCGGCAGACGAACCTCATCTGTGTCGACGGGCTCGACCTGTACGAGGTGTTGTCCCGTCGGGTGTCGCTCATCGAGGTTCTCGAAGAAAAGGCGCGCTGCGCTGCGGAAACGAACCGCGCGTACATCCCGGTGCGCGACCTGACGTTTCGGGCGCGCTGACATGGTCGGCTCGGGTTCGGACGAAACAGCCGGAACCGGAAAATGGAATCAGCCGGGTGTCCCGCACAAAGGCTGGTGCTGCGTCGACATCGAGGAACGCGACGAGCAAGATCACCTCTGTGAGATGTGCGAGACGCGGCAAGTCCGCTTCGTCCATGTCATGGAGCATCCCGCTTATGACGAGGTCCTGCGCGTCGGCTGCGTCTGCGCCGGCCACATGGAGGAAGATCTCGTTGGGGCTCGCAAGCGCGAAGCCGCCTACAAGAATGATCGCAGCCGTCGCGCGCGCTGGTTACAGAGGGCATGGCGCACCTCCGCGGCCGGGAACGAGTT
Source organism: Amorphus sp. MBR-141 (assembly GCF_053628695.1). NCBI lineage: Bacteria > Pseudomonadati > Pseudomonadota > Alphaproteobacteria > Hyphomicrobiales > Amorphaceae > Amorphus > Amorphus sp. MBR-141. The sequence goes on from NZ_JBRJGW010000027.1 coordinate 27,230, forward strand.
TCTGAACACGAATGACGGCTTCAATGTCGTCATCTATTCCAAGGGGGCCATCTGGGGCGGCCGCGTAGAGCACCGGCCCAGCGGTTATCAGAGGACTTCGAAGCTGCCCTACGCCACCCAGGATGAAGCAAAATTGGCAGCTTTCGATGCCATGGTCGGCATGAAACACAGTGAGCCTTGGGCTAAAGGACGCCGGTGAGTCGCTGTAACGATCGACGGTAGCGCAGCCGACGAAGAAACGTGCGAGCGGTGAAGCCTTTGGGCTATGTTTGCTCAACTGGGGGCATGGTGGCCTCGACCGCCACTGCCGTCGTCACGCGCCGGCAAGAGGCCGCCCACGCATCCAGATCGTCGACCGCATAGCGAACGTAACGACCGAACTTATGGAAGATCGGGCCACCGCCGAGCGAGCGGTAACACTCCAGCGTATGGGCTTCCAGGGCGAGATACCGGGCGGCAGCTTCGGTATCGACAAAGCGGACGGGGCCGGCTTCCTTCACGAAGACGGCGCGCTTGAGAAGATCGGCCGAAGGCCAGCGGCTTTGTGAATTACTGCTACGCATTGCGGCTCTCCTTGCCCACTTGGATTTCCTCTGAGGTCGAGGTGAAGCTATGGGAATCGACCCACGCGTCGTGTTCATCCATCCGAAAGAGCACTGTCCCGCCGACCTTGCGGTAGGTTGGGCCACCGTCGGAGGAGCGAAGCTTCGCCAGCGTGCGATAGGACAGGTTGAGGTAAAGCGCCGCTTGGCGCGTGCGCAGCCATTTGGAGCCGAGCGCGATGGCGGGCTCGGCTATCTTATCGGACCATGCCCGGCGTGTAGGTTGGGATTTGGAGGCTTTCATTCTGCGGCCTCCGCGCTGACGGCCTCGCGCCGCGTTCCTGGTGGAACGGTGCGGTTGTCGCCCTTCCGGTGACGGAAAGGTCGGTAGTTTCCGACCTTGGTGCGGGATTTGTACTTCCCATCTTCGAGACCGGACGGCGGGCCGGACGGGCTGGTTTCCCTAACCGGCTCGGGGGCGACGGTCGGCGTCGCTTCAATCATCTCCGGATCTTGCACGTCGACTATGGGTGCGTTTGGCGTCACGACCGATCGGCGACGGGCAGCGACCACGTCGGCTGCGGACCGAACCGGGTCATCCTCGTTGTGGATGTAGCGCATGAACATGGCGACAGTCTTATGGGCCGTCAGCGCCATGCCGACCTTCAACGGCACGCCGGAATTGGCGATGTCCGTGGCGGCGCGATGCCGGATACCGTGGGTGCCGACGTGGGGGACCCCGGCGCGCACCAGCACCCGCCGCCAACCATGATGATAGGTGTTCTCCGTCATCGGCTTGGAGGGATCAAAGATGGAAGGGCAGACGAACGGCGAATCCTCGAAGCGCGGCGCTTCGGTCAGGAGACGATAGGCTTCATCGCTGAGCGGCTTCGTGATGCCGCCGGTCTTGCTGTCCGGCCAGGTGACGCGGCGCTGCTCGAAATCGATCCAGTCCCATTCAAGGGACAGCACCTCCGACATGCGGGCGGCGAACTCGAATTGCAGGCGGATCGCCAGCGTCAGGAAGGGATGCTCAAGTCCTTCCCGGTCCGCTGCATCGAGGTAGGTGAACAGCTTGCGCAGCTCGTCGTCGGTAATGAACCGCGTCGATCCCTTCTCGGCATATTTCTGGACATGGCGGCAGGGGTTGGACCCGTCGGGGCGATAGCCCCAGATCTCGGAGAGATTGAACATCTTGCGGAGGCAAGCGAGGGTCCGGTTCGCGATGACCGGTCGATCCGACATCGCGGTCATCAGGCCGGAGATGTCGGCCCGCGTTACCTCATGAACCTTCATCCGGCCAAGCCGGGGAACGATGTGGTTCTTGATGTTGAGTTCGTTGCCCTCAACCGTGCTCGGCTTGTTGTGCAGCTTGGAATAGTCCTCAATGAACTTGTCGCAGAGCTGCTTCATGGTCGGGGCCGCGCGCGCCGCCGACTTCTCGGCGCTCGGGTCATTGCCCTGACGGACATCGGCCAACCAATCCTGGGCGATCTTTCTCGCCTGCTCGACGGTCAGTTCGCCGAAGCGTCCGATGGCAGGCTTCCGGCGAACACCGGAGTTGGTCTGATATTGGAGCATGAAGGTCTTCCGCCCCGCGGGCGTGACTTTCAGCATGAATCCCGGTACGAGCGTATCGCGGAGTTCGTAATCGCGGTCCTTCGGGGTTGCGGCATCTACCGCGGTCTTGGTGAGCTTGATTTTGGCCATCTATCGTCTCCAAACCTCAGAATTCTAGGAGCCGAATAGGGGCACTCAGGCGGACGGCTCCCGGTCATTGCCGAAAGCCATGGAGAAGATTGAAAGCCCCACGATGCAAGATAAGTCTTTGATCGTAGTAGGTTTTCGCATTCTTACTTGCGTTCGGCGAGGTTTAGCATAGACGCTTCAGGCCGGCTCAAAATCCGGTTCTGGCGACAGAGTGTCGGTTCGAGTCCGACCACCCGTACCAACGACGAACCCCATCGCGCACTCCGGTGAACGATCCGGCTTTCCGACCACAGGGGGCAACGACGGCGGGGCGCTTGAGCAGCCTGCGCCATTCGGTCTTCCCGAATGCGGACCGGTTTCAAGTCTACTGCTGGCGCCCGCGGGCTGCCCCCCACGCAAATGAAAGCAAGCGCGACGGTCCGGCGGCGATGAGAGAACGGGTGCCCATGCCCGAAACCGGTGGAGATGACAAAAAAATGTCGCCTGCCCCTTTCACCCGGGAGGTGCGTTTGCTACATGACCGTCACTGGTGACGCGGGGTGGAGCAGCCCGGTAGCTCGTCAGGCTCATAACCTGAAGGTCGTAGGTTCAAATCCTACCCCCGCAACCAACCAAGTTACTGATTTTATTGACTTTCTCTGAAGGTCCCGTTCATCGTGAACGGGGCTTTCAGCGTTTTTGGCACAGTTTTGGCACACATCGGGACAACACCGGGCCACTGCGCTCGACAGTTTCGGGCCACCGGCTGGGCGGATCCAGTGCGACTCGGCAACCCCACAGGAGCTGATTGAGTCGCGTTCAGCTCCCGGCCAACGGAATATGAAGTGGATTTCTGCGTCAGACGGACCATCGTAGGGGTGGCAGTCCGGGCAATGTCTAGCGCAACCTTGAATTTCAGGGCCGGCTCGACTATATGATAGGGTAGCGACGCGTTCTGTCGTCGCTGGCCTCGCGGCCCTTTCTTTCTTCTTCTCTTTCCCAACCTTACGAGGGACCGATGAACGAGGGAGATGGTCGCGTCGACCACACGAAGCTGCGGACAGTCAAACAGATTGTCGCTGAGGCGCCTTGGCTGACTGAAGGCAAGATGCGGTGGTGGCTCTTCCACCGCGACGCCAACGGCCTTGATCAGTCCGGCGCCATTGTTCGTGTCGGAGGACGCATCTACATCCACGTTGACGGTTTTCAGGCCTGGCTTGCTGAGGGATCTCGCGCCGCCTGACCCAATTTACGGGGCCCGCTGCAAAGCGGGCCCTTTTTCATTTCAAAGACGAAAATCAAATATCTGGCACATATGAGAGTTTATCTGCTTCTTTATAGGTAGAAGATATCTGTTCTAACTATATGCGGCCTGCCGCATACCGCGCCCATCAACGAGTTTTGCCTCTTCGGCGTACCCTACTCTGCGTGATGACCGTACCTTTGTCTGCGCGACCGCGTACCTTGGTCTGCGTGAACCGGGCCAATATCGTACCGTGGTCTGCGTGAGGGCGTACCGAAGTCTGCGTTGGCGCTCCCGAAGCCTGCAGGTTTCCGGGCCCGCGATTTGGCGCCAGCGTACCGTAGTCTGCGTGAGGAATGCCGGCGCGACGAGAGCGCGGCCTTGGGGCCACGATCCGCCAAAGCAGCTCCCTGGGCCGCCGTCGAAAGCCGCGCTCGACTACATATTCATGGTCAGCGTCAGCCAGACCGACCTCCGCGCCCTTGTGCCCCCCCGCCTGCCACCTGCTCGTGTGACTTGCCGGATGAGGCAACCATCGCGGCGTGCGGTGGTGCGTTCCGTACGTCTCGGATATCAAAACGTGCTGTCGTGCTGTCTGGCTGTCGTGCCAGCACGACCTCTTGCTTTCGTGCTTGAACGAAAGCCCGTCTCCTGACACCGCTCCCTGCCGTCGCCGTCTCATTCAGCAAGCCAGCCTGACCGGCTACTTCCCCTTCGGCGGCACGAAGAGCTGGTCGGTGCGGCTGGGCGTCATGAGGAGGCCCCGCTCGTCCAGGCGAATGCGCAGCCTCGGGAAGGCGGCCCGGATCTGGGCGATGTCCTCGGCAAAGTCCTGCTTGAACCGCCGGAAGGTTTTGACGTCCCTGCCGAACTGATCGGCCAGCGGCCGCCAGGCAAGCCGATAGGGACGCTTGACGGTGGGGAGCCTGTAGGAGAGCCACAGGATGATGTCGATCTGACGCGCCGAATGAGCGAAGGCCCTGAGCGCGCGGATATCGACGGGCAGCGCATGGGACTTCAGCGACTGGAAGAAGCCGTCGTCGAGGGTGAGCGTCGAGTTCCACAGCATGCGCTGGTCCGGCGACCGTGGAAGCCAGAGGTCGAAGGAGCTGATCGGCTGGCTGTTGAGGGTGCGCGCTTCGGTTCCACTCCACAGGCCAAGCTGGATCCGCGAGGCGGCGATCCGGTTGAGCTGCTCCTTGAACTGGGTGATCGTGCCGCGGCGCCCGCCGGTCACGGCAAAGCCAAGGTCCCGGATGAAGGCGCTCATGGAATCGCCGAGATCGATCGTCGGCGTGTTCTGGCGCACCGCCATGGTGCAGATGTGGAGCATCAGCAGCCGGGCCTTGGGGCCGTAGGGAACACCCTGACGCACCATGGCGCCGGTATAGGGATCCTTCAGGTAGCCCGGCTGGACGACGAGCGAGCTGCGGCCGTACTCGCGCACAACGTCCTGGTGGTCGTCCTTCGGGCGCCGATAGGGCAGGCCACAAAGCGCAATCACGCTGTGGATGTGGTGGCGGTCGGCATCGGCCAGGGGACGGGCTGCGATCGTCTCGCGGGTCCGATCGATTCGACGGGCGACCGGGGTCATCGCCGCCTGGCGGGCCGCATTTGCGTTGCGCTCCCGCTGCTCCTCGACAAGCGAGCGCGCGAGAATGTCTTGCATCCGCCCGGGCACCAAGGCCTCGAGACGCTGCGCAAGATCCGGATCGAGCGCGACACCGCCGATCTGGGTGCGGACAAGCTCCTGCATTAGCCGAGCCCCCTCAACCGCGCCGGGCGCGGAACTCGGCCAGAAGCTCCTGCAAAAGGGCGGACTGGGTGACGCCGTAGTCGAGGGCGGCCTGTTTGAAGTCGCGCTTGAAGCCAGCCGGCACCTTGAAGTTCAGGGCGACGGTCTCGGACGGATCCGGGCGACGGAGCGTCTCGCGGACGGCTTCACGCCCCGGCGGCCGACCCTTGCCGGGGAGACCAGCCCTGGCGGCCCCGTCAGCTGCAGTCACAGACGTCCGCGTATTCGGCGGAGGGAGATCGAGCGCCATCGTCATGCGACCTCCATCTCGCTCGTCGTGACGGCCATGAGCCGGGCCGCGATCGCCGCGGCAAGCTCTTCGGCCCGTTCCCGCAAGGTCGGAAACAGAACCTCCGTCAGCGCACCACCCTGGTCGGCGACGCGACGATAGGCGGTGCGCTCCGGCAGCGACCCCGACAGCACCAGATAACCAGCATCGGCAACGTAGTCTCGAGCTTCTTCGATCTCCCGGGGCCGATCACCGACCCGGCAGAGCGCAATGGCGATCCGCTCAACGGGTATGCCGGAACCAACCAGCTCGTGGGCAAGCAGGACTGTCGGGCGAAGATCGTCGAGAGACAATCCCGTCGGCAGCACAACCAGGTCCGACGCCTGGGCAATCGCCTTGGTCCCCTGCATGGAATGGGGTGGGGCATCGAAGATCAGCAGATCCGTCTCGTCATTCTTCGACAGCACCTCCCTGGCAGTACGGGCGGGTGCGACGGAGATCGCTGGCAGTCGCCCGGCTTCGGTCCGCCGTGACGCCCATTCGGTGCTTGTGATCTGTGCGGTATCCAGGTCAGCAATCGCGACCCGCCAGCCGCACTCTGCAAACTCTCGGGCCATCAGGCGGGCGAGCGTGCTCTTGCCCACCCCACCCTTCTGTGACACCAGGCCAAGTCTTCGGGTCATTGACTGATCCCCTTCTTGTTTTCGTGCTTTATTGCTTATCGTGCAGTAACGATAGCACGATTTAAATATATCTTGAATATAATAAGATTTCTATTCGGAAACATCCGGTCGATGCATTGTGGCTAGCAGGCCTGCTCTCACCGCAAATGGCACAGCTCTCCCGAAGGTACGCCCGAATCGCGCTCAGAATGGTCGGTGAGAAGGATAGCCTCACTCCCGAATTGGACATACTGTAACCACGCGGAAGGTCTTCGAGACCGTTCCGAGGGCCTCGATCTACATGAACGGCGACAATCGGGGAGTGGTCTGACGATATGCCGACGATGCAGGAACTGGTCGATGAAATAGATCGGCGGTCAGCAAACACTGAGTTTGGCCGACTGCAAGACTTGAGAAAGGAATTAAAAGGGCTGGGTCGGCGCCCAAACGCTGTACCCTTCGGCCGGGCCAATTCCGACGAATGGGCTCATCATCACGGCGGATTCGACGAACTTCAGTTCAATCTTGGAGAAGAGGCGCCGTTTGTCGAAAAGCTGGGCGATCTCCGCTACGGCATTGCCTTCTCGTTCCAACCCAACCGCAGCCTGCTGGACGTCAGCATTTTAAAGCCCAAGGCCGCGCTCTTCAACGACTTTCTCCGACAGAACCGCGAAGAATTATCCGATTTGTGGATGTGGTATCACACCAACGACGGGCGCAGTTCACCTCATCGACCGACCGAAATTCTGAATGAACACATGACGCCCGGGACGTTTGTTTTCATCGGGCAGGTAACAACGTTCAACGACCCGGACTACGATCGCATGATCGCGACGTTCAACCGGCTGTTGCCTATCTATCTCTACGTTCAGGGCGGCCGCGCTACCGTTTCAGCACCATCAAAATTTACCTTCGACTTCAAGCCCGGTTTTTCGCTTGGTATGACCGAGACAGCCTTTCAGGCGTCAGCCAAATCTTCGTCAATGCATTTCCGACACAAGCTAATTCAAAAAGCTCTATTCGATCTTCTGGTCGCCGAACACGGTAAACATCATGTCGGTGGAGAGCAACAATCCGACGGCGGTGGCTTGATCGACATGGTTGTGCAGACGCCGAAGAAGCGCATCCTCTTCGAAGTAAAAACTGCATCAACCGCCCGCGGCTGCATTCGCGAGGCGCTCGGACAGATCCTCGACTACGCATTGTGGCCTGAATCTCGATCGGTTGATGAGGTCGTCATCGTCGGAGAGGTTGAGGCTACGGACACCGAGAAAAAATACGTCGATCTCCTGGCAAAGTCCTTGCCGATCCCGATCTCATACCGGTCGATATGCCTCGTAAATTCATCAAGCGGCCATTTCGATTCTAGACAATGCGGACGGACCGCAAGAGGCCGGCAAACCCTAAGTGAGCGCTAAATTGATCGCATCTTCAATAAGTTCCGGTTTCGCCCTGAACCATTCCGTCGCACTGAAGGATCGTCCATCCGGCCCCGTCACTCTGAGAGCGATGTGATAGGAGCGAAGCGCCCGGTGGATACGCTGTTCGGCCTCCTTCGCCGAGTGCCCCACAAGTTCATAAGTGGCGACGATCTCAACAGGCGCGAACAAAAACGCTGACTGGGTTTCCGCACGCGCGATGCGATCTTCCACCGCTCCTGATGTGGTGCCAACCTTCAGCAGTCCTTGGACTTCAGGTTTGTCGGATCGGGAGCGGAGCACGTATACAAACCCAGTACGAGCGCCCTCGAACAAGGGGCCAGCATCTGCCAGACCGATGCGGCGGGCATCTTTATCCTCGTAGAGCCGCCGAACGAGCGACGACATCAGGAGGTTCGATTCCGTGCCGTTGTCGAAGATGACGCGTAAACGCGCATCTGGTTTATCATTGCGCCTGTGCTCATCACGAAGATCTGCGACGTAGACGAGTTGGCCCTTGAGGACGAAGAACTCGCCTGATTCGACGCGCTCCTGCCGAAAGGGCTGTGGCTTGCGCCCTCCTGCCTCAACAGCCCTGCGGATGTTCTCTATCAGCGGCTCAAAGCGCTCAAAATCCGGACAAGGCCTTCGATCAGCCACGAAGTCGGGACGGGCCATTGGCTTTAGCTCGGCGCGCACCTCGAAGATGTCGAGGCCATCCGAAAGGAGAGGATCATCGAGCGGGTCAACTGCGCTCGTTTTCCCAAACACTAGGCTGTGTCTATCGTAGGATGCCAGCCCTTCGAGACCCGCTTTCGATGCCCGCAATCCGGCAAGCTCGTTTGCCAGCATGCGTTCGCGAACGCTCTTTCCCGGCTCGGAGACCGGCTCCGCACTCGTCTCATCGACGAAAGCATTGATGCGCTCAATCACCTCGACTGCGCGATCGAGCAGGGGCGTTCGCGCTGCTTTCGGCTTCTCATTAGGTGTGAGAAGAAGCTCGTCGTTGAAGTAGTCGATCGGATCAGGCATCGACCTGTCCCTTGTCCGCGCCCGTCATTGCTTCGCGTTTCTCTCGGGAGAGCTTGCGCAGGTACGCCAGCGCCTCGGCCAGCCTCGCTTCGCGACCGTTAGGGGAGTTCAAATTGGGCTCGCGACCCTCGCGCTGGATGAAGTCTTTGATGCGCGGATAGAGCTTTTCGGCCTCTTCCTGCGACATGTTGACCTTCAGGGCGCGAACTTCGCCGTGAAGGCGCGCGAGCAGCTCCTCTGAGAGTTCTTTTGATAACAGTTCGTAGGCATCGTCAAAGTCTCGACGGCCGCCCAATAGATCGACCTGCAACTCCCTCACATTAATGAACCGCTTTGCCTGCTCCACGAAGCGATCGCCGGCGTTCGGACCGGTCGTGTGTTGCCCGTCGTCGCCTTCTCCCGGTCCTGCATAGGCAGCCTGTTCGTTCTCGGACATGCCGGGCGTCTGGATGATGCTGGGGTCCTTGGCGACCTCGCGCCCCAGCCCGGCACGCACGCTGAACAGGCTAACCGCGTCCTGGACTTGCTCGTCGGAAAAGCCGGGGTATCGCCGCTTGATCACATCTGTCACCACGAGGTCGTACATCACGTCCGTGTGGTGGTCGTCGGGATTGATCATCACTGTAAGCGTCCGGGGGTCGTTCTGCACATCGGCAAACAGGTCGTTGAAGTCAGATTCGATCGTTTCGACCACCTTCTCGTCCAGCTCCGGCATGCCAACGATCTCGATCTCGCCGGCGTTGGTCACAGGCTCCAATTTTGATTTGTTGCCGGGCGAGCCATCGAACTCATCGGCGCCTTTATGGGTCCGGAACTTGAAGACAGGTGCCATCACCTGCTCCATCAAAAGCGATACCGAGATCGCCTTAAGCATATCATTGACGGCACGGCTTACCGCTTCGTCGTTGGCGAAGGGCGCGGAGACAAGGTTGGTGAATAGCGCTTCGTTTTTGCCGGGCGCATCACGCGTCGCCCTGCCGATGATCTGCACGACCTCAGTCAGCGAGCCTCTGTAGCCGACGGTGAGAACGTGCTCGCACCACACCCAGTCGAAGCCCTCTTTTGCCATGCCGAGTGCAATGATGATATCGACGTCATCGCGATCCTCTACCGCACGCAGGCTAGCCAGCACCTTCTCGCGGTCGGCGCTATCGTCCACAAGATTCGCGATCTTGAGCGTACGGCCGCCAACCGTGAGCTGCACGAAGCCGGTGGCTTGGTCGATGCTTGTCTTGGGGCTCTTGCCCAGGCGGTCGCCAATCGCGTCCACGATCGCGTCGACCGCAAACATCTTGTTGATCCCACTCCCCTCGGCCGAGCCAACATGGGGTATGTGCACGATGGTCTTCAGGCTTGGGTCCAGGGCGTCGCCGATCGCGTCGAGATACCTGCCCTGATAGAATCGGAAGTTGATGCGAAGTGTTTTGAGGTACTCGTAGCCGTTGAGCTGCTCGTAGTAGGTGTAGATCACGCGCTCGAAGCGCGCCTCGTCCTCCGGGTGCAGGACCGCAGTGCCGTCACCGCGGAAGTAGGAGCCGGTCATGGCGAGGATATGCGCCGCGTCGTGCCCTGCTTCGCCCGCCCGGTCGATCAGTCCGCGCAGCAGATTGCCTAGCCGGCTGTTCTCGTCCGAAGAAGCATGATGCAGCTCGTCCACGCAGACGAGTGCGCGGTCAAACATGGTCACATCGTCCGTCTTGGCATAGGCGGCGCGCAGGGTGGAGTGGGTACACAGTGTCGTCCGCCCGCCACCCTCGCCGCGAAGGAACCCGATCAGTTCGTTCACTTTTCGGCCGGTCTCCGAGCCGATGGTGCAGAGGTCAAGGTCGAGCCGCCAGTCTGAGTGGAAGCCTCCTGCCGCGAGATCCGTGTCCCGAAACGAAGCGCCGATTGAGCGCTCCGGCACGGCGATGACCACGCGATCGACCGCGTTTGTGCGCAGCTTCTCTAATCCGACAAACATGGCCGCGCGCGATTTGCCCGAAGCGGGGGGTGACTTCACTAGGAGATGTTGGGCGTCCCGCTTGTCCCACACGCGGGCCTGCATAGCGCGCATGCCGAGACTATCGGTCGCCTTGGACGCGCCTGTTCCATCGTAGTTGAGCGTGATCGAGCCGAGCCCGTTCTCACCAGCCTTGTTCCCCGCCGCGCTCATGGGCTCACCCTTTCCTTGGTCCTTATCGGCTTCGCTTCTCCCGCGGCCATGCGCGCATAGAGTTGCAGCATGTGCTCGATGCGGTCGGCGTCCGAGCGATAGCGACGCGAACCGAAGATGGTCTCCATCGTCTCGTCCAGCTCTTCATGTGCACGGCGCAGGCGACGGGGCATGGTGGCGGGGGCGTAAAGTTCGCCAAGCGATTGCCCGAACCCCGCCTCCTGTCGGGCTTCGTCTATCGCCCACCAATGCTCCTCCAGCTCTGCCTTACGCCGCTCAGAGAGAGGTGGGAGAGGAAAAGTGTTCCAAACGAGGGTGTTCGCGTAGCTGAGGCGGGTCTCAAGTCGTCCCCCCACTGTTTCCAGCCAAAGCCGGTGCATACGAGAGGATAAAATCCCCGCCTGCCAAATCGAGCCGTCAATAAGTCCATATATCTTATTGTTGATGATATTTCGATGATCCATGACCGCAACGGGAAGCCAAGCTCGACCCTCGGACGTGATCGCAGGGACCATGATTGTGTGCGAGGTTGCAGCACCCGGACGTTGAACGAAGCGGTAGGGTTGATCAGCGAACGCTGCCGTACTCGCGCTTCCTTGGAGGCGCATTTCAGAGACGCGCTCGAACCGCGCCGCCAATTCTTTAATCTGCCGGGCAGCTGCGTAGTCTTTATCGTCCACCCAAAGGCACCACCGTTCGATGCCTTTCATCAGTTCCTGTGAGCCGTAGATCCGGCGGAGAAATCGTTCCGCTTCCGGGTGCGCCTCTAGCAACGCGTTGCGCTCGTTGCGGTCTAGCAGAAGGTGCCCTCCGTCCCGCGGCATGTTTCCAAATACCAACGGTTCCAGATCCGAGGAGAGAGGCGTGCTCCTCTTTCCCACAATCGTCGTCACTCCGGGCGCGAGATAGGGGCCGATAACCTCCACGTCTCGCACCGTATCGCCGTCAAAAAGGCGCTTCGGCGCATCGCTTGGCGGTCCCATGCCGACGATGACACAGGTCACTCCCGCATTGTGCGCGGCAAGGTTCGACCACTTAAAAGAACGATAGGCGAAGCGGATATCAAGCCGATCTAGAAGGTACGGCCAGAGCATTCCCACCGAGTCGCCCTGGACAATCGAATTCGTGGAGACAAAAGCGAAGGGCGCCCCCGTTGCCTCCGCGTAGTCAGCACCTTTGAGGAACCAAATCCCGACATAATCCAGTCGTCCGACGTTCGGCACCCGCCCATTGAACACGCGGTCCATGTCGGCCTTTTGTGACTTGGACTGCCACATCGCACCCTTGAACTGTGGGTTCCCTATCACCACCGTCTCGACGGGCTCGCCCACCGCGTCCGTGGGCGGACAAACCTCCAGCCAATCCACCTCCGCTGCGTTGCCAGTCACGATCACGCCCGCCTTTTGGAGTGGTAGGAAGTCGGTGCGCTGACCAAGGTCCAATTCCAGTTGCTGATCGCACTGGTATTTCGCGATCCAGAGGCCCAGCCGCGCCGCCTGACAAGCAAAGTCATCGATTTCTATTCCGAAGAATTGCTCCAGTGCGATGCCTGATAGGCGTGGCGTGGCGAGGCGGCGCATTGCCTCCATCTCCAGCGCCCGCATCTCTTTGTAGGCGAGGATCAGGAAGTTTCCCGACCCGCAGGCCGGATCGAACACGCGGATTCGGCCGAGCCGCTCGAGGAAGGCGCGCAGCCGCCCCTTGTTCGCCCCCGCCCGCTCAAGCTCGGCCTTGAGCGGATCGAGCAGAATGGGCTCCAGCACCTTCATGATGTTTGCCGGAGACGTGTAGTGCATCCCGAGCTCGCCGCGCTTCTCCACGTCGACGACGGCTTGGAGCATGGAGCCGAAAATATCGGGGTTAATGAGCTTCCAGTTCAGCCCTGCGCAGTCGAGAAGCAGCTTGCGGCAGCGCCCGTCCAGCGCCGGCATGGGCACATCTTCTTCGAACAAGGAGCCGTTGACGTATTCCAGCTTTGACCAGCCTTTGGTCTCAGAGGAACGCATCGCATGAGGCGTATCCATGTGACGAAAGGCGCCCTCGAAGAAATCCGCTAGATCGGCGCCATCAACCCTCGTGGACTGCCGCACCGCTTTTTCAAACACGTCCTTCTCGAAAATGCCGACATCGTCCGAGAACAGACAGAACAGTACGCGCGCCATGAAGATATTGAGAGCGTGCCGATCGGCTTGGGTGGTCCAACCTGGGTTGACGTCGCGGACTGCGTCGTGGAAGCGCGAGATGAAGCGCGTAGCCCGCACGTCGGCCATACGCTCCTTTTTCGGAACGTAGCGCTCGTGCCCGCCGAGCGGAAAGAACACGTCGCCTTCCAGCGAAAGCATGTCGATGCCGACGCGCAGCGGCTCTTCGTCAAATTTCGGGCTGGTGTCATAGGCCGCGATCCGCTCACCGTCATAAGCAAGCAGGATGCGGGGACGGCGTCCCTTGGGCGAAGCCTCTGCTTCGGCTCGCATACGATCTAACGCCGCATCCGCTCCTCCCGGCTGAGTCGCCTCGAAACGCAGCATCCTTGTCCACGTGAATGCACCGCCCTTTGCGGTCTCGCGGAGTTTGGTGATCGTGGAGCGCGGGGCTCCTACAGCCTCCATTAGCGCTAAGCCAAATCCCCCCCCCGCCGGAGGTTCTGCGGCGAGGTCGTCGAGATTCGAGTAGATCTCTCCTGGGGTCAGCATGGCGTTTGATCTTGTTCCAGCAAGGATACTACCCCGAGCCCGTCCCGCCCTTTGGTCATTGGTCGCAAGCCGTCACCGAACCGGTCGACGCTCGAAACCGCGACCTTTTCCGATCCGGATTGGTGCACTCTTTCTCGGGTACCAGAAGCATTAGCAGCTGATCGAGGGCCAAACACCTCCATCATGCCGCCCGCACGCGCCCGTTCTTTCGCCCGAGCCCGCGAGCCCGAAAACGCGCCGATTTCACCGCCCGGTGGACTGGTGCAAATCCGCGCAAACACGCCTCCCTCAAACGGGGTAAGGCGCATGCTCTCTTTCGGGAGATGTCAGGTATTGATCGGGCTCGGCCATCCATAAACAGGTGTTGCCAGCCGCTCGGGTTGCAATAAACGCCGGAATGCGACGTCTGTATTCGGCTGGCAACACCTTTAAGCCTCTCTCAGTTTCTGGATCTCCGCAAGCAAAAGCCACCTCCATTCGTGCCGCCACCCATAAGCAGGTGGTTGCAATAAACGAAGGAGGCGTCGCCGATGCGCGCTCTGGCCTTCCTGTGGGCTTTGCTTGTGCGAGCCCCCGCGCGGCTTCTCGGCCGCACGCTGGTCGTCCTTGTCGGCCTGTTCCTGGTGTTTGCCTGGGGCCTGGTGCCTGTGGTGCTGCTGCTCGGTGTTGGTCTGGGCGCTGGCCTCTGGCTGCGGATCCGCCGACACCGCAAGTGGGCGACCCTGCATGGCTCTGCGCGCTTTGCCACAAGGCGAGATCTCGATGTTCACGCCCTCCGCGGCCGCCGCGGTCTCATCCTCGGACGAATTGGTCGGACGTTCCTGCGGTTTGAGCGGCCTGGCCATCTGCTGGCCTTCGCCCCGACCCGCTCCGGCAAGGGAGCAGGCTCCATCATTCCAAACCTGCTCGATCATCCGGGATCGGTGTTCGTCATCGATCCCAAGGGCGAGAACCATGCGGCGAGCGCTGCCTTTCGGGCGAGCCTCGGCCGCGTGCATGCCGTCGCCCCTTTTGATCGGCAGGTGGAGACGTCCCGGTTCAACCCGGTCGACTTCATCCGGGTCGGAGAGGCGGAAGAGATCGACGACGCCACCCTCATCACCGAGATGCTGGTGACCTCCAGCGGCCCGGAGACCTTCTGGGACAGCGAAGCCAAGGCGCTGATCACCTGTCTCCTGCTCTACGTGGCTCACGCCCGCACCGGTTCGGAGCGGACGCTCAGCCATGTCTGGACGCTGCTGATGCGTGATCAGGACGGGTTCGAGGACCTCTTGGACGAGATACTTACCTTCGATCACGCCGGTATTGCCGCCATGGCACGGGGCTTTTCCCAGAAGGAGATCCGCGAGCGCTCCGCCGTGATCTCCACCGCCCAGACCCACATGAAGATCTGGAAGAGCCCGCTGCTCGCCCGCGCGACGGAAGCCTCCGACTTCATGATGGAGGATCTGAAGCGCAGACCGACCAGCCTCTATCTGATCCTGCCGCCGGAGCTCCTGGAGACCTACCGCCCCTTCGTCCGTCTCTTCGTGGGACTGGCGCTGGT
The DNA here is from genome assembly GCF_053628695.1 of Amorphus sp. MBR-141. Lineage (NCBI taxonomy): Bacteria > Pseudomonadati > Pseudomonadota > Alphaproteobacteria > Hyphomicrobiales > Amorphaceae > Amorphus > Amorphus sp. MBR-141. The sequence goes on from NZ_JBRJGW010000027.1 coordinate 42,234, forward strand.
CGCCACGACCCGGGCTCGCACCGCTCGGCGCGAGCCCGTTGTCTTCTTCCTGGACGAGACGGCAGCTCTTGGACGGATGGAGCCGATCGAGGCCGGCATCGGCTGGCTCGCCGGTTACGGCGCGAGCCTGTGGCTGTTCTTCCAGGATCTCGACCAGCTGATGCAGATCTACCCGCGCTGGCGCTCGATGATCGCCAACTGCGCGGTGCGCCAAGCCTTCAACGTCACCGACTACGCAACGGCCGCGGAGCTCTCCAACATGCTCGGGACGCGCACGGTGATCGCGCCCAGCATCAGCCGGGCGACGGCCGGACCGCTGTCGCTGTTGCCGAACCACTTCTCAACCAGCGAAGGGCTGCAGGCGCGCAAGCTGATGACGCCGGACGAGGTCATGGCCATGCCGACCACGCACCAGCTTCTCTTCGTCCAGGCCTGCCCACCGATCCGGGCGCGCAAGATCCGCTGGTTCGCCGAGGAGCCGTTCCGCGCCCGCAAGGCGCTCGCCGAGCGGCGTGCCGAAGCACGAAAGGACGACAACTAGAAAACCAGAAAGCAAGATAGGGAGAGACCGCCATGGACCCGAACACCAATCCCAACACCGCCGCCACCTGGCAGCTGTTCACGATGATCGCGTTTGCGGCGGCCGTCTTCGGCGTGACGATTGGCCTGGCCACGGCCAAACCGCCAGCGAAGCTGCCGGCCTGCAGCGCCGACGAAGGCCGACGCATCGTTCAGGCGGGCTTTGCTGCCGAGAACGACGATCTCGTGGTCTTCGGCCTCCATTCCATCCGGGAGGTATCGAGCATCGCCGATGGCACCGAGCTTCGCCGGTGCACGGCGATGGCGATCACCGATCAGGGGGAGCGGACCCTGCGCTTCGTCGTCGGCTGGGGCGACCGGGTAGACGAGATCGCATTCTGGGGACGGCCGTCGGATCAAAGCGCGAGATAGGGGCACTTCGCCGGGTGCGCAGCAGACGCCGCATGAGCGCAGCCGCCTCAAGCTGATTGGCTCTTTGCGACAAGGCGGAGGGAAGAGCGCAACTTACCCGGCCGATTGCCCTTCCAATGCCGGAAACTGACCGAGACCATCTGGCGGATAGAGCATTTGCATCATGCGCACGCGGCAGCATCCCCCAAGAATAGTGAGAGTTCGCCCATTTTCGGCCACAGCACATTCGGCGTCAGACAATGGACAACATCACCCGGGTGATCGTGACGATCCGGATGTGCATCGAGTTCGCCGCCTTCGCCGGCGGCGTGCTGATCGTTCTCGATCTCACCAATGTGGTCGATCTTTTTTGATCCTGCCACTGCTGTTGGGGGCTGGTCGCCGGTCTATCGCGGCACCCGCGCCATAATGCGGGCGAGGAGCCCTGTCAGCTCCGACTGTCGGCTCAGGTTGAGCTTGCGGGTGATGGCCGTCAGCTGATTGCGTGCCGTGGCATAGGCGGTTGACGATTGCTCCGCCGCCTCCCTGACCGTGCTGCCTCTGTGGAGGGATTCCGCCAACCGTGCCTCGGCCGGCGTCAGCCCGAGTGCCGAGGTCAGAATATCCATCGGGGCAGGATCCACGTCCTCCGGATCGAGGACGTAGAGAAGATAGGCTGGAAACCCTTCCTTGAACGGCTCGATGATCGGATTGAGGCGGCCGCCGCCGGCTGGCACGAAGTAGAGGATCAACGGAACCTGGGCTGGACGCGCTATGCGGACCGGACCAACGGGCAGCGAGCCCGCCATGACCTTGCCCGCCGCCGCATACAGATGGTCCGACGATTTCTTCTCCCGGGCGGCCAGGGTTCCGCGCCCTGAGAGCGACAGCTCGCCGCCGCTGCGGAACATGGCCTCGGCCTTCCCGTTCTGGGCGATGAGCTGGTGTGCTGCATCGAACACCGCCACCGGCGTACCAACCCGATCGATGATATCACCGGTCTGTGCGACGGCGGTGCGCTGCATCAGGTCGCGAACCATGCGAAACGACCGCTGAACGTATGGTCGGATTCGATCGATAGAGGCGGCCAGATCGGTCCGCTCGTCTTCGCTGAGAGCTTCCGGGATCGTGGCCGTGAACATGGCCGTCGTACCTCGCCCGGTAAAAACATTGAATCCGATTGCCGAATCCATTCGATTGCGGGGCCGCAGATAAACGTCGAAAAACTCACTTCTCTTGATCTCTGCGCGGGAGATGTACGGCTCGCTCCTGAAAAGTCGGCCAGACCGCATCAGATCGACGGTCGCCGGCGTGACCATCGGATTGAGGTACGCCACATCGATGTAGTCGGAAATGTCCCGCTCATCGTTGTTGGCGAAGACGCTGTCGAGACAGAACCGGCGCGGAGCGGTTTCCTCGATCTGTAGCCCAAGCCGAACATCCTGAAAGCGACTGCCGAAATGATCGACAGCGCCCTGATAGGCCGCCGGATCGAAATGCGCTTCGTAGAGCTTCAGGATGGCTTCCATCTCGGACTGGTTCATGCATGCCCCCCGCATGTTGATGTCCAGACAGCTCAACGGCGCTCGCGGCGCGACGGCGGTAGTTCAGGTCCGCAACCTGAAGCGCGCGGATTAGCAACCGTCGGTTTTAGATATCACCCTGTGGTCAGTCCGTCACTTCAGGAGAGCTCGCGCCTGAACAAGACATGGCGGCCGCCGGCCGTTGCATTTGACCGTGATGTTGACGCTCACCGTCCGCTTTCCCGCTCGCGTTGCCTCTCCCGCTCGTTGTGCTTGCGCCAGGCGCGATGGAGCTGTTCGATGCGTTCGTCGGCAAGGCGGCTCTTCTCGAACATGCGGTGATTGACGCGGTCGAGGGCGCGGGCGCGCAGGCGGATGGAGCGCCGGAGGTAGCGCTTCACCTGTTCGCGTTCCCCGACCTGGGCCTGGAGGTGGCGGAAGTTCGAGCGCACGCGTTCGGCGGCGTGGCGGGCCAGCTGCATCTTGTGCCGGGCATCCTCCAGCTCCGCCTCGGCGTCGCGCCAGCGGGTGCGAGCCTTCTGAAGAGCCTCCCAGCTCTTGGCCGACGGACGGCCTGAGCGGCCCACCTTCGTATCCCGGCTCAAGCTGCCGAGGAGGCCAGGCGATTTGCCGACCAGCTCGGCCGCGTCACCAACGCCGAGCTCCCGCTCCAGCGCCGTCCAGCGCGCGTGGGCCTTGGCCGGGTCGGCGAAGAGCCTCTTCATGTGAACGAGCATCCGGTCGTAGGTCACGACTTCGCGGCCACGGTTGCGATCGAGTTCAAAGGATCGCTTGCGCGTCGTGCGGTCCGCCCGTTGGATCTGGCGCTCGGATGCCGCTAGCGTCTCGTCGAGAAGGGCCCAGCGTCGGTATTCGAAGTCGGCGGTCTCCAGTCGGTGCAGGCTATCGAGGTCGTCCCGGTCTTTGCCCTTCGGCCCGTTCCGCTGGCCGCGATCCGAACCAGCCTGGGACGAGCGGTTCTCCGCTCTGCGGTCATCGTGTCCTCCATCCCGTTCGCGTTCGGCGACGAGGTCTCTGGCCTCGCGTGCATAGTAGTCGGCGAAGCGTTCGCCGAACCGCGCCTCCAGCTCCTTCAGGCGGACGGTCTTGCCGAGCTGGGAGAGCTTGGCATAGGCACGGCCGTCGGTAACGATCAGGCCCTGACCCTTGGCGCGCAGATAAAGACCCTTGGCTGCCAGCCGGCCGCTCAGGCTTGCCCAACTGGTCTCGTCGCGGAAGGCAGGGGCAAGGCTGGTCTTGAGCTCGGCGAGCGCGTCCCGGTCGAACGGCGCCTTCGGCTCGCGCCCCTCGCGCTGGGCGGTGCGATACTCGCCGTCGGAGACGGGACCCGTGCGGTCGGCGTCTCTCCCGCGATCCTGGTCCCGGCTCCGCTCCTTGAGCGCATTGAGGCCACGCTCCTCGGCGATCTCCCGGCACAGCGTGGTGAGCCTGCGGCCGATGTCGCGCTGGCTCCAGGCCCGGCCTGTCTCGGGATGGACCCGGTTCGCCAGGAAGTGGAGATGGGGATGCTCACGATCACCATGGGCGTAAATCAGCATCTGGTGGTCGTTCAGCCCGAGCTTCTCGGTGAGCTCGCCGGCAATCTCCCGCATGGAGTCCGGATCGACCCGGCCGCGGCGGGCGTCTTTCGGATCGAAGGCCACGATGAAGTGGAGGGCCGGCTGGCGCACCCGCTGGGAGCGCTCGGCGGTGATCGCCATGATACGGGCCGCCTCCTCCGGGTCGGTGGTGCCAAGGCCGCGTTCCTCCACCCAGAGCACCCGCTCGCCACGAGAGGCCGGGCTCGACGTCTCGCCGAGCAGGCCACCGTCGTCGCCCCGTCCGCCCGAACGTCCCGCGCCGCGCTCCGACTCTCGCGCCCGCTCGGCCTCGCGATGCTTGCGGGTCTGTCCCGCCAGATAGAGGGCGGCCGCCCGGAAGCTCGCCGGCTGTTGCTTGCCCACCTTGAACCGCATGACCGCTCTCCGCCTCAGCGCTCAGATGACGGTGTCGCCCAGACACAGTCCTCGAGCGGCTTGAGGGCGGCGGCCACGGCCTCGAGGACGTCGGCCTCTTCAGCCTCCGTGACAGCGTGACCGGCGTTGGCACGATAGGCCAGTTCGTTCAGCAGGTGGCCGGCCCGGTTGATCGGACCCAGCAGCGCCCCCATGGCCTCGGCCCGATCCCCCGCACGGACGCAATCGCGCACCAGGATCACTGCCACATGGGTGCGCCATTCCAGATAGTCGGGATCCCCCAGGCTCGTGGCGAGCTGGCGGAAGTTCGCCCCCATGGACTGAAGCTCGTAGACGACCTGCTTCAGAGCCCGAGGTGCGGCAGACCGCCCCCTGGGTCGCCCGCCGGAGAGCACCAGGCGCACATAGCGTCCAAGGCTCATGCCGCGATCCCGCGCAAACGCGCGAAGCCGGTCCAGCTCCGCCGCCGTCATCCGCACCCGGATCTTCGCATCCGCCTTCAGCCGCTCGAACTGGCGTCGGTACGGCCGGCGCCGTGCCCCGGCCAGGACCGCACGGACATAGTCCGCCACGGCCATCCCGCCGCGTGCGGCGCACTCCGCGATAAAGGCGCGCTGAGGACCAGGAAGCCGGACGTCCAGGATGGCCGCCTGACGGGCCTCCGCGGCAAGCGCCCTACGCCCCATGACCCACCTCCCGGATACCGCAAGGGTCCGCAAGACCGGTCCCGGCTTGAGCCCCCGTCAGGGGGCGAATGCCGGACAGGTTGGCCCGTTTATGAGCCGTCACCGAAGCCAGTTTCTGGCAAGGTGATGCGAATAAATGTGGGACAACGTACATCTTGCCTCCCGCATACGACTGTTTTTCATCCTGAGACTGTTATGGGAACTCAGAGCAAAAGCCGCAATACGGAGGCGAATAGTTTATTCAATACTTATCGAATACAGGCGGCGATGTCCAGCATGATCCGGTGGCAGCCAACACCGGCCAACAAAACAGAAGCGCGCAGGCCTCTCCCGGCCGCTCCGACAGCGGCGCGAGTCCGCTGCGCGGGTCGACAGCAGGTCTGCTGGCCAGTCCGGAACCGCCGGATCTGGCTGTTAGCTGACCCTGCACATTTGCGGGCCGGTGGCCCCGATCGGGGTGCTCGGAAATGCCCGTCCGGCACGGGTCAGTCATCTTGTCGACGGGACCGAAACCGGTTGAAGAAGCGCTACCCGTCAAACCTATTTGGGCCGCAGGAGTCCGTCTGCACGGAGGGTGGCCCGACCGTGGGCTCAACCGACATGGTCGGTGGGAGCTGCGTCTTACAAACCGTATCGCGGTCCGTTATCTCGCCAACGCCGGAACGACGGAACACGGGGCGAAAGCCCGCCACCTCCGGGAGCGGCAGGCTCACCGAACCGGTCCAGCCCCCCGACGCCGAGGGGTATCGGCCGGCCAAACCGAAAAAAAACGAACATCATTCGATATAATGAAGGAGATTGTCGGCCGGTTTATGGCTTTCCGTTCGGCAAGCCGAAACCGCTCCGCGCACGCGGAGCGGAATCGAACGGTCCCGCTTACGCCTGGCCGGGGTGGAGCAGGTGCTCATCAATATAGAAGGTGCTGAGATCGTGCGCTTCGCCATCGGCCGGGCCAAGATCGGGTGTCTCGCCCGCTTTGAAGCGGGCAAGGGGGACCGCCTCAGGATCGCAGACATCGTCGGTCAGCGCCACGACGTAGCGGTAGACGGTCAGCTGTTCGACGGCAATCTCGGCGAAGGCGTAGTCAGCGGCGGGATGGTTCGTATTCGTACTCATGATTGAAATCTCCTTTGTGAAATAAAACGGCCCCGCCGCTGGGGCGGGGCCGATTATCCTCAGCGGGTCCAGATCAGGACCTGCTTGCCGTTGCGGTCGACAAGGTTGGCGTAGACCGGGGCCGGGAAGCTTGGGTCGTCCAGCTTGATGGCAAGGTAGCTGTTGCCGGCCTCGCTGGTGCGGATCCAGGCCGCGCCGATCTCGGCTGTGCCCGCCGTCACGCGGTAGTCGGGGGCGGTGTCGCCGCCGCGTGTCACGGGCGTCAGCGCCACCTTCGCCTTGAAGGTCAGGGTCTGGATGTCGCCGGTGTAGCCGCGCTCGGTCTTGGTGAAGGTTCCAATGGTTGCCATGTCTTTCTCCTTTCGGTGTGTTTGAGGCCGCGCTCCTCGCGACCTTCCATGGCTCACCGTCGGCCCCGGTTGAGGCTGGGCCCTGCACCCGGAGGGCGGAAGCGAAGCGGACGACGGCACGCGCCGACTTTTCTGCTTCGCGCGGAATGACCGGAGGTCAGGGGAGAAAAGTCGAAGCACGCCGTTGCCGGGCACGGCGCCGGGGCCAGGTCCGCCATGCAAAGGAAAGGGCGCAGGAAGCGACGGAACCACTCGCCGAACGGAGCCATGGCATCCGGTTGGAAGGATCACACGACAGGCCAATATGGCGGGATCTCGCTTTGGCTTTCCTCAGGTGGACATGGCTTCAAATGGCCGAACTCGTCAGAGAGCCCGCACCAACCGCTTGACGCTTGCTGCCTCACAGATTGCGGACCCGAGCCTTTGTCGCCGGCACCAGTTACTTGACGAAGACGTCCTGGCTGAAGGTCATCCAAGTGAGGACAGCGTATTCGAATCCCGTCGAGGAGGTCGACTCGGAGAACCGCTTCGGACCAGCTATAATAAGTTGGTCCGAATCGGAAGGCGACACCTGATGGGATATCAGCCTCTTCTCCTGCAGCTCGAGCTCAAATATGAGCTCGAAGATGCAGGTCGCGATGTGATCAGATTGCAGGGTGCCATCAAGCGCTGGTGCAAGGCCGCCTGTCACGTGAAACGGGGAGTTTCACTCCTGATCGTGACGGACGAAAGCTCTGAAACGCTAGTGGAGCGTTTGAGACCCACGCTCGAAAGTATCTCGAGTATTGACAATTGGCGCTGCTACGTAGCTCCGAGCACCGTTACCTGCCGGAATGGAACTCTCGACACACTCGCTACCCGCTGTCATGAGGCATGGCTCGAGGCTGGGCAGCGGAATAAGCCCAAGCACGTGTCGCAGCCGAAGTCGGCGGATGCCGTCTTCCTGCGTAGGGGAATAAAGGAAGACGAGCGCCGCGCAGTCGTCAAGATGAGCGTCAAACCGCGCGGAATGCGGCAAACGCCGGAGAACACGAACAGCTGACAGCGCCAATTTGCTCATGCTTATGATCCTGAATCAGTTGATTCGGATTGACAACACGCGTTTTGCGAGTCCGCATTTGCGTCGATTCCCGTTTACAGGTTCCTATCGGTGATGGCCTCGCCCCCTCCGAGGCCGTGCAGGAACTGCACGGCCTGTTGAGCTTTGGAGGCTGCGGTGAAAATCGCTCGGGTGTCGTTCTTGAGGACCTTGAGCCAGGTTGCGACGTAGGCGGCGTGATCGGTCCGGGGCTTCAGGCTGATCTCGAGGTCTGCGCAGAGGAAGGCGGCCCCGAGCTCGGCGATGAGCTCTTCGGCGGCATAGGCTTCACTGCCGAAGCGGGTCTTGAGGGTCCTGTCCAGACGGTGGTCCGCACCGCTCCAATGGACGAGTTCGTGGCATAGGGTGGAGTAGTAGGCCTCGGCGGGCGTGCTGGTCGGGCTCCCGCGGAAGGCCTCCTTCGGCGGCATTTGGATATGGTCGGTTGCCGGCCGGTAGAAGGCCGCGTCGCCCCCGTGACGGATGTCGGCAGCCGTGGCGGCCACGAAGGCCTCCGCGTTGGCCACAGGCGCGAACTCTTCGATGGATGAGGGCGCTTCGGTCGGTGCCGGTTCCCAGCCGTCCACCTGGTCGGCGTTGAAGACGATGTTGGCGCGGGCCACACAGCGACGCTCGGGAGACGCGGTGTCGCCGTCGTCAGGGGTCGCATCAGCCTCGACGGCAAGCTCCCTGTAGAACACGGTCGTAGTGCCTTTCTCGCCCTTGCGCACTTGGGCGCCTTTGGCGGCCCACTGGCGGTAGGTGCCCCACTCCGGGCGGGTGAACTCCCGGGTCTGGGCTGCGACCCAAAGCGCCAGGATGTTGATGCCCCGGTATGGGTTCCCTGTGGCGATGTTCACGGGGCGGGAGAGCGCGCCGCCTGCGCGGTGCCAGGGCATCTGCCAGGCGTCGGTTCCGGCTTCGATCGCGGCCACGATCGCGTCGGTGATGGTGGCGTGCACGTCGGTACGGGTCTTTGTCATCGGTCTGTCCTCCTTTGGTCTCTTAAGCCGCTCGCCTTTCGAACGGCCTTGCGATGGCCTCGAAGAACCGGGGCCCAAGAGCCGGTCGGCGCATCCGAAGGACCGCAACGGGAGAGGAGGACGGCGAAGCCGTTGCGCCGGCTGGCGGCCCCGGTCAGAGCCGCCATCTCGGGGCAAGGACGGAAGATGCGGGCGCACCCGCCCAGAGACGGAGGACGGGCCGCAGACGACAAAGACCGCCGCCGACGGAGTGCCTGACAGGCCACCCCGACTGTTCGGCCGCACCCGCAAGCCGGCCCCCTGTCAGGTAACTGTCAGGACCCGCGAACCCGCGCTTGTAAGCCCGTTCATAAGCAAGAGCGGGTCACCGGCGTAGCAGACTGTTTCTGCTCGACCCGAACAGCGAGACCCCGGGACAACCGTCCGGAGAGGCTTCGCACGACGCCGGAAGACAACCGGATCATCGTGCGGAGGAAAGACAACATGCGGTTCGCGTTCAAAGGAGTTTGTCTGGCGCTGATGCTGCTGCCGACGGCAGCGTTCGCCCAAGGCGTCGTGTACGGCACCAGCGGCATGGCCCGAGGCCAGGCCGGCATTGCCCGGCTGCAGGCATTGACGACAAAAATGAAAGCGGACCTCGTCGCCAAGGACGCCGAGCTGGAGACCCGCATCGACGGCCATGAGAGCCGGCTGGACGGGATCGGCGCGACCCTGACCGACCATGGCGACCGCATCGACGCGGCCGAGCACGAGCTTGCCGACATCGACCCCCACGCCAAGGCGCCCATCGTGCTGTGCGACGGCGACGGCCGGATGCTGCAATGGACGGGAACCGCGTGGGCTTGCGTCGATGAGGCCGACCCGAGCGTTGGCCCGCACGCGACCAACGGGGCCGTACCGCCCTACTGCCACCTGACCAATGCCAAGCTGGTGTGGACCGACACGGCCGGAGGAAGCTGGCAGTGCGTGCCTGACCAGACCGAAGGCGTCGCGGGCGGGGCCATCACCACGGAGGACGATCCGGAAGTGGGAACGCTCATCAGCAATCGGCTCTGTCGCAGCGACGGCAGTCAGATCCAGTGCGACAACGCCGCCCCGACCATCACCGGCGGCGATGTCACGGTGAACGGGACCGTCACCGCCGACGCGATCGTCTCCAACGGACCGATCACGTCCGATGGGACGATGACGGCTGCTCCCCCGGTGGCCGACAACAATGTCGCCACCAAGGCCTATGTCGATAGCGCCATCTCTGTGGTCGGGGCCAGTGGCGGTGCCGGAACCACGCCGATCTGCAAGCGCACCTGGCAGTCCTACAGCGGCGATCTGGGTGGGTTGAGCGGGGCGCACGCCAAGTGTGCCGCCGAGTTCGGTGCCGGTTGGCACTTCGGAGAAATGTCCCAGCTCGGTTCACTCAACACGATCGTGGATAGGCTTGGCTGGGTGCATGAGCCGTCAGTCGGACCATGTGGCGGTCATAGCGACCCGTATACAGTAACTACTGGTAACGGCGCCGTGTCGGATGTTGGGGGCACCACTTACAAAGCGGTTTGGGACTACAGGGCTTCCAACTGCAACGCGACGCACCCGCTCTGGTGCTGCAATTTTTGACCCGCGCGCTGCTGTTGCTTGGCCGCTGGTCCGTGGCCGTCCGGGGATCGCCGAACCGGAAGTCTGCTGATGGTAGGCCCAATGGTCGCTGTCGAGGCACGGCCCCGGGACGGCGCGCGCTCTGTCACGGCTGCACCGCCATTGGCCTGGCCCTCCTGGTGGGCCTGACGGCGGCCCCATCGCCAGTCTCCGCTTCGACCTGCCGACCCGGCTATGTCCGCGTCGAGGGGCACTCTCTTGAACCCCGGATCGCCGATGGCGCGACGCTGCTTGCAGCGCTGGGTCCGGGTTGTGGGCCGGGGCTCGATCGAGGCGCGATCGTGCTGGTGCGGGTCGGCGCCAGCCGCAAGCCACTGGCCAAAGCCGTCGTTGGCAAGGCCGGCGACCGGTTGCGGATCGCTCGGCATGGCGCGGTCGTTGTCAACGGCAGCCCGGCCCGCAACGCGGCCGGGGTGCCCTATCGTCTGCCAGGGGAGCGCGCAGCCATGCTCTCCCTCTATGCCAAGGCCTATGACAATCGCATTCCGGACGGGGCTCTCCTGCTCATGGGAGAGGTGCCCTCCGGCTCGCGGGACAGCTCGTGGTTTGGATTGATCTCGGTCGATGCCGTCGCGGGTGTCGTCCTCGACGAAGCCGACCGCTCAGGCCGTCTGCCGACCCGTCAGCCGTCAATTCCTGACATCCCCCATAAGAGAGAGATACCAACCACGAAAGAGGGAACCGCATGCCAATCCAGACCCCCCGATGGGCCCGCGTTCTTGCCGTCGCACTGCTGATGGCAGCGTCGGCAAGCCCGCCCGCCCAGGCGCAGAACGCCGCCTCGCGCGGAACGACCCAGACCCCACAGCTGGCCCGTCTTGAGGCCCGCATCGCGCAGATGGAGCGGCTCGCCGCCATCTACGAGCCGCTTCTGGCCGCGCTCGGCAAGGCCGAGTGCAAGGACGGCCAGTTCATCATCGGCTTCGACGAAGAGGGGCGCGCGATATGCAGATACTGAGACCTTTGTCCTGCCCGAGGATCGTCCTGAGCGCTGTTGCCGCGTGCGCCGTAACGCTGTCGATCGCAGCCTCTGACCCTGCCCACGCCCAAGCGCTCAGCGGCGAGGGCAGCCGGTCAGCCTCGGACGTCAGCCGCTTGATCGCCCGCCTGGAGAGGCTGGAAGCTTTCACCAAGGAAACGACCCCCACCGTCGAGCGTCTCAGACGGGCGACCTGCTCCGGCAAGAACAATTTCCTGGCCGCGGTCGGCGATGGCGAAGCCGTCGTGTGCCGCAAAAAGCGCCCCTAGAACGAACAAATCCGGATCACTGCCATGCGCCTGTCTCTTCTCATCATCTCCGCCTGCACCGTCTTCAGTCCCGGCGTGGCGCTCGCCCAGTCCTGGGCGGGTCGAGGCACGACCAAAAACACCAGCCTGGAGGCTCTGGACCTTCGTCTCGCCGAGATCGAGCGGTTCGTGACCGATGCCGCCCCCTGGGTCGAACGGGTGCTGGGCAAGGACTGCAACGCCTCGATCCTGGAATATGCCGAAGGCGTCAGTGCGTCCGGTGAGCTGCGCTGCAAGCGGTACATTCCGCCGCCGCCGCCTCAGCCGCCGACGGTTGCTGGCAACGACGAGCTAAGCCCGTCGCGATGCACCGCCGACCCCGTTCTCTGCCGGGCCTATGGTGAGAACCTGGGGCGGTCTCCGGACGCAGGCGGCGCGACCTGGTGGTATGAGACGATCGTCGCACCCATGCGCAGGAACGGCGCCTCGGACCGGACGATCCGGCAGATGCTCGATCGGGAGATGGCCAACGATTACGAGGTGATCGAGTACCGGGGCGGCGTCGCCGACGCGGACGCCAAGGCTGAGGAGATCCGCGATCAGGAGCAGACCCAATCGCGCTTCGAGAACCATTTTCGCGACGATGCCCTCGATCGCTGCACCACCGGAACCGACTGCCGCGACTATGAGGATGAACCCGAGTGGATGCGGTGAGAAGCGGCTGAATGCGGCCTGGTGATTGGGGCACGTCCTTGCCGCAACCATCCCCCTTGCGGCCTCATCCGACGCAAACTGCATCACACAGGTTGAGCCCGTGTCATGAGCCGATAGGATGAACGCTGCAATCTAAGCGGGATTCGGCTCGGGGGGGCTTATGACACCCATCAAGAAGAAGCTCGGAGCGTGGGCGGCGGTTGTGCCCATCGTCGTTGCCTTTTTCGTCGGCGAGATCGTGTACTGGCAATATCTGGCTTCCCTGGCCGGCATCGCTATCCTTTTGGTCATTCTCTACCTCATGTGGGCTGGGACCTACTGGACGCTGCTTCAGGTACGCCGCCTATATTTGATCACCCAGCCAAGAGCTCGGCCAAGATTATCAACACACAACACTGCTGAGCGGACCCGGGCTCATACCGGAGATATCTGGTGGCAGGCCGGCCGCGGGTTCAGGCGGCTTCGCTCTGTTTTCGGCCGACGATCGGCAAAGCAGGCGGGCGGGGCACCGCAAGCCTCGGCATCCGATACCGTCCGCCAGGATAGTGATGCCACGCCCAGACTGGTCAGGGTAACAACACCGCACGATTTCTCAGAGATCGAGGATGTCGATCGGCGCTACAGCCCCGG
>NZ_JBRJGW010000028.1:0-46821 GCF_053628695.1 Amorphus sp. MBR-141
GGCACATCCTGACCGACACCGACGGACGCCTGCTCGCGGTACGCGTCCACGCCGCCGATATCCAGGACCGTGACGGCGGCAAGCTGCCGCTCATGGCATCGCGCCGGCGCTACCCGTTCGTCGCCCGCGTCTTTGCCGATGGCGGCTATGCCGGGCGTCTGGTGGAATGGGCTGCCGACAAGACCCACGTCACCCTCGACATCATCCGCAGGGGCGCCGGGGCCAAGGGTTTCGAGGTGCTGCCGCGCCGATGGGTGGTCGAACGCACCTTCGCCTGGATCTTCAAGAACCGCCGGCTTGTCCGCGATTACGAGCAGATCACCGACGTTGCCGAAACCCTCATCACCATTGCCGCCTCAGCTACCCTCCTGCGCCGATGGCAATGAACCAACCCCCTTCTCAAACGCGCTCTTAGAAGAACGCCATCCGCAGCGGCATCCAGATCGCCATCAGGACCATCATCAGGTTTTCGGTCAGCGAGATGAAGCCGAGCGGCACGTTGCTGCCACCGCCGACGCACGCGCACTTGAGCTCGCGCCCGTCGATGTAGACCGCCTTGAAGACGGAAACGGCGCCGATGGTGCCGATCACGAAGGCGATCGGGGCGGCGATCCAGATCAGCGCGCCCGCGATCATCAGGATGCCGGCGGCGGTTTCGGCGTAGGGGTAGATGGTGCCGTAGCGCACCCAGCGGCGGGCGAGCAGGTCGTAGTTCAGGAACATCGTGGAGAAGCTCTCGACGTCCTGGAGCTTCTGGATGCCGAGCAGGCACATGGAGATGGCGATGAACCACTCCAGCGCGCGGACCGTGAAGATGGTGCCGAAGGCGGCCCAGCTGACGGCCAGTCCCATCAGGAACGCCACGGCGAAGATGGCGATCACCGGCCGGTAGCTGGTCTCGTCCGCATCCGGCACGTACTCGCCGAAATACTCGCGCAGATCGTCGTAGCCGCCGATCCGCTCCCCGTGGATGAAGGTCTGCGGGGTGGTGTCGACGTCGTGCTCGCGCTGGAAGGCGTCCGTCTCCGGGCGGGTCGTCAGCCACTGGTCGTCGACCTCGAAGCCGTTCCGCTCCAGGAGCGCCTTCGACTTCAGCCCGAACGGACAGACATGGTCCTCCATGACCATCCGGTAGAGGGTCGCGGTCTTCTCGTCTGGGGTCGTGGCTGACGTCATCGGTCTCTTCCTCGGCTGTCTCGTCTCGGCGCTCCCGGCTACTTGCCGTCGATCTCCGCGGTCGCCGCGGGGCCACCCTCCAGGTCGGAGATGAGCGCCTTCATCTCGGCGATCTCCCTGCGCTGGGCCTCGATGATCTCGTCCGCCAGCTTGCGGACCCTCGGGTCTTCGATGTTGGCGCGTTCGCTGGTGAGGATCGCGATGGAGTGATGGGGGATCATGGCGCGCATGTAGGAGACGTCGCCGACGGTGGCCTGGCTGCGGACCAGGAAGAGGGCGCCGGCGAACACGATCGCCGCACCGACCACGATCGCGATATTGGCCGTTCGGTTCGAGTACATGCCCAGCATGAAGGCGAGCATGATGACGGCCATCGTCGCGCCCATGTAGAGGGCGGCGTAGGCGCGTGTCTCGCTGAAGAAGACGTGGCCGATCGCGTAGGTGTTCAGATACATCAATCCGAACATGACGACGGTCGACGTGAAGATCATCGCCAGGAAGCGTGCGTAGGACATGTTCCCCTCCGGCGGCGGAAGTCTCCATTCGGTTCGGAAGGCTAATGTCCCTGGCCGGCCATGGTTCCGTGCTTTCCCCGGCCGCGCGCCGCGGCCGGCGGAGGCGAGGCGCGGGCGATCTACTGCGAGGCCTGATCCCGGGCGGTGATTTCCGCCTGGACGGCGCGCTGTTCCTCCGGCCACTGGCTCTTGATGTAGGCCAGGACGTCGCGGATCTCGGCGTCGGAATAGGTGTCGCCGAAGCCGGGCATGTCGCTCTGGTAGCCGTCGCCGACGACCGCCGCCGTGCCCTCCTTCACCAGACGGAACAGCAGGGCGTCGCTGTGGTGCCAGGTGTGGCCGGTCTCGTCGTGCGGCGGCGCCGGATATCGGCCGTTCGGGCCGGGCTGCCGCCAGTTGGCCTGGCCGGCCAGGTCGGCACCGTGGCAGGAGGCGCACGCCTCCGCGTAGATCCGCTCGCCGCGGGCGAGGTCGACGGCGCCCGCCGGCGGCGCCGAGGGCCGCATCGCGATCCAGGTGCCCGCGGCCGCGACTGCGACGACGACGGCGACGCCCGCCAGCGCGAGATGGGCGCGCCTCACAGCCGGACCCCGCGCAGGCGCAGCGCGTTGCCGATGACGGAGACCGACGACAGGCTCATGGCGAGTGCCGCCACCATCGGCGACAGCAGCAGGCCGAACAGCGGGAACAGGATGCCGGCGGCGATCGGCACGCCGGCGGCGTTGTAGGCGAACGCGAAGAACAGGTTCTGGCGGATGTTGGCCATGGTCGCCTGGGCCAGACGGCGGGCCCGGACGATGCCGCCGAGATCGCCCTTCACCAGGGTGATGCCGGCGCTCTCCACCGCCACGTCGGCGCCGGTGCCCATGGCGATCCCGACGTCGGCGGCGGCCAGCGCCGGCGCGTCGTTGACGCCGTCGCCGGCCATGGCGACCGACAGGCCCTGGGCGCGCAGTTCCTCGATGAGGGCGCCCTTGCCTTCCGGGCTGACCTCGGCGCGCACGTCGTCGATGCCGAGCGTGCGGGCGACGGCCTCGGCGGTGCGGGCGCTGTCGCCGGTGGCCATGATGATGCGCAGCCCCGCCTCGTGCAGCGCCTTGATGGCGGCGGGCGTCGTCTCCTTGATGCGGTCGGCGACGCCGATCAGGCCGGCAGGCTTGCCATCCACCGAGACGTACATGGCGGTCTTGCCGTCGCCCTGCAGGGCGGCCGCCTTCTCCTCCAGGTCGCCGAGCGCGACGCCTTCCTCCTCCATCATGGCGCGGTTGCCCAGCGCGATGCGATGGCCGTCGACGCTGCCGCGCACGCCCTTGCCGGTGACGGCCTCGAAGCCGGTGGCGTCGCGGCGCGCCACGTCGGCGGCGCCGTCGACGATGGCCTCGGCGAGCGGATGCTCCGAGCCGCGCTCCAGGGCGGCGGCGGCCGACAGCAGGAAGTCGCGGTCGGTGCCCGCGACGGGGACGGCGTCGGTGAGCGTCGGCTTGCCCTCGGTCAGCGTGCCGGTCTTGTCCACCACCAGCACGTCGACCCTGGCGAAGCGCTCCAGCGCCTCGGCGTCGCGGATGAGCACGCCCGCCTGGGCGCCGCGGCCGGTGGCGACCATGATCGACATCGGGGTGGCGAGCCCGAGCGCGCAGGGGCAGGCGATGATGAGCACGCTGACGGCGGCGACGACGGCGTAGCCGATGGCCGGCGCCGGGCCCAAGACGATCCAGGCCAGGAAGGCGAGCACCGCGACCGCCACCACCGCGGGCACGAAGTAGCCGGCGACCTTGTCGGCCAGGCCCTGGATGGGGGCGCGGCTGCGCTGGGCCTTGGCCACCATCTCGACGATGCGCGACAGGGTGGTCTCGGCGCCGACGGCCTCGGCCCGCATGATGAAGCTGCCGGTCTTGTTGAGGGTGCCGCCGGTGACCGGCTCGCCCTCGGTCTTTTCCACCGGAACCGGCTCGCCGGTGATCATGCTCTCGTCGACCGACGAGTGACCCTCCAGCACGACGCCGTCGACGGGGACGGCCTCGCCGGGCCGCACGCGCAGGCGGTCGCCGGATTTCACCTCGTCGACGGGGACGTCGGCCTCGCCGTCGTCGGTGAGGCGGCGGGCGGTCTTGGGCGCGAGATCCATCAGGGCGCGGATGGCGTCGCCGGTGCGCTCGCGGGCGGTGAGCTCCATGATCTGCCCGACGAGGACGAGGACCAGGATCACCGCGGCCGCCTCGAAGTAGACCGGCGGCAGGCCGTGGGGGCCGAGCAGCGCCGGCGGGAACAGGCCGGGCGCCAGCAGGCCGACGAGGCTGAAGAGATAGGCCGCCCCGGTCCCCAGCATGATCAGCGTCCACATGTTGGGCGCGCGGTTGACGATGGAGTTCCAGCCGCGCCGGAAGAACGGCCAGGAGAGGATCACCACCGGGGTGGCGAGCAGGAACTGTACCCACACGTAGACGTGCGGGCCGATCCAGGCGGCGAAGGGGATGCCGACATGGCCGCCCATCTCCAGCAGGAAGACGGCGGCGGCGAGCGGCGCGCCGATCCAGAAGCGGCGCCGGAAGTCGACGAGCTCGGGATTGGGGCCGGCGTCGGCCGACGGCGTCATCGGCTCCAGCGCCATGCCGCAGAGGGGGCAGTCGCCGGGGGCGTCGCGGACGACCTCCGGATGCATGGGGCAGGTGTACTGGGTCCCGGCCGGCATCGGTTCCGGCTCCGGGCGGTCGCCCAGCCAGGCCTGCGGGTCGGCGGTGAATTTCGCGTGGCACCGCTCCGAGCAGAAATAGAACCGCTCGCCGGCGTGTTTGGCCATGTGCTTCGCCGACGACCGGTCGACATCCATGCCGCAGATCGGGTCGGTGGCGGTGAGGAAGGCGTGCGGATCGGCCTGGAACTTGGTCCGGCAGCCTTCGGAGCAGAAATGGAACGTGTGTCCCTCGTGCTCCGCCGTCGGCTTGCCGGCCGCGGGATCGACCGTCATGCCGCAGACGGGGTCGCGCACGATGGCAGCATCGGTGTCGAGGGTGGCGTGAGCGGTCATCGGTCGAGCCCTTCGGCGGGTGGTTTTCGAAGCGAGACCCTTCAGATGGGCCTTCCAGCAACTGGAAGGTCAAGGCCGGTGGGACTATATTTGCGGATGCCGTCCATTCGGGCGGCTGTGATGCGGGGACGTGCCATGAACATCGGCGAAGCGGCGGCGGCGAGCGGACTGCCGGCCAAGACGATCCGCTATTACGAGGACATCGCGCTGGTGCGCCCGGCGCGCTCGGAGAACGGCTACCGGGATTTTGCCGAGAGCGACGTGCACAAGCTGGTGTTCCTGGCGCGGGCGCGCTCGCTGGGGTTCACGGTGGAGGAGTGCCGGCACCTGCTGTCGCTCTACGAGGACCGCAGCCGGGCGAGCGCCGACGTGAAGGCGATGGCGCGCGACCACCTGGCGCGCATCGACCGCAAGATTGCCGATCTGGAAGGGCTGCGGGCGACGCTCGGCGGGCTGGTCGAGCGCTGCCACGGCGACGGGCGGCCGGACTGTCCGATCCTCGACACGCTGGCCGAGGGGCAGGGCGCCAGAGCGGCGGCGCCGGCGCCCGCCGTGCCGGCGGCCCGGGCCGCTACCAGCGCCGGGAGAAGCTCGCGAAGATCGACTTGCCCGCCGCCGAGGAGGTCACGTCGTCGAGCGACGCGGCGATGCTGAACCCGTCGGCGATCTGCTGCTCGGCCCGGAGGCTGGTGTGCCAGTCGCCGTCGCCGGGGTCGCGGTTGTTCTGGGCGACGAAGGCCGTGTTGGTGGGCTTGAAGTCGAGCCGCACGGCGGTGAGGGCGGCCCAGTCCGGCAGGACCGCGTCCTCGGCGCTGGTCAGCGTGTAGCTGTCCTCGACGCTGGCGGAGACGAGCTTGCCGAGCGTCCAGGTCTTGCGGCCGGAGAAGCTCACCGAGCTTTCCCGGGACGACGGGTCGACCTGCAGGCGGATGGCGGTGGCATCCCATTTGAGGACGCCCGCGCCCTTCGGCATCTCCACCGTGCCCCAGATGGTGCCCGACGGGTCGCCGGACGCCCGCGCCCGCCCGGCCGACGGGGACTGGATGGCGGCGACCTCGAAGTCGACGGTCGTGCCGATCGACGGCACCCACCACATGGGCGAACGGGTGCCGACGCTGACATCGTAGGTGCGCTCGGCGCTGCTGGTGACGGTGACGTTGAGCGGCCGGGTGCTCTGGGCGGGCGCCGGGCCGGCGGCGGCCAGGACGGCACTGCCGGCAAGGACTGCACGGGCGGCAAGGCGCGCGAGCGGCAGCAGGGTGCGGGCGATCATGAGACGGAATCCGATGCTCTCGGGAGCGGCGCCTCCAACCGCTCCGGGACGACAAACTTCGTTATCGGATTGTTATTGCGGTGCAATATAGCACGCGCGGCGGCAACGCCGAAGACCAAGTTTTCGGCAGTCGCGGCGGGGCGCGCCGGGCCCCGGTCGGGCCTGATAATCCATGCGCTTGAGGGCCTTCGCAGAACCGTTCCAGGTCCGGCCGCCCATTTCTGCGGCAGGTCTCCGCCGGCGGGGCGGCCGGCGGGCGGAGTGCCGCGCTAGTAGTCGCGCTCGAAGAACAGGCCGAGGCTGGAATCGCCGTTCGAGCCGACCGCTCCGCGGGCCGTCAGGTTCTCGGTGATGTCGATGTTCACCGTGCCGCGGGTGGTGCCCTGGGCGCCGGCCTCCACGCCCAGATAGATGTTGTCCTCGATGTAGCGGCCGGCCTGGACGGCGGCGTTGCCCTCGCTGTCGGTCACCACGTCGAGCTGGTCGAGGCCGGTCGCCTGGCGGAGGTTGTTGAGGAGCGAGGTGTTGGCGCCGCCGGCGAGCTCGGCCGCCGCCGCCGCCAGCTGGGCGATCTGGAAGGCGGACAGCTCGCTGAGGCTGCGCTTGAAGATGAGCTGAGCGAGCACCTCGTCCTCGGGCAGATCCGGCTGGGAGGAGAAGTTGATGCGGAGATCGGACACCCGCCCGGTCACGTGAACCGTGACCGTAATGTCGGAGCCCTGGGAGGTGGCGGTGAAGTCGACGAACGGGTCGAGGTCGCCGATCAGCGTCACCGTGCCCTCGTCGAAGGTGATGCGCTGGCCGACGATCTGCAGGTTGCCGCGGATCAGGCGGAAGCCGCCGATCGGCTGGATGTTGGTGACCGGGCCGGTGAGCTGCACCGATCCGCCGAGCTCGGTGTCGAGGCCGCGGCCGCGCACGAAGATCTGGTTGGGGGCGCTCACCTCGATGTTCACCTGGACGACGCTCGGGCGCGCCGTCGGCACCGGGGTGCCGCCGATCATCCGGGCGCGTTTCAGGGTGGTGACGACGGCCGCCGGCGGGTCGACGTGGATCACGTCGATGACCGGGGCGCCGCCGCCGAAGCTCTCCGGCACGGTGATCTCGGCCCGCTCGATCCGGATGTCGCCGGAGATCAGCGGGTCGCGGGTGAGCTGGCCGGTGACGGCGAGCTGGCCGCTGACGGTGGCCACCACGAGCTCGCCGTCGGCGTAGCGGGCCTGGTCGAGGACGATGCGGAGGTCGGCCGGGAAGCCGGCGGCCGGCGAGATGCCGACGGTGCCGGAGACGTCGACGGTGCCGCCGCCGACCACCTGGGCGCGGCCGGTGCGCAGGGTGACGCGGTCGCGGTCGATGGTGCCGGCGAGCGTGATCCCGGTGAGGCGGAGATTGGTGTCCGGATCGATCACCTGGGTGTTGGCGGTCTCGAACGCGCCGGTGACGACCGGGTTGGCGAGCGGCCCGCGGACCGCCGCGTCGAAGGTCAGCGTGCCGGCGACCTGGGTGCCGCGCTCGGCCAGCGGACGGTTGGCGAGCGCCAGCGGCACGGTGCCGCGGATCGCCACGTCGAGGCCGTTGCCGGAGAGCGGCACGCGGCCGGAGGCGGAGATGGCGAGACCCTGCGGGCCGGCAACCTGGGAGCTGGAGAGGCTGAGGACCTGGTTGCGGTATTCGCCCTGGGCCGCGAGGGTCAGCGGCGCGGCGCCGAACTGGACGAGGGGGGCGGCGCTGAGGCCGTTGCCGTCGACGGAGAACGTCGCCGCCGGGTTGGCCAGCGGGCCGGTGACCCTGGCGCGCCCGGAGACGATGCCAGACAGGTCCTGGCCGGGGGCGACGGCGTTGAGGCTCGCCAGCGGGAATCGGTCGAGGGCGACGTCGAGGTCGAGCGATCCGTCGCCGAGGGGGACGGCGCCGTTGGCGGTGGCCCGGAAGCCGTCCGGGCTGGTGACGGTGGCGTCGATCTGCAGCCGGTTGGTGGTCGAGGTGCCCCTGGCGACCACGTCGAGCGAGGAGATACCGGCCTGGCCGAGGGCGGCGGCCCGGAGGGCGCGGCCGGTGACGTCGAAGCGGATGTTCGGGTTGTCGCGGGTGCCGGTCACGGCGGCGGTGCCGTCGAGGGTGCCGCCGAGCGCCAGGTCCGGCTTGATCGCGTTGGCGATGGCGAGCGGCAGGGCGGCGATGCGCACGTCGAGGTTCAGGGTGTCGGCGATGGTCCCGTTCGCCGAGACCTCGCCGCCGCCGACCGCCAGCGCGAGGCCGTCGATGGTGACGTTCTGGCCGGCGATCAGCACCGAGGCGGGCGACTTCAGGCGGGCGGCGAGGTCGCCCTGGACGAGATCGGCGCGGCTCAGCGACAGGCGGAAGCCGCCGGCCTCCGGCGCCAGGCTGCCGGCCGTGTCGATGGTGGTGCCGATGGCGAGGGCGGCGTTGGCGGTGAAGTCGGTCGCCTCGCCCTGCCTGGTGGCGTTGGCCTGCAGCGTCGTCACGTCGTAGCCGGCCGCGACGATGTTCTGTCCGCTGACGGTGCCGTCCACGGCCGGCACGCCGAACAGGTCGTCGATGGTGGCCTGCACGTCGGCGGCGCCGACCCGCACGCTGTCGAGCACGAGGTCGCGCACCTGGGCGCTCACGTCGGCGTGCTGCTCGCCGTTGGCATGGGAGAGCTTGATGTCGGCCTTGGCCGACCCGGTGGCGTCCATCAGCGCCAGCGCGGCCGCCAGCGAAATGTTGGGCGCATCGAGCGCCAGGGTGCCTTCGAACAGGCCGTCCTTGCCCTGGGTCAGATTGCCGGTGAGGTTGGTGCCGCCGGCGGTGAAGTCGAGGCCGGTCAGGCGCTTCTCGCCGTCGGCGACGGCGATGTCGGTGGCGAGCGAGACGCGGTGTCCGTCGAGGAAGGCGCCGCCGTCGACCTTGCCGGTGAGGGTGTCCTCGCGCAGCGTGCCGTCGAAGGCGAGCGCGCCGTCGGTCAGGCTGCGGTTCTGCAGCTGCCCCTTCGGCATGGCGGCCTTGAAGGCGAGCGCGATCACGCCGTCGCTGCCCTTGGCGGTGCCCGAGGCGGTCAGGCGGCCCGAGGCCTGCTGGGTGATCAGGGCGAGGTCGGCCAGCATCAGGTCGAAGCGGAAGTCCGCGGCGCCGGTGGAGAAGTTGCCGTCGGCCTTCAGCTCGACGTCGTCGTTGCCGAGGCGCAGCTGGCTGGCGCGGAAGCCGGTTTCGTCCCGGGCCACGCCGCCGGTGATGGTCGTTTCCTGGGAAAACAGATTGTCGACGGCGTCGATGCCGACGTGCAGACCGCGGGCGCTGCCGTCGAGCGTGAGGTCGAAGCCGCCGGAGATCGGGCGGATCTCGCCCCGGGCGGCCATGTCGAGCTGACCCTCCAGATCGCGGTCGGCCAGCTGGGAGAACGGGGCGAGGCTGGACGCGACGAGCTGGATGGTGCCGTTGAAGGCGGTGTCGGCGATGTCGCCGGCCATGCTGGCCGAAAGCCCGTTGCCGGTCAGCTGGGCGCGGGTCAGCGTGATCGGGCTGCCTGCGGCCCACGTTCCGTTGACGTCGAGGGAGATCGTCTCGCCCAGCGCGGTGGCGACCTCGGGCCGCTCGGAGGTGATGCCCGTGACGTCGCCGTCGATGCCGAAGGTGATGCGCCGGGCCTCGGCGTTGCTCAGGTTCTGGGCGAGGCCGCCCATGATGACGGAGACCTTTTCGGCGGAGAAGGTACCGGTGGCGAGGCCGTTCACCTCGATCCGGCCGTTCCAGTCTTCCCGACCGGCTTCCCCGAAGGAGATCTGGATCCGTCCGTCGCCCACCGACGATCCGGGCGCGCCGGGCAGGACGACGCGGTTGTCGGTCGTATCGGCGAGCTGCCCGTCGACCGAAAGCCGGCGCAGGAAGCCGTCCGGGGTGGTCTCGCCCGAGGCGGCGAGCGTCAGCTTCTCGCTGTCGACGTCGAACTTCTCGATGGCGAGCGACCCGTCGTCGCGCGACACGCCGGCGAGGGTGACGAGGCTGTTGCTGCCGAACAGCTCGCGATGGGCGGGCGCGACGAGCTCGGCGATCGAGCCTTCCAGGCGGGCCTCGAAGCCGAGGCCTTCGGTGCGCTCGCGCAGCCGGACGGCGCCCGTCACCAGGCGCTTGCCGTCGGCATCGAGGCTCATGGCGACGTCGAGGTTCTCGACGGGGCCCTCGCCCTTGATCGCCAGGTCGATCGGCGGGCGGCCTTCCATGTTCAGAAGGTTGGCGACGACGCCGTCGGCCGGCTCGGACAGCGAGAGATCCAGCGCCAGCGCGCGCGTTGCGTTGGAGAAGCTCGCCTTCAGCGCCAGCTTGCCGCCCGGGCCGTCGCGACGCGTGATGGCGAGATCGGTTTCGAGTTCGCCGGACTGAAGCCGCAGGCTGCCCTCGACCGAAAGCTCCGCCGCAAGGCCGAACACGGGCTGGCCGAAGCTGACTTCGGGAACGTTGAGCTCGCGCAGGATGACGGCGATCGGAAGTTCCGGCACCTGGAACGGGCTGGCCTCGGGGGAGGGAAGGCTCTTGTCCGGGTTCGGGCCGCGCGGCATGTCGATCCGCTCGGCCGTCAGCTTGTCGATGGACAGGCGCCCGCGCAGGAGCGCGGTCCGGTTCCAGACGATCGACGCGTTGGTGATGGTCAGCCAGATGCCTTCGTCGTCGGCGACGGTGATCCGGCCGATGGTGGCGTTCGAGGACAGCGCCCCCTGGATGCCCGACAGCCGGATCTGCCGGTTCGGCGCCGACAGCTGGTTTTCGACGATGCGGGTCAGCATCGACCGATCGGTCGCCTCGTCGCTCTGGGCGAGCGCCGGCAGCGAGAAGAGGACCAGACCGAGGGCGAGGATGAGGCGGATCAAAACGCTTGTCCTATGCCGACGTAGAAGGCGACGCTGGGATCGTCGGCGCTCTTTTCGAGCGGCACGGCGACGTCGAGGCGAATGGGCCCCAGGCTGGTGAAATAGCGCAGGCCCACGCCGGCGCCCATCTTCACGTCCTGATCGAAATCGGGCGTCGAGTCCGCCCCGACCAGGCCGGCATCGAGAAACGCCACGGCGCCGATGGTTTCGGTGAAGCGGCCGCGGAGTTCGATCGATCCCTCGACCAGCGACTTGCCGCCCACCACGTTGTCGCCGACCTCGACGCCGATCGAGCGGTAGGGATAGCCGCGCACGGAGCCGCCGCCGCCGGCGAAGAACAGGATGTCCGGCGGGAGCTCGTCGATGGACGGGCCAACCACGGTGCCGATCTTGGCGCGCCCGGCGATCACCAGCCGGTCGTCCGGGCCGATCGGCAGGTAGGAGCGCGCCTCGCCGGTGAAGCGGGCGGCGGTGTTCTCGTAGTTGAACTCGTAGAAGGGGAGCGCCGTCACGTCGACGTAGACGCCGCGCGTGGCGTTCACCGGGTCGTTGCGGTTGTCGAAGGTGAGGGCGCCCAGGAACCCGCCGGTGGTGAAGTCGCGGGTGCCGTAGACGTCGTCCTCGAACCGGGCGTGGCTGCCTGCCAGATAGGCCTTGGCGGTGAGCTCCTTGCCGAACAGCCGGGTGAACCCCGCCTGCCCGTTGACGCCGGTCTTGGTGTAGGGGTCGAGCACCTCGCGCTCGAAGTAGCCGGAGGCGGTGAAATTCGTGTCCGGGGTGCCGACGCCGGGCTTGGTGAAGGTCGCGCCGGCGCGATAGGTGAAGTCCTCGGGGTCGGCGTTGTTCTCGAAGTTGGCGACCCGGCCTTCGATGCGCAGCTGCTCGGCGCGGCCGAACAGGTTGCGGTGCAGCCAGTAGGTTTCCAGCCCGATGCCGTCGATGGTCGAATAGGTGCCGCCGATGCCGATCCGGTGGAGCTTGCGTTCCTGGACGACGATGGTCATCGGCAGATCGCCGTCCGGGCCGATCTCGGGGGCTTCCTCGATCGTCAGCGCCCGGAACACGCCGAGGCGGGCCAGGCGGTCGTTGGCCCGCTTGACGTCGTCCGGATCGAACTCCGTGCCCGGCTTAATGCCGGCCATGTAGCTGACGAAGCCGGGCTTCATCTTCTCCGTGCCACGCACGCTCGTCTGGCCGAAGTAGGCCTTGCGGCCCGGCTGGATCTCCAGCTCGGCATCCACGGTCTTGCTCGGGTGCTCGGCGACGACCCGGCGCGGCCCGGCCTTCGCCTTGGCGTGGCCCTGCTGGCGCCAGGCGGCGATCTCGAGCTGCTCGGCCCGGATGATGGTGCCCGACCGGGCCGGCTGGCCGGAGGCGAAGCCGGCGGATTCCGGCGAGGCAACCACGTCCCTGCGGTTGGTGGCGGGCGGCGCGCGGTTGGCGATCAGCGTTTCATCGAACAGGAACAGCGGTCCCGGATCGATGGTGACGCGGACGTCGGCGTCGCCGGAGAGCGGGGTGTCCGGCGGCAGGTCCGCGGCCTGACGGCCATCGACGGTGATCGACACCGTGCCGCCGTAGCGCGCTTCGCTGTAGAGCGAATAGACGATGCCCCGGTAATCGCCGCGCGCCTTGGCCAGCAGGCCGGCCGCGCCGGACGCCGGCTTCTCGCGATCCTGCCAGAGGCGCGAGGCGTTCTTGAGCGTCTTCTCGATGTCGGAATTGTCGCCGGCCACCTCGAAGGTGACGGTGTAGGGCTGCGGCTCGCCGATGATCTCGTCGGGGTCGGTCTTCTTGCCGCCGAAGAAGGTGTGGCCGAACAGCTCGAACGCCGTCGCCGGCGCGGGAAACGCCGGAATCCAGAGGCTTGCCACCAGGAGGGCAGCCAAAGGGCGGCGTCCGGGACGGCCGCTCAAGAGTGTGGCTCGCAATTTCGGCCGACCATCTCGCGCCATGCTGTCGATACGTGCCCCCCGCCTCCGGAGCTTTCTTCCACGGTTGCGGGGTGGCATTCAACCCGCGACCGCCAGCAAGGTTAGTCGTTCGTAACGATTCCAGCTGCATGCTGGCCTAAAGGCGACACCCGCCGGAGGTCGGTGCGGGCCGGCGCCGGACACAGGGCGGGAGCGCCCCGGCACAGCCCGCGGATGGGAGGATCAGATCGGGCGACGCGGAAGCGCTCTCCGAGGCCTGTAGATGCAGATGCCGCACGAAGACCGTCGTCAAGTTGTGGCCAGGGCCCGGCCAGACCATCGTGCCGCCGGATGATGAAGGCCGGATGATCGCTCGATGATGAAAAGGTGAATTGCCGATCGCCGTGCGGTGACCATCTCATGGTGGTGTTGCAAGACGTTCGACTTCAGCGGCGAAGATTGTCCACACGCGGCGATCTTGCCGAAGCAACCGAGGAATCCAGCGCATAACCCGGATGACGTACGACCCGAAAGGATCCCGCCAGCGGTTTGTTCGGCGCGGCGCGCTTGCGTCGGCAGGGACGCATGCCGGGATCGGCACCGACACCCGGTTGCGGGGGTTTGCCGGCCAGCTGGGAAAATTGTTCCTGCGGCGCGCGTGGAGGGATGCTGCCGCCCGCTCGGCCGCCGTTCCAATCGCGACGGACGACGGCGCGGCACGACAGCCGGCGCCGGAGCTGTTCGAACGGGCGGTGGAGGCCGCCGGGATCGGCACCTGGGAATGCACGCTGCCCGACGAGCGGCTCGTCTGGTCCGGCACCACCTATGACATCTTCGGGCTGCCGCGCAGCCACGCGCTGCAGCGGCGCGATGCGCTGGCGTTCTATTCCCGCGCGTCGCTGGCGACGCTGCAGGGCACCCGGAGGCGCGCCATCGATACGGGGGCGGGCTTCACCCTCGACACCGAGATCGTCACCGCGGCCGGAACCCGCCGCTGGATGCGCATCACCGCCACGGTGGACCACGACGGCGACACCCCGACCCGCCTGTTCGGCCTGAAGCAGGACATCACCGAAGAGAAGCTGCTGCTGGAGAAGGCGCAGTTCCTCGCCGAGTTCGATGCGATGACCGGCATCTCCAACCGGACCCGCTTCGAAGCGGGGCTCGCCGCGCTCTGCCAGGACGTCGGGTCGGTCGCCCGACCGGGGGCGCTGGTGCTGATCGATCTGGACGGCTTTAAGCTGATCAACGACACGTTCGGCCATTCCGCCGGCGACGAGGTGCTGCGCGAGGCGGCGGCGCGGCTGTCCAGGGCCTGCGACGGCGCCGGGATGGTGGCGCGCATCGGCGGCGACGAGTTTGCCGTGCTGGTGCCGCCGGGCAGCGAGATGCGCTTCGCGGAAGGCATCGCGGCCCGCATCGTCGCGGTGATGGCCGAGCCGGTGTGCCGCGACGGGATCGACTTCGGGTTCTCCGCCTCCGTCGGCATCGCCGCCGCGTGGGCGTGCACGCCGCGCGAGCTGTTCGCCCGGGCGGACGCCGCGCTCTACGAGGCGAAGGGTGCCGGCCGCAACACCTACCGGATCTTCGAGCCGCCGATCGGGCCCTGAGGGGTCGCCCAACCGGCGCCAGCGGCGGTTCCCCCGCGCCGCCGGTTCCGGCCGGCCGGGAAGGCATTCCTTCTGGAGCCGTATCCAAGCGACCAGGTGATTCCACCTGACGGGAAAAGGCTCTAAAGTCCTGACGGATCGACGGCATCCGGGGGGCGGCCATGACCACGACGCTGTCTGCGGCACTCGGCTACACGCTGATCCCGCTCGCCGCCGGGCTGCTGGGGGCGCTGCTGGCGGTCCTCCGACCGCCCGGACCGAGGATTACCAGCGCGGTCCAGCATTTCGCCGCGGGCGTGGTGTTCGCGGCCGCCGCGGGGGAAATCCTCCCCGACATCCTGGAGCAGGGCGGCATCATGCCGACGGTCGCCGGCGGGCTCGCCGGCATCGCCGTGATGCTGCTGCTCGGCCGGCTGGAGACGGTGGCGGCCGGCCCGGTCGGGCTGCTCGCCGCCGTCGGCATCGACCTGCTGATCGACGGGCTGGTGCTCGGCATCGCCTTTTCGGCCGGCGCGGCGGTGGGCATCCTGCTGACCATCGCGCTGACGCTGGAGGTGCTGTTCCTCGGCGTCAGCACGGCGATCGGCCTCGGCGAACGGATCGCCTCGCGCGTCCGGGTGGTCGCCCTCACCGCGGGGGTCGCGCTGCTGCTGCCGCTGGGCGTGCTGCTGTCGGCGCCGGTCGCCTACGCGTCGGCGCCGGTGAAGACCGGCCTGTTCGCGTTCGGGCTGATCGCGCTGCTGTATCTGGTCACCGAGGAACTGCTGGTGGAAGCCCACGAGCAGGCCGAGGACACGCCGTGGATCACCGCGCTGTTCTTTCTGGGCTTCCTGGTGCTGCTGGTGCTGCAGGAGGCGATCGGCTGAGCGAGAGCCTTTTCCGATCAGGTGGTTCCACCTGATCGATGAGAAATGGCTCCAGATTCAATAGCTTGAGCAATTTCTTTTCGTTCAGATCGCTTCGATCTGAACGGGACATGCTCTAGCGCGCGTCGCCGCCGGCGGCCTTCATGGCGAGGACGGCGGCGGCGGTGCGGTTCTCCACGCCGAGCTTGTTCAGGATCTTCTCCAGGTGCTTGTTCACCGTGCCGGGGTTGAGGGTGAGAATCTCGGCGATGTCGCGGTTCGACTTGCCCTGCATGATCCAGTGCAGCACCTCCGCCTCGCGCACGGTCAGGCCGAACTTCTCCTTCAGCCGCTCTTCCAGCGACACCGTGTCCGGCGACAGGCGCACCAGGATGTCGCCGGAGGTGGCGCGCCCGACATAGGTGACGGTCAGCGTGTCGCGGCCGCTGCCGGAGCTCCAGGGGACCACCGAGGTCACCGGCCGGTCGACGGTGTCGGCCAGCCAGGCAAGCAGCGATGCGTCGGCGATGCGCTGGCGCCCGGCGATCAGGCCGGGAAGTTTGCCGGCAAACTGCAGCGCGTGATCGGAGGCCCAGGCGATGCGCCCGTCCGGCGCCACCGCCATGATCGGGTGGCCGACGGCGTCGAGGGCGCGGCGGGCGTCGTCGACGAGGCGGGCGTTGGCGACGTGCACGGTGACCCGGGCGATCAGCTCGTCGGTGTTGACGGGCTTGGTGATGTAGTCGACGCCGCCGGCGCGCAGCCCGGAGACGATGTGCGACGGATCGCTGAGGCCGGTCATGAAGATGATCGGCGCGGGGCTCGGGTCGGGTCCCGACTTGAGGCGCCGGCAGGTTTCGAAGCCGTCGAGCTCGGGCATCACGGCATCCATCAGGATGACGTTCGGCTGCACGCGCTTGGCCAGCGCGATGGCGGTGATCCCGTCGCGCGCCACCAGCACCGTCAGTCCGGCCTCCTCGAGCGTGTCGATCAGCATCGACAGCGTCTCGGGCGCGTCGTCGACGACGAGCACGATGTTCTGTCCGCCGCTAAGCGTCACGGTTCGCCTCCATGTCCGAGAGCACCTGGTCGAGGTGCGGCAGGTCGAAGGTGGCGACGATGCCGCGCAGGCGGGCGACGGTGCCGGTCAGGCCCGGGTCCTCGCTTTCGATGGCCGCCAGCGTCTGGCGCAGGCCGCGGGGGTAGCCGATCTGGGCGAAGCGGCGCAGCTCCTCCAGCCGGTCCTGGGGGATGCGCGGCGCTTCGAGCGCCTCGGTCCGGTTGACGCCGTCGGCCAGCGTGTAGGTGATCTTGAGGTGCCGCTCGAGCTTGATCAGCAGCTCGTCGATGTTGATGGGCTTGGCGATGAAGTCGTCGTGCAGCGCCCCCTGGCTGCCGCGCGAGCGCTGGTCGGCGGCATGGGCGGAGACCATCAGGATCGGCGTCGTCTCCTCGCCGTTGGCGCGCAGATACTCGGCGAACTGCCAGCCGCTCATCCCCGGCAGCGACACGTCGAGCAGGAACAGGTCCGGCTTGATCCGCGCCAAGAGCTCGATGGCGGCCTCGGCGCTTTCGGCGAAATGCAGGGCGAAGCCGATCGGGCGCAGCGCATCATGGAGCAGGGCGCGGTGGTCCGGCTCGTCCTCGACGGCGAGGATGGTGCGCGGCGGGCCCATGTAGCCGTTGACGACGCGGCGGTGGTTGGTGGGCAGGGTGGTGGTCCGGTAGACGCGCGGCAGCATCAGCCGGATCTCGAAGCGGCTGCCGACGCCGGGCGTCGAGTCCACCGTCAGCTCGCCGCCCTGGATCTCGGTCAGGAGCTTGGTGATGGTGAGCCCCAGACCGGTGCCGGGAATGACCGGCCCGTGCGGACGGGTCAGCCGCTCGAAGGGCAGGAAGATGCGGGGGATCTGGTCGGCGGGGATGCCCGGGCCGGTGTCGATGATGGTGAAGCGCGCGACCTCGCTGCGGTACTGGACCTCGAAGCGCACCTCGCCGGACGGCGTGTAGCGGATGGCGTTGGTGAGCAGGTTCATCAGGATCTGGCGCAGCCGGCGCTCGTCGCTGCGCACCCAGTCCGGCAGGCGGTCGATGGCGGAATAGGAGAAGGCCAGTCCCTTTTCGTCGGCCTGCATCCGGAACACGGCCACCAGCTGGCTCAGGAATTCCGGCAGGTGGATCGTCTCGGAGTAGATCTCCAGCCGGCCCGCCTCGATCTTGGAGATGTCGAGCAACCCCTCGATCAGGCCCGACAGGTGCTCGCCGCTGCGCCGGATGATGGAGACGGCCTCGTGCCGGCGCGGCGGCAGGTCGGGGTCGGTCTCCAGCAGCTGGGCATAGCCGAGGATGGCGTTCAGCGGCGTGCGCAGCTCGTGGCTGATGCCGACCACGTAGCGGCTCTTGGCGACGTTGGCGGCGTCGGCCTCCCGGCGCGCGCGCTGGAGCTCCGCATCGGTGCGCTTGTGGGCGCGGATCTCGCGCATCAAGAGCTGCGCCTGCTGCTCGCTCTCGCGCATCGCCGTGCGCTGGCTCTCCTGGGCCAGCACGAACAGCCAGATGGCGATGCCCGACACGAAGGTGAGCGTGGCGAACGACAGCCAGAGCGACTGGACCAACGAGCCGTCGGGATCGACGCTCACCTGATAGATCAGCCGGAGCGGCAGGCCGATGACCAGCATGGCGAACGCCATCAGCACGACGAAGGCGGCGTAGCGGGTCTTCAAGGTGCGGCCGATCCGGCCGGGAAAGATCCAGTCGATGAGGTCCTTGACCTGCTCCGGCAGGCTGCCGGTCGGCTTGCACATGTCGGCGCAGCGCGCATCGAGCGAGCAGCACAGCGAGCAGATCCAGTTCGCATAGAACGGGCAGTGGATGACGTCCTCGCGCTCCAGCGTGTTGCCGCAGACGCCGCAGGTCTTCTCGTTCTCGTCGAGGGGCTCCGGCTGGCGGGCGATGTAGTAGCGGCCGAGGGTGGCGGCGGCGATCAGCGGCGCCAGCAGGAACGCGGCGGCGAGCGTCAGCGGCGTGGCGAAGGCGGCGAGGGTCTCTCCGAAGATGCCGCTCGATGCGGTGAAGCCCAGCGCCGCGGAGCCGATCATCGCGCCGACCCCGACGGGATTGACGTCGTAGAGATAGCCGCGGCGGAACTCGATGCCGGGCGGGCTCAGGCCGAGCGGCTTGTTGACGACCAGGTCGGCGACGATGGCGCCGACCCAGGCGACCGCGACCGTCGAATAGATGGCGAGCGTCGATTCGAGCGCCGCGAAGACCCCGAGCTCCATCAGCATCAGCGCGATCAGAACGTTGAACAGCAGCCAGACGACGCGGCCCGGATGGGCGTGGGTGAGCCGGGAGAAGAAGTTCGACCAGGCGATCGACCCGGCATAGGCGTTGGTCACGTTGATCTTCAGCTGGGAGATCACGACGAAGGCGCCGGTGAGCGCCAGCGCCACCGTCAGGTCGGGGATCATCGTGCGGAACGCGACCAGATACATCTGCGTCGGCTCGACGGCGTTGTGCAGCGACACGCCGGCGTGGACGGCGAGCACGGCGAGATAGGAGCCGGCGAGCATCTTGGCGACGCCCAGCACCGACCATCCGGGCCCGGCGGCGACCAGGGCGAACCACCATTTGCGCCTCTCGGCCCGCGTCTTCGGCTCGGGCAGGAAGCGCAGGAAGTCGACCTGCTCGCCGATCTGCGCGATCAGCGAGAACACCACGCCGGAGGCGGCCCCCACCATCAACAGGCTGGCGCCCTGGGAGGCGTGGCCGTTGCGCGGCTCGAACGACATCCAGTCGGCGATCCCCAGGTCGCCCGACATGGCGACGAGGACGAACGGCAGGATGTGGAGGATGATCCACGGCGCCTGGGTCCATTTCTGGAAGATCGAGATCTTGGTGAAGCCGTGGGTCACCAGCGGGATCACCACCAGGGCGTTGAGGAGATAGCCGATCCCCAGCGGCACCCCGAAGCAGAGCTCCAGCGCCAGCGACAGGATCGCCGCCTCCAGCGCGAAGAAGATGAAGGTGAACGAGGCGTAGATCAGCGACGTCACCGTCGAGCCGATGT
This sequence comes from Amorphus sp. MBR-141, assembly GCF_053628695.1. Taxonomy (NCBI): domain Bacteria; kingdom Pseudomonadati; phylum Pseudomonadota; class Alphaproteobacteria; order Hyphomicrobiales; family Amorphaceae; genus Amorphus; species Amorphus sp. MBR-141. Next base: position 19,292 of record NZ_JBRJGW010000028.1, read on the forward strand.
AGCCGAAGCCGGCGCCGCGCGTCAGCAGGTCGATGTCCACCCCCGCCTTGGCGGCGTAGTAGGCGATCGGCAGGCCGGTGAGGAACAGCACCGCGCCGACGAGCATGATCGCCACCACGGCGTTGTCGAAGCCGTAGGAGAGCGTGATCGCGCCGCCGATCGCCTCCAGCGCCAGGAACGAGATCGAGCCGATCGCGGTGTTGGCGACCCGACCCACTGACCAGCGCCGGGCCCGGCGCGCGGTGAAGCGCAGCGCGAAGTCCTCCAGCGTCTCGTTGGCGACCCACTGGTTGTAGGTGCGGCGTTGCCGCGTGATGGGGCGCGGCCGGCTCATCGTGCGGTCAGGCGCATTCAATGATCGTCTCCCGGCATGCTGCGCTGCGGCGAAGACGCGCTCCTTTCCCGCCAGTGCGGCGGGCGGTGGGCGCCCGACACCCGGTCAGCCGCTCCCCTTGGCGGCCGTCCCGTCAGTCCAAGAGCCAGCATGGCGTCCACTTTTGCGTAGCACCATGGGTAGATCCACCCATTGCTGCGCTGCAACCATAGCGGTGATGCTCCGATCAACGGCCGGACGCCAACCGGTCTCAAGCAAGTTTTGCACCAGCACCGCGAAGAGGAGCGTCATGACCGACGGGAAGAAGACGTCAGGACTGAATCCGGCCGTAAGCCGGCGAAATGTTCTCCTGGGCGGGGCGGCCCTGTCGGCCGCCCTGTTCATGCCGAAGGGGCTGCGCGCTCAGGACTATCCGACGGCCAAGGTGAACACGACCGGCCTCGCCGTCACCGACGACACGGTGACGGTCGGCATCCTCCACTCCGTCACCGGCACGATGGCGATTTCGGAGACCGGCTCGGTCCAGGCCGAGAAGCTCGCCATCGCGCAGATCAACGCCCAGGGCGGCGTGCTGGGGCGGAAAATCGACTTCATCCAGGAAGACGGCGGCTCCGACTGGCCGACCTTCGCGGAGAAGGCCAAGAAGCTCCTCGTCAACGACAAGGTCGCGTCGGTGATGGGCTGCTGGACGTCGGCGTCCCGCAAGGCGGTGCTTCCGGTCTTCGAGCAGTACAACGGCATGCTCTACTACCCGACCTTCTACGAAGGCCTGGAGGAGTCGCCGAACGTCATCTACACCGGCCAGGAGGCGACCCAGCAGATCATCGCCGGCATCGACTGGGTGGTGAAGGAGCGCGGCGCCGAGAGCTTCTACCTGCTCGGCTCCGACTACATCTGGCCGCGCACGTCCAACAAGATCGCGCGCAAGCACATCGAGGACAAGCTCGGCCTGAAGGTGGTGGGCGAGGAGTACTATCCGCTCGGCCACACCCAGTTCAACTCGGTCATCAACAAGATCCGCCTGAAGAAGCCGGACGTGATCTACGCGATCGTCGTCGGTGGCTCGAACGTCGCCTTCTACAAGCAGCTGAAGGCGGCCGGCATCGACATGACCAAGGAGGATCCGCTCCTCCTGACTATCTCGGTGACCGAGGACGAGATCCTCGGCATCGGTGGCGAGAACATCGTCGGCGCCTATGCCTGCATGAAGTACTTCCAGAGCCTCGACAACGAGAACAACCAGGAGTTCGTCAAGGCCTTCAAGGACATGTGGGGCCAGGACATCGTCATCGGCGACGTCACCCAGGCCGCCTATCTGGGCCCCTGGCTGTGGAAGATGGCGGTGGAGAAGGCCGGATCCTTCGACATCGACAAGGTGCGCGAGGCGTCGCCGGGGCTGGAGTTCACCAAGGCGCCGGAAGGCTACGTGCGCATCCACGAGAACCATCATCTCTGGTCGAAGACCCGGGTCGGTCACGCCCGCGCGGACGGCCAGTACGACGTGGTGTTCGAGACCTCGGAGCTGGTCGAGCCGGATCCGTTCCCGGAGGGCTACCAGTAAGCCGCTCCCCTCGCGGCCAAGGGCGCGCTCCAGACCACCGGAGCCGTCCGCCGCGGGGCAGGGTACCTCGCAGGTCCGCGCGGCTCGCCGGCGCGGACCGGTCGCTCCGCCATCAGGATCACCGGTCATGTTCGACGGCTACAGTTCCAGCGAGCTCGTCGCGATCTTTGCCATGCAAGGGTTCGCGGGCCTCATTCTCTTTTCCGTTCTCGTCCTGATGGCGCTGGGCCTGGCGATCATCTTCGGCCAGATGGGCGTGATCAACATGGCGCACGGGGAGTTCATGATCCTCGGCGCCTACGTGACCTATCTCTGTTCGAATTTCTTTTCCGCCTACCTGCCCGGGCTGTTCGGAATCTACTTCTTCATCGCGATGATCCTGGCCTTCTTCGCGGCGGGGGCGCTGGGGATGCTGGTGGAATGGGCGATGATCCGGCACCTCTACCGGCGGCCGCTCGACACGCTGCTGGCGACCTGGGGCCTGAGCCTGATCCTCCAGCAGACCTATCGCACCGTCTTCGGCGCGCGCGAGGTCGGCGTGCAGATCCCCGACTGGATGATGGGCGCGCTGCCGCTCACCGACATGATCGAGCTGCCGATCAACGGCATCTTCGTGATGGTGCTGACGTTCGTGATCGCGGTCGCGGTGGCGCTGCTGATGCTGAAGAGCGGCTGGGGCAAGCAGGTGCGCGCGGTGATGTTCAACCGCACCATGGCGGGGGCCGTCGGCATCAACACCGAGCGCGTCGACCGCATGACGTTCGGCATCGGCTGCGGCATCGCCGGCGTGGCGGGGGCCGCCTTCACGATGATCGGCTCGACCGGGCCGTCGTCCGGCCAGCTCTACATCGTCGACACCTTCCTGGTCGTCGTGTTCGGCGGCGCGGCCAGCCTGTTCGGCACCATCGCCTCGGCGTTCTCCATCAGCCAGGCCCAGTCGATCATGGAGTTCTTCCTCTCCGGCTCGATGGCCAAGGTTCTCACCCTCCTGACCGTCGTCGGCATCCTGATGCTGCGGCCGCAGGGCCTCTTCAGCCTCAAGATCCGCAGCTGAGGACCGCACCATGACCACCTTCGGCAACCGCACCTTCACCCGCGCCGAGATCGCCGGCTTCGCCGTCCTCGCCGTGCTGCTCTTCGTGGTCTTCCCGCTCGGCTTCGACGCGTTCCGGCTGAACCTCTTCGGCAAGTATCTGACCTACGCCTTCGTGGCGCTCGGCCTGGTGCTGTGCTGGGGCGCCGGCGGGATCCTGTCGCTGGGCCAGGGCGTGTTCTTCGGCCTCGGCGGCTACTGCATGGCGATGTTCCTCAAGCTGGAGGCCTCGTCGCCGGAGAACACGGCGATCCAGTCCACTCCGGGCATCCCGGACTTCATGGACTGGAACCAGGTGACCCAGCTGCCCTGGTGGTGGGAGCCGTTCCACTCGTTTCCCTTCACCCTCTTCGCGGTGGTGGCGGTGCCGACCATCCTCGCCTTCATCATCGGGCTGGCGATGTTCCGGCGGCGGGTGGGCGGCGTCTACTTCGCCATCATCACCCAGGCGATCGCCGCCATCCTGACCATCCTGATCATCGGCCAGCAGGGCTTCACCGGCGGCGTCAACGGCATCACCGACCTGCGCACCCTGCACGGCTGGGACATCCGCAGCGACGACGCCAAGCTGGTGCTCTACTTCGTCAACGCGGTGCTGCTGTTCGGCTGCCTGTTCATCGCCCAGTTCGTCCGCCGCTCCAAGCTCGGCCGCCTGATGATCGCCATCCGCGACCGCGAGGACCGGGTGCGGTTCTCCGGCTACGACGTGGCGAACTTCAAGATCTTCGTGTTCTGCCTGGGCTCGGCCTTCGCCGCCATCGGCGGGGCGATGTTCACCCTGCAGGTGGGCTTCATGTCGCCGACGCTGGTGGGCATCGTGCCGTCCATCGAGATGGTGATCTTCTGTGCCGTCGGCGGCCGCACCTCGATCTTCGGCGCCGTCTACGGGGCGCTGCTGGTCAACTGGGCGAAGACGACCTTCTCCGAGAGCTTCCCCGAACTCTGGCTGTTCGCCATGGGGGCGCTGTTCATCGGCGTGGTGCTCGCCTTCCCGCAGGGCCTCGCCGGTCTCTACGCCGACTACGTCGAGCCGCACGTGAAGCGGCTGCTGCGCCGGCCCTCCGGGACGCCCGTCGGCCGGTCCGTCGCGGCCTCCGAAACCCCGGCCGAGTGAGGGGAGGGCACCCATGACCACTCCGACGACCGCCCACGGCACCGACTTCCTCCTCGCCGTCGAGGGGCTGACCGTCTCCTTCGACGGCTTCAAGGCGGTGAACGACGTCAGCTTCTACGTCGACCCGAACGAGATCCGGGTGATCATCGGGCCGAACGGCGCCGGCAAGACCACCGTGCTCGACCTGATCTGCGGCAAGACCCGCGCCACCAGCGGCTCGGTCAAGTTCAAGGGCCACGAGCTGACCCAGATGCGGGAGGACCAGATCGTCCACGCCGGCGTCGGGCGGAAGTTCCAGACCCCGTCGATCTACGAGGACCTGAGCGTCTTCGAGAACCTCGAGCTCTCCTATCCGAAGGGCCACAACGTGTTCGGCGCGCTGTTCTTCAAGCGCGACGCGGAGGTCATCGCGCGGATCCACGAGGTGGCCGAGATGATCTTCCTGGAGGATCACCTGGGCGAGAAGTCGGCGCACCTGTCCCACGGCCAGAAGCAGTGGCTGGAGATCGGCATGCTGTTGATCCAGAAGCCGGAGCTGCTGATGCTCGACGAGCCGGTGGCCGGCATGTCGGTGGCGGAGCGGAAGAAGACCGCCGACCTGCTCCACCGCATCATCCAGGACCACGCGGTGATCGTCATCGAGCACGACATGGGGTTCGTCGCCGACATCGCCCACAAGGTCACCGTCCTGCACCAGGGCCAGATCCTCGCGGAGGGATCGATGGACAAGGTCCAGTCCGATCCGCGGGTGATCGAGGTCTATCTCGGACACTGACGCCGGCCGGCCGCACGGACCCGCCCGCGCGGCGGCCGTCGGCCCCAGATTGAAGAGTGGGAGCACGTCCTTTTCGGCCGGATCCAAGATCCGACCGAAAATGCTCCAGGAGGAGAGCGCGCATGCTCAACATCCAGTCGCTGCACGTCGCCTACGGCGAGAGCGAGGTTCTGCACGGCGTCGACCTCGCCGTGGCGCCGGGCGAGATCGTCGCCATCATGGGCCGCAACGGCATGGGCAAGACGACGCTGATGAAGGCGATGATGGGGGTGATCCCGACCAAGTCGGGCACCGTCAACGTCGGCGACGTCGACATCACCGGCATGAAGAGCTACCGGCGCGTCGCCAGCGGCATCGCCTACGTGCCCCAGGGCCGGATGATCTTCTCCACCATGACGGTGCAGGAGAACATCCAGACCGGCCTCACCGTCACCGGCGAGAGTGCTGTACCCGACAACATCTACGAGCTGTTCCCGGTGCTGCTGGAAATGAAGGGCCGGCGCGGCGGCAACCTGTCGGGCGGCCAGCAGCAGCAGCTCGCCGTCGCCCGCGCGCTGGCGGCCAAGCCGAAGGTGCTCCTCCTCGACGAGCCGACCGAGGGCATCCAGCCGTCGATCATCCGCGACATGGGCCGCACCCTGAAGCGCATCCGCGACGAGCGCGGCCTGTCCATCGTCGTCTCCGAGCAGGTGCTCTCGTTTGCCCTCGACGTCGCCGACCGCGTGCTGGTGATCGAGAACGGCAAGATCGTCCACGAGAGCCCGCGCGCCACCATCGACGAGGCGAAGGTGTCGAAGTTCCTGTCTGTCTGAACCTGCCCGTCACAACGTATGGTATGCGCCGCGGCCCGACCGGCCGGCGCGTTCAAGAGCCTCACCACCCGGGAAAAAGGGGACCCCAAATGGCCAACACGCTGATCAAAGTCGACCTGAAGGACAGCCCGCACACCAACGAGAAGGTGCACAACCGCTGGCACCCGGACATCCCGATGGCGGACTGGGTGGAGCCGGGCGACGACTTTCTCGTCGAGACCTACGACTGGACCGGCGGGCAGATCAACAACGACGACGACGCCGCCGACGTGCGCGACGTGGAGCTGCAGCAGGTCCACTATCTCTCCGGCCCGATCGGCGTGAAGGGGGCGGAGCCGGGCGATCTTCTGGTCGTCGACATCCTCGACATCGGCGCCAAGGAAGAGATGCTGTGGGGCTTCAACGGCTTCTTCTCCAAGAAGAACGGCGGCGGCTTCCTGACCGACCACTTCCCCGAGGCCCAGAAGTCGATCTGGGACTTCGAGGGCATGTTCACCAAGTCGCGGCACGTGCCGGGCGTGCGCTACGCCGGCCTGATCCATCCCGGCCTGATCGGCTGCCTGCCCGACCGCAAGATGCTGGACATGTGGAACACCCGCGAGAAGGCGCTGGTGGACACCGATCCGCACCGGGTGCCGGAGCTCGCGACCCTGCCGAACACCCAGTCGGCGCACATGGGGCAGATGAAGGGCGAGGCACGCGACGCCGCCGCCGCCGAGGCGGCGCGGACGGTTCCCCCGCGCGAGCACGGCGGCAACTGCGACATCAAGGACCTGTCGCGCGGCTCGAAGATCTACTTCCCGGTCTACGTGGACGGGGCGGGGCTTTCGATGGGCGACCTGCACTTCAGCCAGGGCGACGGCGAGATCACCTTCTGCGGCGCCATCGAGATGGCCGGCTGGCTGCACATCAAGGTCGACCTCATCAAGGGCGGCATGGCGAAATACGGGATCAAGAACCCGATCTTCCGGCCCTCGCCGATCGTGCCGAAATACGACGACTACCTGATCTTCGAGGGCATCTCCGTCGATGAGGCCGGCAAGCAGCATTATCTCGACGTGCACATCGCCTACCGCCAGGCGTGCCTCAACGCCATCGAGTACCTGAAGAAGTTCGGCTATTCCGGCGCGCAGGCCTACGCGATCCTCGGCACGGCACCTGTCCAGGGGCACATCTCGGGCGTCGTCGACATTCCGAACGCCTGCGCCACGCTGTGGCTGCCGACCGACATCTTCGCGTTCGACATGATGCCCGGCAAGGATGGCCCGACCGTGCACCTCGACGGATCGATCGACATTCCGCTCGCCCCGGATCTGTAAGCGGGGCGGTCTGTTTCCCCTCACGCCGCGTTCGCTTCGCTCACCGGCTCCGGGTGGGCGGCCTGACCGGCCGGCGCGCGGTCGCGCGCTGGTTGGCTTGCACCGGGACGGTCGGGCGCCGGTTCTCCGCCTCGAAATGAAGGAGGCTACGACATGCCGATCTACGACTATCTCTGCGACGAGCACGGGGCGTTCACGGCGATGCAGCCGATGCGCGCCTACGCCGACCCGTGCGCCTGCCCCGACTGCGCCCGGCCGGCGCCGCGGGTGATGCTCGCCGCGCCACGCCTCGCCGTGATGGACGGGGCGAAACGCAACGCCCATGCCGTCAACGAACGCTCGGCCCACGCGCCGAAGCGCTCCAGCCAGCACGGGCCGGGCTGCGGCTGCTGCGCGGGCGCGTCGAAGACGAAGAAGCCGGGGGCGATCGTGCGGCCGGACGGCTCCAAGAGCCTGGTCGGGCGGCGGCCCTGGATGATCTCGCACTGACCGCCGGTCCGGCCGCTCGCGACCGGCGGCCGGGCCGGCGGGCGGGCGCCGGCGCAGCCGTCAGTCCGGCGGTCGCGGCACCGCAATCCTGCGCGCGCCGCCGGTTGGCGGCTTGCCGATGGCGAGATCGGGATGGCCGGGAAGAAAGACCGCCCCTTCGCGGATGCCCCGGGCCGGCATAGCCGGTCCGGTCCATGCGGTTCGCCTCACGCCAGCGTGTAGGCTGTCTTGACGGTGGTGTAGAATTCCTGGGCGTATCGGCCCTGTTCGCGGGGGCCGTAGCTGGATCCCTTGCGGCCGCCGAAGGGGACGTGGAAGTCGACGCCGGCGGTGGGCAGGTTGACCATCACCATGCCGGCCTCGGAGGCCCGCTTGAAGTGGGTGGCGTGCTTCAGGCTGGTCGTGCAGATGCCCGCCGACAGCCCGAACGGGGTGTCGTTGGCGACGGCGAGCGCCTCCTCGTAGTCCCGCACCCGGATGACGCTCGCCACCGGCCCGAAGATCTCCTCGCGGGAGGTGCGCATGGCGTTGGTCGCCTCGGTGAACAGCGCCGGCTGCAGGTAGAAGCCGGGCGTCTCGCGGTTGAGGCGCTCGCCGCCGAAGGCGAGGGTCGCCCCGTCCTCGTCGCGGCCGATGACGAGGTAGCGCTCGTCCTGCTCGAGCTGGCTCTGGTCGACCACCGGGCCGATGTGGGTGCCGTCCTTCAGGGCGTCGTCGACGGAGAGCGTCTTCAGGCGCGCCACCACGGCGTCGACGAAGCGGTCGTGGATGCCTTGCGTCACGATCAGCCGCGACGAGGCGGTGCAGCGCTGGCCGGTGGAGAAGAAGGCGCCGTTGACGCAGGCGTCCACGGCGGTGTCGAGGTCGGCGTCGTCGAGCACCACCATCGGGTTCTTGCCGCCCATCTCCAGCTGCACCTTGCGCATGTGCGCCGCGCAGGCGGCGGCGACGCGCTTGCCGGTGGCGACCGAGCCGGTGAACGAGATGGCGTCGACGTCCGGGTGATCGAGCATCGCCTGGCCGACCACCGAGCCCCGGCCCATGACCAGGTTGAGGACGCCGTCGGGCAGGCCGGCGCGGGTCAGGATGTCGGCCAGCTCCCAGGCGCAGCCGGGGGTCAGCTCGGCCGGCTTGAGGACGACGGTGTTGCCGTGGCAGAGCGCCGGCGCGAGCTTCCAGGCGGGGATGGCGATGGGGAAGTTCCAGGGCGTGATCAGGCCGACGACGCCGACCGGCTCGCGGGTCACCTCGACGCCGACGCCGGGGCGCACCGACGGCACGCTCTCGCCGGTGAGCCGCAATGCCTCGCCGGCGAAGAACTCGAACACCTGGCCGGCGCGGCCGGCCTCGCCGATGCCCTCGGCGAGCGTCTTGCCCTCCTCGCGCGCCAGCAGCCGGCCGAGCTCCTGCCGGCGGGCGAAGATCTCGTCGGCGGCCTTGCGCAGCACCGCGTGGCGCTCCATCAGGCCGGAGCGTGACCAGGCGGGGAAGGCGGCCCTGGCGGCGGCGACGGCCGCGTCGGCGTCGGCCGCCGTCCCGCGGGCGTAGTCGCCCACCACGTCGTCGGTGTTCGACGGATTGACGTTGGGCACGGCCTCGCCGCCAACCCACGCCCCGCCGATCAGGTTCTCATGCAAGCCCATCTCGTGGTCCTTTCTCGGTCGCTGTGTGGGGCGCCGCCGGTGCCGATCCACGGATCGGCGCGGGTCAGGCGCCCGTCGAAGGAAGGCCCCGGTCCGGCGGACAGTGCGATCCCGCCTGCGGCGGGGCGGGCCGCGACATGCGGAAGGGGGGAAGATCAGGCCCAGACGGCGGCCATGATCGCCCGGAAATCGTCCGCGTCGACCGGCCGGGGATTGGACGGGGTGGAATGGTCCTTCACCGCCGCCGCGGCGACCGCGGGCAGGGACGCCTCGGGCACGCCCATCTCCGACAGGGTCTTCGGCAGCCCGAGGTCGGCGTTGAGCGCCTCGATCGCGCTGGCCAGGTCCGCGCCGGGAGCCAGCCCGAAGGCCTCGACAAGCGCCGGATACTTGCCGCCCGCCGCGGATTCGTTGAAGCGCAGCACCGGCGGAAGCAGTACGGCGTTGATGGTGCCGTGATGGAGGCGGGTCCCCTTGAGGCCGCCCATCGGGTGGGAGATCGAGTGAACCGCGCCCAGCCCCTTCTGGAACGTCATGCCGCCCTCGAGGGCAGCCATCATCATCTCGCTGCGCGCCTCCAGGTCGCCGCCGTCGGCCACCGCGCGCCGCAGCGCCCGTCCCGCCCGGCGAAGCCCGTCCAGCGCGATCGCCTCGGCGGGCGGATTGAAGCGCGGGCTGAGATAGGTCTCGATACAGTGGGTTATGGCGTCCAGCCCCGTCGCGGCGGTCAGGTACGGCGGCAGGCCGAGCGTCAGTTCGGGGTCGCAAAGCGCGACGTCGGGGATCATGAACGGCGAGATGAAGCCGAGCTTGCGCCCGTCCTCGAGCGTGATCAGCGCGGCGCGGCCGACCTCGCTGCCGGTGCCCGCCGTGGTCGGAATGGCGATCACCGGCGGCTTGTCCGCCGTGATGCGGCCGAGGCCGCCGAGGATCACCGCATACTGCTCCAGCGGCCCCGGGTGGCTGGCGAGCAGGGACACCGCCTTCGCGAGATCGATGGGCGAGCCTCCGCCGAGCCCGATCACACCGTCGCATTTCCGCTCGCGGAACAGCGCAACCGCGGCGTGGGCCGCCGCCTCGGTCGGGTTTTCGGGCGTCCCGTCGAAGACGGGGGTATCCGCGGGCAGGCCGGCTGCGGAAATCACCCGGGCGACCAGCCCGGCGTTGACGATGCCCGGGTCGGTGACGACGAGCGGCGCCGTCACGCCGAGCATCTCCAGCTCGGAGGCGAGGATCAGGATCGCTCCCGCCTCGAACTGGATGCGGGTCAGGTAGGTGATCAATGCCATGTCAGCTCTCCCGCTGTTCTGCGAACCTGCCGGGCGGGTGCGGGGCCATGGAGCGCCCGCCCGGCCATTCAAGCCTCAGGCGCCGTCAGCGGCGGAGGCGGCCCCGCCCGTCCACGCCGGCTCAGAGACCCTTGACCGCCGAGAAGTCGATGCGCACGGGGGTCCGCTGCGTGCCGTTCACCAGCGGCCGGCCAAAGCCGGGGATCGCAATCTCGAACACGTCTCCATCCTCGGTCCGGATGCCATCGCCGAAGGAGGCCACCGACGTGCCCATGAACTGGACGTGCACGTCGCCCGGCCGCAGGTGCTGTTCGTACTTGAAATGATGAAACTCGAGGTTGGCAAGCGAGTGACACATGTTGTCCTCGCCGGTCGGGAAGCTTTTCTCCCAGATGACCGCGCCGCCGCGCCGGATCCGGACCTCGCCCTCGATGTGACGCGGCAGCTCGCCGACCCGCAGCTCGGGTCCGTACGAGCAGTGGCGCAGCTTGGCATGGGGCAAATAGAGGTAGTTCTTCTTCTCCATGACGTGGTCGGTCGCCTCGTTGCCGATGGCGAAGCCCAGCCGGTGCGGATGGCCGTCAGGGGCGATGACGTAGAGGCCGACCACTTCCGGCTCCTCGCCCTCGTCGTCGGCGAAGGCGGGGACGGGATAGGGCGCGCCCGGACGCACCACGATCGAGCCGTCGCCCTTGTAGAACCACTCCGGCTGAACCCCGGGCTTGCCGTCGGACGGGCGGCCGCCCTCGACGCCCCACTTGAACATCCGCATGGAGTCGGTGAGGGCCGCCTCTCCGTCCTCCTTGACCTTCTGGTTCATCTGATCGCGGGCCGCGGCGCTGCCCAGGTGGGTGAGGCCCGTTCCGGCGATCAGGCAGTGGGCCGGATCCTCGTGATCGAGGGGCGGCAGCACGCGCTGCTCGTCGAGGAGGGTATCGTAGTCGAACGAGGCGCCGGTTCCGGCGGCCTCCACTTCGGCGGCAAGCGACCGGCCATTGGCGATGGCGTTCAGGGCAAGCTCGCGCATCGTGGCAACGCCCTGGACGCGGCGGATCGCGTCGCCGTCGACCAGACCGACGGCGCGCGCCCGGTCGTCGGCTTCGAACTGGATCAAGCGCATCGGTCATTCTTCCTTGGCTGGCGCACGGTCCGGGCGGACGATCGACTGTCGGAGCCGTGACGGGAGAGGGTGGTGCCGGCGCGATTCACCGTGACCGGGGCGTGGTCGCGCCCGATCGGCGCCGGCTTCGGGCCGGATGTCAGGGGAGTGGGAGATGTGCCGGGAACGGGCGGCGCCCGCCCCCGGCCAGGTCGAAGCCGACCTTACTGGGACTTGGCCTTCGCCATGTCCTCGCGGGCCTGGGCGATGAGGTCGGGGCCGATGTTGTTGGAGAACTTCTCGATCACCGGCTCGACGGCGGAGCGGAGTTTCGCCTGCTCTTCGTCGGAGAGCGAGGTGACTTCCATGCCCTCGTCGACGAGGAGCGTGTGGGCGATGTTGTCCGCGGCATCCCGGGACAGGCCGCGCTGATAGGCCTCGGTTTCCTGGGCCGCCTCCATGACGATCGCCTTGTCGGCGTCGGAAAGGCTGTCGAACCAGGACTTGCTCGCGAGCAGCACGTAGGGGCTGTACACGTGCCCCGTCAGGGTCAGGTACTTCGTCACTTCGTAGAACTTGTCGGAATAGGTCAGCCCGACAGGGGTCTCCTGCGCCTCCACGGCGCCGCTTTCCAGCGCGTTGTAGAGTTCCGGATAGGGCAGCGGCACCGGGTTCGCGCCGACGGCCTGGAACGTCTCGATGAACAGCGGATTCGGGATGACGCGGATCTTGAGGCCCTTGATGTCCTCCACCGTCTCGATCGGCCGGACGGCGTTGGTCATGTGGCGGAAGCCGTTGTCCCAGTAGGCGAGGCCGACGATGCCGATGTCTTCGAGGCGCTTGAACAGCTCGTCGCCGACCGGGCCGTCCATCACCGCGTCGACGGCGTCGAAGTCGGCGTAGAAGAAGGGCAGGTCGAAGATGCCGAACGCCGGCACGGCCCCGACCAGGTTCGAGGTCGGGCCGACCATCAGCTGCACGAAGCCGCCCTGCAGGGACGACTGCAGCTGCGGCTCGTTGCCAAGCGTGCCGCTCGAATAGGTGTCGATCTTGAGCCGGCCGTCGCTCTTCTCGCCGACGAGCTCGGCGAAGCGCTGGACCGCCTGGCCGACCAGGTGGGATTCGATCGGGACGTAGCCGAGCCGAACTTCGGCCTGGGCGGCCATCGTGGTGGCGGCGAAGGCCAGGCCGGCTGCGAGCGTGGTGATCCTCAGGCGTTTCATTGCATTTCTCCCTTTTTTTGATTGTGGTCAGTGGCGTCCCGTCAGAATTCCGGTGGGAACGGTGACGATGGCCGGGAAGACGATGAGCAGGAGCAGGATCGCGACCTCCGCGATGAGGAAGGGAACCAGCCCCCTTACGGCCACCTCCATCGGGACCTTGCCGACCCCGCAGACCGCATTGAGCACCACGCCGACGGGAGGCGTGATCATCCCGATCGCCGACGCCATGATGAAGACGACACCGAAGTAGACGGGGTCGATCCCGGCGGTCTTCACGACGGGCATCAGCACGGGGATCAGGATGAGAATGGCGGGGGTGAAATCGAGCACCATGCCGATCACCAGCACGACGCAGACGATCAGCAGCATCAGCAGCGTCGGCGTGTCTGCGAACGGCCGCAGCAGGCCCACGACCTGACCCGGAATGTTGGCGATGGTGATCAGCCACGCCGACACCATCGACGCGGCGACGAGGAGCATGATGACGGAGGTCGTCTTCGCCGCATTGAGGATCGCCGCGTAGAGATCGCCGAGGTCCATCTCGCGGTAGACGACCAGGCTGATCAGCAGCGCATAGGCGGCGGCGATGATGCCGGCTTCGGTCGGCGTGAAGACGCCGAACTTGAGGCCGCCGACGATGATCACGGGCATCACCAGCGCCCACGAGGCCGCCCGGACGGACTGCCAGACCTCGCGCCCCGAGCGGCGCGGCATGGGCTGGGTTCCGTCGCGGCCGGACACCCACCACCAGGCGGCGATCAGCGCGGCGGCCATCAGAAGCCCGGGGACGATGCCGGCCATGAACAGGCGGGTGATCGACAGGTTGGCCGTGACGCCGAGGAGAATGAAGCCGACCGACGGCGGAATGATCGGCGCGATGATCCCCGTGGCGGCCATCAGGCCGCAGGATCGGCCGACGTTGTAGCCCGCCTCGCGCATCAGCGGCAGCAGCATGACGGCCAGCGTCGCGGTGTCGGCGATCGCCGAGCCGGACAGGCTCGCAAGCAGGACGCCGGTGCCGATCACCACGTAGCCGAGCCCGCCGCGGAAGTGACCGAACAGGCTCATCGCCGCGTTCACGATGCGCCGGGAGAGGCCGCCCACGTTCATCAGTTCGCCGGCGAGCAGGAAGAACGGAATCGCCATCAGCGGATAGCTGTCGGCACCGTCGACCAGCTTCTGGGCGAGGATCTGGGCGTTGAGGTTGCCCATCTGCAGCATCATGGCGACGGCGCACACCATGAGTGCGAACGCGATCGGCATGCCGATGCCGATCGCCCCGAGCAGCGAGCCGAGGAAAACCAGTGCCGTCATCGCTCGGCGCCCCCTCGGGGCGATGCGCCGTCGGATGGCGCGGCCTCAAGGCGCTCCGGCCGAAGCGAGCGCCAGAGATTGCGCAGGAGGATGAGCGCGAAGAACACCGACGCGAACAGTCCGGCGGCGTACATCGTGCCGACCGAAATGCCGGAGATCGGCGCGTAGTTGTTCAGATTGACGACCGTCTGGATCCAGCTGCCCTGCCACAGGAGCCAGCAGCACCAGAGCATCAGCGCGTGGCTGACCCAGAGGCAGACCAGGCGCACCGGCTTCGGGAAGGCCTCGATGAACCAGCTGACGCCGAGATGGGCGCCATCCTTGAGCGCGATGACGCTGCCGATGAAGACCACCCACACGAAGATCAGCCGGGAGACTTCCACCGAGAACGGGATGCCCGAATTGAAGCCGTAACGCAGGACGACGTTCAACAGAACCATCAGGCTCATCACGGACATTCCGAGCACCAGAAGGTGCTCCAATAGACGAAATACTCCCGTCCGCATTCCGGCGACCCCTCAGCTTCGGAAACGTTTCCTCAAAGGCGGCCCTTTTCTGAGCCTTCTCTTTTGATATAGCCTTATTTGCTAGCGTCGTTGCAGAATATGCCGCAGGCGTCGACAGCAAATGAGATTCTTCTTACGCTTCGGCTGATCGTCCTGCAGACTAAGCTGCCGGCGCCGGCGATGGCTAATGAACCTTCCCGATAGCACTATAAAGGCTGGTTATAGCAATGCTCCCATCGCTGAACTCAATGGTCTCGCGGCTGCGGGTGAAACATTTCCGGCTGCTCGTCGCGATCGATGACCATGGCTCCATCCTGAAGGCGGCCGAGCAGGTTGCGCTGAGCCAGCCTGGCGCGACGAAGGCCCTGCAGGAGATCGAAGCGGCGCTGGGGGAAACGCTGTTCGTCCGCACCAACCGCGGGCTCGAGCCCAACGAGGTCGGGCATTGCGTCATCCGCTATGCCCGGCTGATCTACACCGACCTCGCGCATCTCCGGGAGGAGATGAACGGCATCCTGAACGGCTATGGCGGCCGGCTCGCCGTCGGCACCATCATGGGGGCCGTGCCGTTGACGACGGAGGTCCTGTCGCGGCTTCTGGTCAAGCAGCCGGCGCTCTCGGTCCAGATCATCGAAGGCACCAGCGAGGGCCTTCTGCACATGCTCGACGACGGGCGCCTCGACGCCGCGATCTGCCGCACGAGCATCAGCCACCGGCGCGATGCCTACAACGCGGTGAACGTGAGGCAGGAGGAACTGGCGGTGATCGCGAACGTGGCGCATCCGCTGGCGGGGGCGAACGATCTCGAACTGGCCGATTTCTCGGACTGCCCGTGGATCGTCTGCGCCGCGAACATGCCGATGCGCCGATACCTCGAACGCGAATTCGACGACGCCGGCATCCAGTTTCCCATGAACGTCGTCGAGACGACCTCCGCCTTCGCCGTCATGTCGGTCATCCAGCGAAACCGGTCGACCATCGCCCTGCTGTCGACCGACGCGGCGGAGTTCTTCGCCGCCTTCGGGATGATCACGATCCTGCCCATCACGCTGAAGACCCGCAGCGAGCCCTATTATCTCGTGACCCATCGCGACCGGACGCTTCCCCCCAGTGCGCAACTGTTCATCGAGGAGTTTGCCGCGATCGACCCGGCCGGCTTCGCGCCAGCCTGACGGGCCGGCTCGTCAGCGCGGAAGACCCGGAGCAGGTGCCGGCCTGCCGTCGGCGGCAGCCCAGCTGTCGCTTGCGGCGCCCATGTGATCGACGGCCG
The DNA here is from genome assembly GCF_053628695.1 of Amorphus sp. MBR-141. Lineage (NCBI taxonomy): Bacteria > Pseudomonadati > Pseudomonadota > Alphaproteobacteria > Hyphomicrobiales > Amorphaceae > Amorphus > Amorphus sp. MBR-141. The sequence goes on from NZ_JBRJGW010000028.1 coordinate 35,133, forward strand.
GCACGGCGTCCGCGGGTCCGGTCCGATCCGGACGGCCTCCGGGGATCAGGCCGCTGCGGCGAGGTCGCCCTCGTATGCCGCGCGGACGAGCCGCTTCATGGCGCTTGCATCCAGGGGGCGGGGGTTGTTCTTGATCAGGCGGTCGATCCCGATGGCCTGCTCCGCCGTCCAGTCCAGCCGGTCGCGCTCAAGCCCGAGAGCTTCCAGCGTCGGCGCAATCCCGATGCCGGCAAACAGGCGGGCGACCTCGGCGATGGCCGCGTCGGCCTTCGCCTCCGGCGCCCAGCCGGCCGTGCCGACGCCGAGGGCGTCTGCGATGGCCGCGAACTCGGCCGTGGCGGCCGGGCGGTTGTAGGTCATGACGTAGGGGAGCAGGGTTGCGACCCCGAGGCCGTGGGGCGTCCCGGTCAGCGCCCCGACCGGATACTGGATGGCATGGGCCGCCGCGGTCCCTGCGGTCCCGAAGGCGCAGCCCGCCAGCAGCGCGCCCATCATGACGCTCGCTCGGGCCACCGCGTCGCCGCCGTCCGCGCATGCCCTGCCAAGGTGACCCCCAAGCAGGCCGATGGCCTGCAGCGCGAAGTGGTCGCTCAGATCGTTCTTGCCGACGAAGACGTGGTCCTGGGCGAGATCCGCATGGGGCGTACGCCGGACGGCGGTGAAGGCTTCGATCGCGTGGGTGAGCGCGTCGGCGCCGGCGATCGCGGTGAGCGACGGCGGGCACGTGGAGGTCAGATCGGGATCGCAGATGGCGACGACCGGCACCAAATGAGGGCTGGAGATGCCGACCTTCAGCGTGCGGCTGGAGTCGGAGACGACGGCGACGGGAGTGACCTCCGAGCCCGTGCCCGCAGTCGTCGGCAGCGCAATGACGGGCAGCGTCGGGCCCGGAACCTTGAACTCGCCGTAGTAGTCGCGAAGCGTCCCGCCGTGGCGGAGCAGAAGCGCCGCGCACTTGGCCATGTCGAGACAGCTGCCGCCGCCGATTCCGATGACGAGATCGGCACCGAAGGACCGCACGCGATCGACGAACGGCCCAACCGCGTCGTAGGGGACGTCGGGCTCGACGTCATCGAAGACGTCGACCGTCAGCGAGGCGCTTTCCAGGCTCGCGAGGATCTCGGCGAACGTCGCCGTCGCCGCAAAGCGCTGGTCCGTGCAGACGAGAGCCCGGGAGCCATATCGAGCGGCCACACGCCCTATCACGGACCTCTGGCCGCTGCCGAACAGGATCTCGCGCGGCAGTCGCGCGACGGCAAAGAGTGTCATGAATGCAGCCCTCATGCATTGGAGCTGGTGCACCCGAGGCGGGTCAGGGCAGCTCGGGATCCGGGTCGAAGCGGTTGCGGTCGGCCGACGCCCCCGGGAGCGCTCCGTCTCCATGCCCGATGCGGCATCGTTCCCAGGGATGAGCAAGGCTGATATAAAATCCGATAGGATATTTGATTGTACTGACCACAGCCTCCGGCTATCACCGAGGCAAGTCAAGAGGGCCCGCATGTCGACGCCGACACCGCACGACCGGAAATCCCCGGAGCTGGAGGGCGCCAGCGGAATCAGCCGCCCGCAGGCGCTGGCGCACGAGGTCTACGAGGTTCTGTACGGGCAGCTCCTCGGACTGAGGATTGCTCCCGGCGCGCGCATCACCGTCGACGCCCTCGCCCGCGAGCTCAACGTATCGCAGACCCCGATCCGCGAAGCGCTCAGCCGCCTGGAGCGGGAGGGGCTTGTCGTCAAGACGCACCTCGTCGGCTACAGCGCGGCCCCGCAGATCTCCCGGCGTCACTTCGACGAGCTCTACGAGCTCCGCCTGCTGCTGGAGACCGACGCCGCCCGCAGCGCCGCGCTGCGGATGGACGACGAGAAGCTGACGTTCCTGCAGGGGGTGGCGGGGGTCATGTCGCGGCGGCGCTTCGGCGACGATCGCATGCGCTATTCGGCCTTCGCCCGCGACGACGCGGTGTTCCACGACAAGATCATGGAGTTCGCGGGCAACGAGCTGATCCGGCACACCCTCGCCGGGCAGCACACCCACTTTCACATCTTCCGTCTGATGTTTCACAGCAGCGTCACCGAAGAAGCCCTCGACGAGCACGAAAAGCTGCTGGAGGCGTTCGCCAATCGGAACGGCGACGCGGCGCAGGAAGCGATGCGGGAGCACATCGAGCGCTCCCGCCAGAGGCTTCTGCCGGCGTTCGAATGAGGGTCAGGAACGCGCCACATCGGGCCGCAGAGCACGTGAAGGACCGCGGAGGCGGGGAGGCGGTTGTGCCAGCTCCGGTCGTTCAGGCCGCCGGCCGCGCCACTTCGGCTTCGCCGGATGCCTGGGCCGGACCCCGGGTCGACGTCGCCCGCGGGGCCGCCTTCCTCGCTCTCGGATGAGAGCCGGCCTCTATGGCATCCCGGCGTCTGCCCTCCGATCCTGGAGCTTGCGGACGTAGTAGTTCCAGGAATGCGCGATGTGGGTCGGCTGCATGATCTGGCGGTGCCGGAGCGCGCGTTCGGCCGCGTCGGGGAACGCGCAGGTCATGCCCGATCCGCTGCCGACCACGTGCGCCCGGCAGGCCCGTTCCAGGAACACGCCGATCATCGTGGCGTGCGGGATCGACGTGCCGCAGAAGGTCACCCCATGGTTGGCCATCATGATCGCGAAGGCGGTGGGGCCGAGGGCCGCCGCGAGGTCGGCACCGAGCTCCGGGGTGTTGATGAGCGCTGCCGTGCCTTCGTGCCGGGGCAGTTCGGCGAAGTAGTCCGCGTCGAGGGTGAACGGCAGGAGCGGATCCGGCGAGGCCGAAAAGACGCAGGCATGGAACGGATGGGTGTGGGCGGCGACCTGCACGTCCGGTCTCGCCCGCAGAAGCTCGCTGTGGATGACCCATTCGGAATGGCGCCCCCCGTCACCCGCAAGCTGATTGCCGGCAAAGTCGATCAGGATGAAATCGTCGGGACCCTGTATTTCGCCGAGACCGGCGGCGTTGCGCTTCAGCCAGAGGCCGCGGCCGTGCGGATCGCGCAGGGAGAGGTGGCCGAGCGTCATGTCGCCGTGGCCCTCCATCTCCAGGATGCGGGACGCGCGGGCGAGGTCGGCGAGCAGATCGTCCGGTCGGTCGGCGGTGGGCATTGGCGGTTGCCTCGCAAGATCGTGTTGGAGCGGTGACGCGGGGCGCGTCGCTCAGGAGGGCTTACGGTTGAGGCTGGTCGCCATCGCCTTCGAGTAGCCCGGAAGAACGCGGGCCTCGATGACGCAGACGCGCCCCTGCCGGACGACGCGAATCCCTTGCGCGACCGCATCGGCAAGGTCATCGCCGGTAAAGACCGGCCCGATCGCATCGGCCCCGTAAGACCGTGAGAGGCCGGTGATGTCGACCTCGGGATTTGCGATCCGCTGACCGATCCACTTGTTCTCGACGGGGCGCCCGCGTTCGCGCGCCATGCGCTCCTGATGCACCTCGTCGTTGTAGAAGGCGGCGTTGTTGCAGACCACGACGAGGAGGGGAATCTCGTAGTGCGCGGCGGTCCAAAGGGCGGAGGAGGCCATCAGGAAATCGCCGTCGCCGAGGACCGCCACAGGCAGGCGTCCCGAGCCTCTGAGCGCGAGTGCGGCCCCCACGGCGATGCCGGGGCCCGACCCGAGACCGCCGCCTCCGTCGCCGCCGAGATAGTCGAGCGGGTGGCGGAAATGCCAGAGCGCGCCGTCCCATCCAAGCGGCAGCTTGGCGAATGTTACCGTCTCTCCTTCCAGGCCGCGCCCCAATGCGGCGGCGAGGCCCGGCACATCCATGCGTTCGGCCGGATCGACGTCGGTCTGGATCGGCGCCGTCGGGAGATCTTCGATCGCCGTCTCGGCCGGCGTGACGATGCCAAGTGAGTCGCAGAGATCGGCAACGGCGGCATCGGCATCGCTCGCCAGATGGACATCGACGGGCGGCAGTGCCTGGTGGTCCTTGCTCCAGCCGCCATGGAGCGTGTGGTCGATGGATGCCTGGACGATGCGTGCGCCCAAAGGTCCGTCGCTGCCGAACACCGTCTTCAGCGTGCCTGCCAGATCGATCCAGTCCAGGCTCAGGATCACGTCGGCGTCGCGCACGGCCGCCCGGGCATCGGGATCGAGGAAATAGCCGGGCGCGCCGGCGTGGAGCGGGTGGTCGGTCGGAAAGCTCGTCGCGGTCTTCAGATCGCTGATCACACGGGCGCCAAGCGTCTCGGCAAGCGCGACCCGGCGCCGCCATCCGCCGCCGGAGCGCGTGACGCGGCCGGCGAGGATCACGGGCGCACGGGCGGACTTCAGGAGGTGGGCGGCCGCTGCCACGGCCTCCCGGCCGGGGCGCGCCGGGGCCGGCGGCATGAACCGCTTCACGTCCGGCATGGCGGGAAGGGCGGAAAGCGCCTCTTCCTGGACCGTGGCGTCCATGCAGACATAGGTCGGTCCGTGGGGCGCCGTCCGGGCGAGGAGGTTGGCGCGCAGGACGGCCTCCAGCGTCGCCGGTACGGATGCCGGCTGATCGTCCCATTTCACGAACGGGCGGACCATGGCGCCCTGGTCCTGGGCGGTGTGGATCCAGTCGATCCAGGGTCGCCGCTTCGCCGCATCGACCGGTCCGGTCGCGCCGAGCACCAGCATCGGCATCCGGTCGACCCAGGCGTTGAAGATGCCCATCGAGCCATGCAGCAGGCCGACATTGGAGTGCAGGATGGCGACCATCGGTTCGCCGGTGACCTTCGCGTATCCCTGGGCGAGCGCCACCGCGGTCTCCTCGTGCAGACAAAGCAGCATCTGCGGGTCGCGGTTTCCGTTGAAGTTGACGAGGCTGTCGTGCAGGCCGCGGAAGCTCGCCCCCGGATTGAACGCCACGTACTTCAGGCCGAGGTCGCGCAGCAGGGCCGCGATCGCGTCGCTTCCCCAGTGGCTGTCGGCATCGGTCGGCAAGGGGCGCTCGATGTCGTTCGGCACGCGCATGTTGCTCTCCGCAGGGGCGGCGGCAGATGGCTCCACCGCTGAAAAGGAGGTCTCGGGATCGGTCATCGGGAGAGGTTCGGCAGCCACGTTCCCAGCAGCGGAAACGCCACGATCAGCGCGATCGCGATCATCTGCATGAGGGTGAAGGGCGCCGCCGCCATGTAGATCTGGCGCATCGTCGTGCTCGGCGGCGCGACACTCTTCATGGTGAACAGGAGCAGGCCAAAGGGAGGCGTCGTCTGCCCGACCTCGAGTGCGACCAGCATCAGGACGCCGAACCAGACCGGTTCGACACCCACCTGGCGGACAAGGGGGATGAAGAAGGGCAGGGTGATCAGGATGATCGAGAGCGGATCCATCAGGCAGCCGAGGATCAGGACGACGATCAGCATGCCAAGCACCACCACGAGCGGGGTGAGCTCGAAGGAGTTCAGCAGCGAGAGCATGCCGCCGGTGGCGCCGGAAAAGGCGAGGATCTGCGAGAAGGTCAGCGAGGCGGCGATGATGAAGAAGATCGTGACGGTGATCTTTCCGGTCTGGACGAGCGCCTTGTTGAGCGCCTTCCAGCTGAGGCAGCGGTAGCAGGCCGCGGCGATGACGGCGCCGATCGCGCCGAGTGCCGCGGATTCCGTCGGCGTCGCGAACCCGGTCAGGATGCTGCCCACCACCAGTACGAAGAGCGACATCAGCGGCAGCACGTAGACCAGGAACGGCCGGACGCGCTCCCAGGCGGTCATCGGCGGCGCGTCGTAGACCGGTGCGAGCGCCGGATTGAGGCTGCAGCGCACGATGATGTAGGTCACGTAGAGGCCGGCGATGATCAGTGCCGGCAGGATGCCGCCGAGCAGGATGCCGGTGATCGAGATGCCGGACATGCTGCCCAGCAGCACCGCCATCGACGACGGCGGGATCAGCATGGCCAGCCCGCCGGACCCGAGGATCGGGCCGAGCGACATCCCCGGATGATAGCCGCGCCGGCTCATTTCGGGGATCAGCGTGCCGCCGAGCAGCGCAGTGTTGGCCATCGACGATCCCGACAGGGCCGCGAACACCGTGCCGCAGGACACGGCGACGAGCGACAGGCGGCCCGGCACCCGGAAGATCAGCCGGTCGATCGCGTCGATGGCCCGAAACGCAACGCCCGTCTGGAACATGATCTCGCCCATCAGGACGAACATCGGAATCGGTGACAGCGAGAAGTTGATCAGCCCTTCGTAGGAATTCCGGGCGAGCTGGGCGAGGCCAGCCTCTCCGCCGAAGAAGATGAGCGCCCCGATGACGTTCGCGCCGAAGAAGGCGAGCGCGACGGGGACCCCCAGAAACATGGGGACCATCACGGCGGCCATCAGAAGGAGAAAGGCGGCTTCCCAGCTCATCGGGCGGGCCTCAAACCGAGATGGTTTCGTGGGGAGCGTCGTCCGCGTCTTCAGCGTCCCGCCGGGCAAGCTGGCGCAGGCATTCGATGGTGAAGAGCAGCATTCCCCCCAGGATCACGGCAAACAGGACCCACTCCGGGAAGATGAAGTTCTTGTAGATCATCGCCCCGGACGACATCGCGTCGCGCAGCGCGACCCAGGCGGCGAGGCAGACCATTGCGGCGATGAGCACGCTCAGCGTGCGGGTCACGAGCAGCAGGATGCGGCGGGATGGTCCGCGCAGCTTCATCAGGAGGATGTCGACGGACACGTGGGCGCCGCGCCGCAGCGCCGGCGTGATGCCGATGAAGGTCAGCGCGAACAGCGCGTACTCGATCAGCTCGATCATCCCCTTCAGGCCGACGAAGCCCAGGTTCCTCAGAAGGACGTCGAGGCCGATCGCCAGCGCGATGATGCCGATCAGCAGGCCCGGGATGTATTCGAGCACGTCGAGGAGACGGTGATAGCCACGGGACATCCGCGCATCCTTCGCGAGGTTGGGGAGGGGGTGGGGGACCGGCGGGACTGGCCGCCGGTCCGGCGCGCGCTACGGCTTGTAGATCAGCTCGCGCAGCTCGGCGCCGAACTCCGGCGCCTGCTCCACGATGTTGTCCCACGACGCCTCGTAGGCGAGGGTGCGCAGCTTGTCGCCCTCCGCCTCGTCGAGGGTGATCACCTCCATGCCTTCGCTGGCGAGGTCGTCGGCCGCCGCCGCATCGCCGTCGACCAGGGACTGGGCGATCTCGGACTCCGTGTAGGCGCCCATGTCCTCCATGAACGCCTTCTGCGCGTCGGAGAGCTTGTTCCAGGTGTCGAGGTTGATGGCGATCAGCACGGTGGAGGCATAGAAGCCCGGATCGATCCGGTACTTGGTGACCTCCTGCCAGCCGTTCGGCTTCACTTCGGAGGGGATGTTGATGTAGGCGTCGACCACCCCGCGCTCGAGGGAGGTGTAGATCTCGCCGCGGGACGTTGAGACCGGGATCGCTCCGGCCGCCTCGAGGAACGCGCGGTAGGTGTTGGTGGTGCGAACGCGCATGCCCTTCAGGTCGTCGACGGACTCGATCGGCTTGTTGGAGAAGATGTGGAAGGAGACGTCGCCGAAGTGTGCCAGCGGATAGGCATTGGCGCGCTCGGCGAGGGCCTTCGTGAGCGCGTCCCACGTGCCGTTGGTGCGCATCTCGGCAAGGTCGATGGACGGCTGGCTGAGCCCCTCGATGCCCGGAACGAGGCTGGACAGATAGCTCGGCGGAACGCCGATGATGTCGACAATGCCGCTGCGCATGGCGCTGCCCAGCTGCGCCGGCGGAAGCGCCTCGGGACCGACGATGCCGTCGATCTTGACGAGGCCCGCGCCCTTTTCGTTCACCGCCGCGACGAAGTCCTCGAAGGCCTTGCGGAAGAGCGAGTCGCCCGCCGGAATGAAATAGGCGGCCTTCAGCGTCGTTTCCTGTGCCGACGCGGCCAGTGGTGCGCCGCCGACGCACGCCGCGCACAGGGCGGCCAAGATTGCCAATCGCTTCATGGAACTCTCCCAGTTTGGCTTCCGCACTTGGACGCTTGGCCGTTGCTCCGGTGCGGCTTGCCTGCCGCACGCATTCCCCTCTGGCCTCGGTCCCCCATCGGCCCGATGCGCTCGCGCGACGGGGCCCTCCAGGTCACACGAGTGTCATGCCGCAATGAGCCATGCGACAAATATGATTTGAGCATCCAATCGATGCTGTTCTGATATACCTTGTCGGGGCGACCAACGGTGACGGCAGAAGGACGGGTCCGCTGAAGATCGCCCAGCTCGAATATTTCGCCGAGATCGCGGAGACCGGCAGCTTCACCGCGGCGGCGGTCAGGCTTGGCGTCGCCCAGCCGGCGCTCAGCCGGCAGATCCGCAATCTGGAACACGAGATCGGGTCGGCGCTGCTCCTGCGCCACGGCCGTGGGGTGGAGTTGACGGAGGCCGGCCTGCTCCTGTTGGAACGCGCGCGCTTCCTGCTCCGCACCATCGAGGAAACCAAGCTGGAGCTGCTGTCGCGCGCGGAAACGCCCACGGGCACCGTCCGGCTCGGCTGTCCACCGTCGCTCGCGCGGTCCACGGTGCTCAGCCCGCTGATCGATTTCCTTGCGAAGTATTCGAGCGTTTCGGTCGTGCTGGAGGAAGCGTCGAGCGATTCCCTCCTCAAGGCGGTTCTGGGGCACGGCCTGGACCTGTCGATCGTGACGACCCCGCCGCCGCACCCCGATCTCGTCATTCACCGGCTGTTCGAGGAGCCCATGTGGCTGTTCACCCCTCCGGAGACGTGTCCGGCTGGAACGCCCTTCAGCCTCAAGGAGGTGGTGCGGCTGCCCCTGATGATCTCGCGCCGGCCTCACGGGGTCCGTATCGAACTCGAGCGGCGAATGGGCCTGGCCGGACTGACCCCCAACATCGTGCTGGAGACCAACGCCTGGCAGGTGATCCGCGATCTGATCCTGGCGCGGGTCGGTTGCTTCGTCGCCTCCCGGTCCGCCCTCGAGGAGGATGTGACCAGCGGCGTGCTCTCCGGCGGACCGGTCGAGGACTACACGGTATCGCGCGGGCTCGTGCGACGGTCCGATCGCCCGATGTCACGCGCCGTGCTCGAGCTCAGCGAGGAGCTCGTGAAGCGGCACGCCAAGCTTCGGGGCTGACGTCTCCAGGGGGCTCCCATCGATCCTGTCGGAGCCGCGCGGCCCCGTGCCGAAGCCGGGCAACATCGAGGGACGGGCGCGGCCGACCACGCTCGACGAAGCGAGCGGGTTCCGTCAGGTCCGCTGGCCTAGAGCACAGATCCGCCTGCCCGGGTGTCGTGCCGCCGACTGTTGCATTTGGGAGACGGTGCCTTCCTTCTTCGTCTGCGACCGACCGAATCGTGTCAAAGGACATTGTCGCCGGCGGGTGGACTCACGTATTCGCACCAGGCGTCGCTCTGACGCAATTTCGGATCCGATAACAGAGACTTGGCCGATTGCCGTGTGGTGATCGGCTGGTGTCCGATGCAGGGTGGGTGGCGATGCGGAGCGGCGTTCTTGCGCACGGGGTTGCGGCCGTTTGGCTGGCGGCTGGACTGCTTTCGGGGACCCCGGCGGCGCTCGCCCAGTCATCACCACCCGTGCCGGAACCTGCAGCCAGCCCCCTCCGCAATGCCCTCTCCCAGGCTGCCGACTTCGGCGACCGCTCGCTGATCGCCAGCGTCGTCGAGAACGTTCGGCTGACGCCCGATCGGGCGGACGCGGTCGCCGCGGAAGCCGTCGGTCTGCGGCCGGACCTCGCGGCGGCGATCGGCCGGGCGGTCTCCGCCGGCCGGTCCCTTGCGGCCGCCTATCCGGCCTCCTCGCTGTCCGGCATCGAACCGGCGGCAGCCGCCGGAAGCGGCGGCCTGCCGCAGGCGAACCCGACGCCCTATCCCGGGGGCAATGCGGCCATCCCGCTGGCGTCGCTGACGGAGTACCAGCGCAACTACAGCCTCGAGGCGATGCACGTCGACGCCGCACTCGCGAAGGGCCTGACGGGCAAGGGCGTGGTCGTCGGCGTCATCGACACCGGCATCGACATGCGCCCGGACGGATCGGTGCATCCCGAGTTCGCAGGGCGGATCGACCCGCGCTCCACCAGCTTCCTCTACTGGTTGGACAACGCCGTCGTCTGCCAGAACCGCGACCCGTCCACGTGTCCGATCTCCACGGAAGAGGAGATCGACAACGCCTTCACCCAGTCGCCCACCGATTCGCTGGACCAGGGCGAACACGGCAGCCACGTGTCGGGCATCATCGGCGCCGGTCAGAACGGCTTCGGCATGCAGGGCGTGGCACCCGGCGCGACCATTCTGGCGGTCAAGGCGATCACCCAGGGCGGCAACGTCGTCGGTGACGAGGGCATTGTATCGGCGTTCGACCTGGAGCGTTGCGGTCCCTATGAGGACTGCAGCCCGATCGGGGGAAGCGACTACGCCTGGGTGAAGGCTTTCAACTATCTCTCCCAGTTCCGGGACGTCCGGGTGATCAACGGGAGCTTCGGCCCCAATACCGCCGACGGCTCGACCACCTGGGACCTGGGCAGCGCGGAGACGCAGTCGACGTACCTGACCGAGGCGCAGGCGATGCGCAGGAACCTCGACGCCGGCCAGATCATCGTCATGGCCGCCGGAAATTCCCGCCTCGAAAGCCCGATCTACTCGGAAAACCCGAGCGGCGGCGGTCTCTATCCGTTCGTTCAGCCGGCCAACCAGAGCGCCACCAATTCCGTCGGGGCGCTCGTCTACGACGACCACGGCAGCGGTCTCGATCTCAGTTTCACCTCGGCAGCCGCGCTCGCGGCTGCGGAGGCGTCCGACGGCATCGCCCGCGGCCGCATCGTCGTGGTGGTCGCGCTCGACGCCTACAACCAGCTCGCCAGCTATTCCCAGATGTGCGGCGTCGCCCGGGAATGGTGCGTCTCGGCGCCGGGCGGCGACCAGCCGGCCCCCTACTTTCCGGAGACGGGCCTGCCTGGCGACCGGGGCATCTACTCGACGGTGCCTGAGAACAGCTACAAGTACATGAGCGGCACGTCGATGGCGGCGCCGAACGTTGCGGGGGCGATCGCGGTTCTGATCGAGGCCTATCCGACGTTCAGCCCGTCGGAGATCGTCGAGATCCTGTTCCTGACGGCCCAGGACCTGGGCGCGCCGGGCGTCGATGCGGTCTACGGCTGGGGCCTGGTGCGCCTCGACCGGGCGCTCGCCGTCGGGCCCGTCGGCATGACCGGGACGGGCACCTACACGGTCGGCGCGGGCGGCTCCGACACCACCTGGATCGTCGACTTCACCAGCCAGGGCGGCCTCGACAAGGTCGGTTCCGGCACGCTCTCCGTCCTCAGCGACGCCAGCTTCCAGCAAAGCTCCGCCGTCGACGACGGCACGCTGTCGGTCGACGGCTCGCTGGTGACGCCCACCCTGGCCGTCAACCAGGGCGGCACGCTCGCCGGCACCGGGGCGGTGGTGTCCAACATCACCGTCGCCGGCCTGCTCGCGCCGGGCAATTCGCCCGGCACGCTCACCGTCACCGGCGACGTGACGCTGACGTCGACCGCCACCACGGCCATCGAGGTCGACGGGCCGGGCACCGGCAACGGCGCCGGCAACTTCGACCGCATCCTGGTGCAGGGGGCCGGCTCGGTGTTCACCGCCGGCGGCACGCTGGCGCCGGTGCTGCGCGGCATCGCGGGGGCGGCCACCAACACCTTCACCCCGAGCCTCGGCCAGAGCTTCGTGTTCGTCCAGGCGCCGACGGTGGCCGGCAGCTTCGCCGCGCTCGCCCAGCCCGC
>NZ_JBRJGW010000029.1:0-44972 GCF_053628695.1 Amorphus sp. MBR-141
CGGCGGTCCACCGAGACCGACCGCGGAGAGAACCATGAACCCGGCGTGGGCGCAAAGCCCGATCAACCAGCTTGACCAATGCGATTAGAGAACTTTCCGGGCTCGGATGGCGCGGGGATCGTCGGCGATTCGGACCTTTGTGGAGAGCTTGATGATGCCGCGGCGATCGAGATCGGCGAACTCGGTGGGAACGCGTCGGACGTAGCACCAGATGCCGTCTCGGCGGCCGAGGAAATCATTCATGACGGCATCCAACGTTGGACAGAATGTTGGACGATATTAGGCCGCAGGAAGCCGAACCGCGTCAAGATAATACGAATTAATTATAGATATCAGTAGGTTATTCGGAGGGGCATGGCGGATGGGGTGGGATTCGAACCCACGAGACAGTTTCCCGCCTACACGCTTTCCAAGCGTGCGCCTTCGACCACTCGGCCACCCATCCAGCACTCTTCCGACGCGACAGGAGACGGGGCGCGCTGCGCCGGCCTCCCAGATCCGCGTCTCGTCCGATCGAGGCTGCGCGCGCCGCCGGGGCGTCATGACGCGTCCTTGATCGAAGGAGAGTGCAGGGTCTAGCCGATCCGCGGGCCGGCGTTCAAGAGCAAAGACGCCTGACGTGCACGTTCCCCAACGAGAACCGCGTCGGAGGCGGCGGTTTGGTCGGCCGGTGATCCGATCCGCTGCCCGGCGCGTGAAAGGGAGACATGGCTTCCCGGCATGCTGCCGGTCGCGATCGCGCGGAGCGGCGCGCGGCCTCAGGCATCCTTCCTCGGGCCGGATCGGCAGGACGCCAGGCAGGGTATGGGTCAACTCCCGGCGCGACCCATGCGGACGGCAGGCAGCGGCAATGCCACGTCATCCCGCATGGGCGGGGCCGGGCTCCTGGCCGGCGGGCCGCGACGGCGATGGCCGCCGGTGCGGGCCCGGGCGCACCGGCCGGCAGCACCTGTCGACTGCCGTGGCGCTGGACGGGCCCGGCCGCATCGGCGACAACGCAAGGGCGTGCGTCGAGATCGGCCGGTGGCCCTCAGGGAAGGGCGGCAAGCGAGACGGGATGAGCGGACCGGGCCGATGGCGCCCGATCCTCGTTTACCCCTGGCTCGCCCGGCTGTGGCGCCCGCACCCGGGCCGACTGGCTCGCCGCAGCCTGCGGCGATCACGGCGACCGGAACGGGCGGCCGGAACCACCGGCGCGGAGCGCTGTCCGTCGGCGGTCCGGTCGGCGACGAGACGGCGCACGGGCCCGGCGGGCCGGGCGTCGCGTCTTCGGCCGGTCCGCCCCGGACGGCGCGATACAGACGGCAATTCACGATGAGACCAAGTCTGATCGACCTGGTCTCATGAAACGGGATCGACGCTTATAACCTGGAGCGGGATGCGGACGGAAAATCGGTTTCCGCTTTCCTCATGCCGCTCCAGCGGCCCGGCAACGGCCGCGGAGAAGGGATCCGATGCGCGCATTCCTCTGGATGCTGAGCCTGCCGCTGCAGCTTGCCGGCTGGGTCCTGGTGCTGGCGGGCCTCGCTGCCGGCGGCTACGATGTCTTCCACAGCGTCCAGATCGGCCGCAACGCTTCCACGGCGCTCGGGACGTGGTGGTACGCGATCGATCCGGCGAGCCTGAACGTCTCCCAGGCGGTGGTGCAGCGCTATATCAGCCCGGCGCTCTGGGATCCCTACATCCAGGGCCTGCTGGTGGCGCCGGGCTGGGCGGTGCTGGGCGTGCTCGGTATCTTGCTGCTGGTGCTTGCGCGCGTGCTCGCGCCCCCCAGATAGGATGCAGGGCAGTGCGGGAGCCCTGGCGGCCAGGGGCCGCGTCGTCCCTGCCGGCCTCCGGTCTCCGGCGCCGCTTCAACGAACGAGGTGAACCCATGTCTCTCCTGACCATGCTGTCGAAGAAGCTGTCGCTGCCGTCGAGCGCGGATGCGGTGCCCGGCCGCCCGGAGCCGATCCCCACTGCCGAGCTGCATGCCGTCAACGGCCGGCCCCTGAAGGGCCCCTATCCGGACGGCACCGAGACGGTGGTGTTTGGGCTCGGCTGCTTCTGGGGGGCGGAACGCCTGTTCTGGCAGCTCGACGGGGTCTGGGTCACCGCCGTCGGCTACATCGGCGGTCCGACGCCGAACCCCACCTACAACGAAGTGTGCAGCGGCCAGACCGGCCACACCGAAGGCGTGAAGGTGGTCTACGACCCGGCCGTGATCTCCTTCGAGGCGCTCCTGAAGGCGTTCTGGGAAGGTCACGACCCGACCCAGGGCATGCGCCAGGGCAACGACGTCGGTACCCAGTACCGTTCCGCGATCTTCACCAGCACCGAGGCCCAGCACGCCGCCGCCGAGGTCTCCAAGGCCGCCTACGGCAAGGCGCTGGCCGCCCGCGGCTTCCCGCCGATCACCACCGAAATCCATGCCGACGCGCCGTTCTATTATGCCGAGGACTACCATCAGCAATATCTGCACAAGGTTCCGCATGGCTATTGCGGTCTCGGCGGAACCGGTGTGAGTTGCCCGACGGGCCTCGGCGCGCCGGCTTCGTGACCGCCGGGGCGCGCCGACCGGGTCGGAGAGGGCGCGCGCCGCATGCCGGAACTGCTGCTGAAATCGGACGATGCGGGGCGCGAGCTCAAGCGCCTGCTGGTCGCGGATCTTGCCGACGCGGTGGCCGCGCTCGGTGACGCGGCGCGCCCGCAAGAGGCCCGCGTCCACGCCGCCCGTCGCAAGCTGAAGCGCGCGCGCTCGCTCCTGCGCGTCCTGAAGCCCCACTTGGGCGGCGACTACGCGCGCCGCCGGGCCGATCTGCGCGCTGCCGCCGGCGACCTGTCCGGAACCCGCGACCTCGACGTCATGGCCGCCACCGCCGCCAACCTGGTGGACCATGCGCCGGGCAAGCTCAGGCCGGTGATCGGAGACATCGCGGTGCGCGTCGCCCGCGAGGCGGAGGCGGCCCACGCGACGGCGACGCCGGTCGAGGCGGTCATGGCGCGGCTGCGGACCGCCCAGGCGGAAGCCGAGGCCATGGCCGAGCCCGACGACGGCAAGACGCTGTTCCGCACCGAGCTCGCGCGCGCCTACAAGGCCGCCCGCAAGGCAATGGCGGTGGCAGGGTCCGGCCGCGGCGAACAGCCGTTTCACGACTGGCGCAAGCGCGTGAAGCATCATTACCATCTGAGCCGCATGGTGAAAGGAGCGGGCAAGGCGACGGCGAAGAAGGTCGTGGCCGACCTGGACGCCCTCGGTGAACTTCTCGGCGTCGAGCACGATCATGCCGTTCTTGCCGCCCGGCTCCTGGACGATCCGCTGCTGGCCGGAGACGGCCGCACGGCCGATCGCCTCCATGAGGTGATCGACGCGCGGCGGGCCAAGCTGCAGAAGAAGGCGTTCCGGCTCGGCGCAAAGCTCTATGCCGACAAGCCGAAGGCGTTCCGGGATGCCATCCGTGCGGATTGAGCGGCGGCGTCGGCTCAGCCGGTCATGCGGGCCCGGGCCTCGCTTCGGGTGCCGGTGGCCGGAACCAGCTCCGCGGCTTTCCCCAAGCCGAACGGTGGCATGCCGGAATACAGCGTCTCGTACTCTCCGGACCTGATCACAAACGTCTCGTGCCAGATGCCGACGTCGCCGCGGCTGGCCTTCATCCGACGGTTGAAGGCGGTCCAGGCCGGAAAATGTGCCGCATTTGTTGAGCGGGCATAGGCCTCCAGGTGGTCGAAGCTCCGCCAATACTGGACCATTGTGCCGGGGCCGGCGCCTGACCGTCCCAGGAAGCCCGTCTCCGCGGCGGGCAGGCGGTCCAGCTCGGCCGTCATCCGCATCATGGCCCGGACCACGGGCAGCCATTTGTGGACCTTCCACGGCTTGTTGAAACGCACCCCGATCAGAAAGACGACGAAATCGCCGTCGATATGGGCCGTCATGCGTTGATCGATCACGGTGCCCACGGGTCTCGTCCCAACGAGAGCCGCGCCCGATCTGGCCGGTTGCCATGGTCGGGGGACAGGCTCCAGGCTTCTATCCGCCGTTCTACGTCGAGCGCGGTCGACCGGTTCACGAGCGAGCGGCCCCTCCGGCTTGCGCCACGGCAGTGATTCCGGCAAGCGTGCCTACTCGGCCAGGAGGACGGTGCGACAGGCGGCAGGCAGGTCCGGCAGCATCGTCTCGGTCGGTTTCGACGGCGCACCGGGCTTCGGCTCGTAGGGCGCGTCGGTGAACCACCACGCCAGCTCGGCCCCGCATCCCGAGCCCGGCGGCGGCGGTGCCTGGTCGCGGCAGCTGCTGTCGCCGTCGGGGCACTTCAGGCGGACGTGGAAATGGTAGTGATGGCCATACCAGGGTCGCACGTGGCGCAGCCACTCGGCAGCGGCCGGATCGTCGGCCGCGCCGTCGCAGAGCGCGCGCTTGATCGCCGGGTGCACGAAGATCCGCTCCAGCTCGGGGTCCGAGGCGGCGCGCGCGATCAGGCGGGCGTGGGCATCGGTCCAGATCGCCGGATCGACGCTCATGCCGGCGTCCTTGAGCATCGACACCGCGCTCATCTCCTCGCGCTCGTCCGGCGAGAGGGTGCGGTCGGGCATCGGCGTCAGCCAGATGTCGGCGTCCAGGCCGATCTGGTGGCTGGCGTGGCCGGTCAGCATCGGGCCGCCCCGCGGTTGCGCCATGTCGCCGACGAGCAGCCCGTTCCAGCCGAGCTCGGGCGCGTCCGCCGCCAGCCGTTCCAGATAGGCGACCAGCTTCGGATGGCCCCAGTTGCGGTTGCGCGACAGCCGCATCACCTGCCAGGTCGCCCCGTCGACGGGCAGCGCCACGGCGCCGGCGAGGCAGCCGCGCGCGTAGGAGCCGATCGACCGTGTCGCCAGCGGCGCCGGGGCGGTTTCGGCGCCGAACAGGTAGCGCGCCGGCTGGGAGAGGTCCGGCGGGGGCGACACGTAACCGTCTGGCACGGCGGGCTTTCGCTCCGGCAGCGGGGTCGGGAGCGCCTCGAGCTCGACGATGCCGGCGGGCGCCGGCGCGTCGGGATCCGGCCGCGGGGCGGGTGCCGCATCGTCCGCGGCGGCGGCCGCGGCGGTGCTCAACAGCAGCAGCACGAGGGCGGTGCGAAGGCGTCGGTGCGCAGGCGCGGGCATCGGCCGGTCTCCGGCGGCAGCGGGTCCCGGCGACTATGACCGACTCGCCCTCCGGCGGTCGAGACGTACCGGTCCGTGCCGGAAGCCTGTCGTCGCGGCCCGTGCGACGAGCGGAGGGGGATGCTTCTTCCGGGACCTGCGCGATGGAAAACGGCGGAAGACGAGAGGTGTTATAAAGTTACTCTTTCGTCTTCCGTGACGATTTGCTTTGTGCATCCGCAGGTTTGCGCGATTTTTCGCGATGTTCGTCGGATCGTCACAAGAAAAATGGACGCTGGGATCTTGAGCTCCCGGCGCCGATCCCGTAGAGCATTGCGCGTCGGAGGGAGGCCTGTCGTGACGACAGGGAAATGCTCGCACCGTGCGGACTGGAGCCTTGCTGGATCGGGGCGGCCAGCGGATCTGAAGCGGCTCGCCAGGGGCGTGCCGAAGCGCCGAAAGGACACCATGGCAGCGCACGAACACGGTCACGGCCACGGCCATTCCCACGGCGGCGGCCATTCGCACAGCCATGCGTCGGAAAACGAGCGCGCGACGCTGATCGCGGCGATTCTCACCGGCGGCTTCATGATCGCCGAAGCGGCCGGCGGCATCATCGCCAACTCGCTGACGCTGCTCGCCGACGCCGCCCACATGATGACCGATTCCGTCGCGCTGTTCCTGGCGTGGTGGGCGTTTCGCCAGCTCCGCAAGCCGGCGACGCCGGAGCTTACATTCGGTCATCACCGGATGCCGGTGCTGATCGCCTTCGCCAACGCGATCGTGCTGCTGCTGCTGACCGTCTGGATCTTCATCGAGGCGGCCGGGCGCATCGCCGCGCCGGAGCCGGTGGCCTCGATCCCGCTCCTCATCGTCGCCTGGCTCGGGCTGCTGGTGAACGTCGCGGCCTTCCTGGTGCTGTCGGGCGGCAACAAGGAGAGCCTCAACATCCGCGCCGCCGTGCTGCACGTGCTGTCGGATCTGCTCGGGTCGGTCGCGGCGATCATCGCCGGCGGCGTCATCCTGTTCTACGGCTGGACGATGATCGACCCGATCCTGTCGATCCTGGTCGGGCTCTTGATCCTGCGCACGACGATCCGGCTGATGCGCGAATCCGCCCATATCCTGCTGGAAGGGGCGCCGCGCGGCATCGAGCCCGCCAAGATCGCCGCCGATCTCACCGCCAGCGTGCCGGGGGTGGAGAAGATCCACCACGTGCATCTGTGGTCGCTGTCGGAGGAAAAGGTGCTGGTCACCCTGCACGCGGTGGTCGCCGACGATGCCGACGCCGCGATGGCGGCGGCCGGCATCCGGGCCCGCCTTGCCGACGAGTTCGGCGTCGGCCACGCCACCGTCGAGCTGGAAGCGCCGGGGCGGGAGACGGTCGCCGAGGCCGAGATCTGCACCCCCGGCACCGCGCCGCCACACGGCCACGCCCACTGATCGGGGTCGACCCGTTCTGGTCGATCCGTTCTCCCCGGCACACCGGGGAGGAAAGCTCAGGCGAAGCTGGCGGTGGGCGCGTTCGCCTTGAAGTCGGCGACGATGCGGCGGCCCGACGCCACGAGGCGGTCCGCCATTTCGCCGATCCCGTCAACGAGCAGCTTGCCGTCGCGCTTCATCACCCGTCCGTTCACCAGCACGGTGTCGACGTTGCCTGGATTGGCGTAGCAGACCACGGCGTTGGCCGGCTCCTGCACGCCGATCATGTTCAGGTCGTCGGCGCGCAGCAGCACGATGTCGGCTTTCTTGCCAGGCGCCAGCGCGCCGACCCGATCTTCCAGCCGGAAGGCGCGGGCGCCGCCCGTGGTCGCCCAGCCGAGCGCCTGCTTGACCGTCACCGGAATCGGATGGGGGCGCTCGCCGCTCACCGCCTTCATGCGCAGGCTGGTCAGGTGCCGCTCGGTCTGCAGGGACAGCCGGGTCACGGCGAACATGTCGGCAGCGAAGGCGCTTTCGACGTCCGACCCCAGCGCGATCGGCCCGCCCATGACGAGCAGCCGCCCCGACAGCGGGTCCGTGTAGCACATCTGCATCTCCACCTCCGCCGTCACCGCGAAGCTGGCGCCGTTGTCGACGAGGCGGGAGAGGTCCGCGTCGGTGAGTTCGTTGCCGTGCACCACGTTGAAGCGCCGGTCGATCAGCCCCTCGGCCTCGGCACGCTGGTAGCCGTCCGGCGCGTTCATCATCGCCTGGGAATGGTGCATGGAGGTGACGAGATCGAACTCCCGGCCGAGCCGCAGGTCCTCCAGCAGCACCTCTTCGGTGCCGATCTGGGGGCCGAGGATGGCGAGCCCCATGGTCACCAGCGCGTCGTCGCTGGCGAGCCGGCCCTTGCGCAGCCGCTCGACCTCGGAGCGCGGCATGGGGATCTCGGTGTAGGGCTTCTGGCCGGGCTTGGGATCCGGCTTCGGCGACCCGTGCAGGAACACCGCCCGGATGCCGGCCTGCATGAGGCCGTCCACTGCGGCGTCGGTGTGATCCGGCGTCGGGTTGTTGTGGTGCCAGTCGACGAGGGTGGTGACGCCGGCGTTGATCTGGTTGAGCGCACCCATCAGGTTGGCGAGATAGATGTCCTCGGGCGTGAAGAAGCCGGCGAGCCCCGCGTGCATGGCGCGGAAATAGTTGGTCCCGGTCCAGTCGCTGCCCAGGCCGCGCAGCCCGGTCTGCCAGGTGTGGATGTGGGCGTTGACGAAGCCCGGCATGACGATGCGGTCGTGCGCGTCGATGACGGCGGCGCCCTCCGGTGCGTTGAGGTCCGGGCCCACCGCACGGATGACGTCGTCCTCGATGAGGACGTCGGCTCGGGTGAAGTCGCCGAGGTCGGGATCCATGGTGACCACCTGGCCACCCTTGATGAGTGTGAAGGCCATCGTGCCTGCCTCGTCTGTCGAAAGGTTACAGGAACACGGTGCTGATCGCCGGAACCAGCACCAGGAGAATGGTCACCAGCACCATGGTGATGACGAACGGCGCCGCGCCGGAGAAGATGTCGGACAGCGACACGAAGCCCGGTGGCAGCGAGCCCTTCACCACGAACACGCTCAGCCCGAACGGTGGCGTCAGCAGTCCGATCTCGATGGCGATCACGGTGACGATGCCGAACCAGATCAGGTCGCCGCCGAGCGCACTCACCACCGGCAGCGCCATCGGCAGCATGATCAGCATGATCGAGACGGAATCGAGGATCATGCCGAGCAACACCACCACGGCCAGATAGAGCAGCATGAAGCCCAGCAGGTTGACGTCGAGCGAGGCGATGAACTCCGTCATCTGCATCGGGATCGTCGTCAGCGTCAGCATCCGGCCGTAGAGGTTTGCGGCGATGATCAGGAACAGCAGCCCGGCGGTGATGTAGCCGGTCTCCAGCGCCAGCGACCGCATCACCTTCCAGGTGAGCTTGCGGCGGGCGAGCCCCACCACCAGCGCGCCGAAGGCGCCGGCGGCACCCGCCTCGGTCGGCGCGAAGACGCCGCCGTAGATGCCGCCCATCACCACGAACACGATGAACACCACCGGCAGCAGCCGGCCGGCGATGCCCGCTGCCGACATCGCCTCGTATTCCGCCAGCGGCGCGGCCTCGCCGGTGAAGCCGGGGAAGAAGCGGGCGAGCACCAGGATGAGCGCCGAGAACGCGCAGGCGAGCAGGATGCCCGGCACGATCGCGGCGATGAACAGCGAGCCGATCGAGACCTCGGCGAGCAGGCCGTAGATGATCAGCAGCAGGCTCGGCGGGATCAGCATCCCGAGCACAGAGGAGCCGGCGACGGTGCCGACGGCGAAGCGGCGCGTGTGGCCGGTCTCCAGCATCGGCGGCACCGCGATCCGGCTGAACACGGCGGCCGATGCGATCGACGAGCCGGTGATGGAGGCGAACACCGCGTTGGCGGCGACGGTGGCGATGCCGAGGCCGCCGCGCACCCGGCGCAGCGCCAGCACGGCCACCTGGAAGGCGTCACGGCCGACGTCGGCCTTGTCGAGGATCAGCCCCATCAGCACGAACAGCGGCACCACGCCGAACTCAAACGACTTGATGGCGCCGCTGGCGGCGATGCCGAGGGCGTTGTCGGCGACGACGATGTTGTTGCGCGCCAGCCAGACGCCGATGAACGACATGGCCAGCAGCGCGAAGGCGATCGGCATGCCGCAGGTGACCAGCAGGAGCAGGCCCAGGAAGCATGCGATGCCCAGTGTCACCCGGTCGAGGCCGCCATAGCCGAACAGCAGCACCGCGCCCACGACGAACGCCAGCACGATGGCCAGCGGGACGATGTTGCGTCCGAGGTCGTCGCGGCCGAGGCGGATCGCCGTGCTGAGCGACAGCCCCATGCGCCGCACCACCTCGAACAGGGCCACCGCCGCGCCGATCGCCACCGCCAGCTTGAACGGCCACAGCGCCATCTGGTAGGCGCCGACCGCCCCGTCGAACTCGCCGCTCACGTAGGCGTCGACGAAGTCCTCCAGCAGGTAGGCGAACATCCGGTAGAACAGGAAGGTGGCGGTGGCGAAGAACAGCGTGTTCAGCACCGCGGCCACCATCGGCCGGTAGGTCGTCAGCGGGGCGAGGATGAACTCCACCCCGATCAGCCGCTCGTTGCGGATCGTCGCGCCCAACTGCAGGAAGACGCAGGCGACGATGCCGTTCGCGACGAAGTCGGTGACCCCGTAGATGGGCCGGTTGAACAGGAACCGCAGCGCGATGTCGGCGCAGATGGCCAGCATCATCACCACGATGGTGCTGGATGCGATGACCGAGAGCGCAAGCGGCACGAAGCCTGTCAGCCGGTCGAGCCGGGAAGTGGCGGGGGCGGTCTCCGGATGGCCGGCTGCGGTCATGGACGACTCATGAGGTGGGAGGGGCAGGGAGCGACGGCGGCGCGTTGCGGCCGCCGGAGATCGGCGATCCCTGCCGTCGGGCAGGGCGGATCGGGCTCAGACGTGGGCGGAGCGGCCGCGCCGCGGCGCGGTGTCGACGGCGCGCACCGTCTGCCTCGCTCCGGATGTCGTCAGCGGGGCGGCGGCGGTCGCGGTGATCATGCCGGCAAGCATGGTCCGTCGATCGAGCGTCAGCATGGCGCATTCTCCCTGGAGCGCTTCCCGTCCGGATCGCGGCGATCGGACGGCCGGGAACGGCTCGCCTGTTGAATTGGACCCGCGTCCTCGCGATCGCCGTTGCCGGCCGATCGGACGAGGCTGTCGGGGTGGCCGGCCCACGGATGGACCGGCACTGCGCCCTCTTCCGGGGCTGCAAGGTCAGTGGCGACAGGCTAGCGATCCGGTCGCCGAAATGCAATCGATTGCAGCAGCTCTTCCCGGCCTGTTCGGCAGGCGGAAGCGTGGGGGCGGGCGGGTTTCTACCCAAGGGTGAGAGGGCGGCGGCGGGACCAAAGGGCGGTGACGGGGAGCCTCCCCGGAGGGACCGGCACCGTTCAGACCATGGTGCTGATGCTCCTGCGGAACTGGGTCAGCGAGATGGTGAACAGGATCGCGCCGATCGCCGCCAGCGACACGAACTGCGGCCACACCACGCCGATGCCGGCGCCGCGGAACAGGATCGCCTGGGCCAGCAGCACGAAATGGGTGTTGGGCGCCGCCAGCATCACCACCTGCACGAACTCCGGCATGCTTTCCCGCGGCGTCATGGCGCCGGACAGCATTTCCATGGGCAACAGGACCAGGATCAGCAGCAGCCCGAACTGGGGCATCGAGCGCGCCACCGTGCCAAGCAGGATGCCCAGCGCGGTGGAGGCGAAGATCTCCAGCGCCGCGCCCGCCATGAACAGCGGCACCGAGCCCTGGATCGGGACGGCGAGCAGCCCCTGCACGATCACGATGAGCGCAAAGGCGGTGGCGACGAGCACGATCAGCCCCATCGCCCACACCTTTGCCGTCATGATCTCCAGCGGGGTCACCGGCATCACCAGCAGATGCTCGATGGTGCCGTGCTCGCGCTCGCGGATGAGGGCCGCTCCGGTGAGCACGATGGAGAGCAAGGTGACGTTGTTGATGATCTCCATGATCGAGCCGAACCAGGACTTGTTCATCTCCGGATTGAAGCGGGTGCGGGGCACAAGGTCGATGGCGAGCGGCGCGTTGTCCCGGTAGCGCTGGACGAAGGCGGCGACCTCGTCGGAGACGATGGTCTGCACGTAGGACGACCCGGTGAAGGCTTGGGTCATCCGGGTGGCGTCGACGTTCAGCTGGATCGCCGGCTGCCGTCCGGCCAGCACGTCGCGCTGGAAGTTCGGCGGAATGTCGAGGGCGAAGGTGTCGGTGCCGGCGTCCATGCGCGCGTCCATCTCGCCGTGGCCAATGAGCTTCGGTGGCACGAAGTACGGCAGGTAGAAGGCGTCGGTGATGCGCTGGGACAGCGGCGAGCGGTCCTCGTCGACGATGGCGATCGGCGCGCGGTTGAGCGAGTCCGGCATCGAACTCGCGGCGATGTAGATGGCCACGGAGAACGCATAGACGATGAGGATCAACATCGTCCGGTCGCGGGCGATCGAGCGCAGTTCCTTGATGCCGAGCTGGAAGACGTTGGAGAGCCGCATCGCTAGCGCTCCTGCTTGCGGAGCAGGGCGGAGGTCACCAGCAGCAGCACGGGCACGGCGATCAGCAGCGCCGCAAACGGGGCGTGCAGGTCGGAGAAGCCGAGCGCCTTGGAGAAGGTGCCGCGGGCGATCGTCAGGAAATGGGTGGTCGGATAGATCTCGCCGACCACCCGTCCGAAGCCCTCCAGGGAGGCGACCGGGTCGGTCATGCCGGAGAAGCTGACCGCCGGCAGGATCGACAGAATCGCGGTGCCGAAGATCGCGGCGATCTGGCTCCTCATGAAGGTCGAGATCAGCAACCCCACGGCGGTGGAGGCGGTGACGTAGATGAGCGCGCCGGCGAACAGCGTCGCAAAGCTGCCCTTCATCGGCACGTCGAAGACGGTCACCGCCGCCACCACCAGCATCAGGAAGCTCGCCATCGACACGATCACGTAGGGCAACTGCTTGCCCAGCAGGAACTCCAGCCGCGTCGTCGGCGTGACGTAGAAGTTGACGATCGAGCCGAGCTCCTTCTCCCGCACGATGCTGAGCGCCGCCAGCATTGCCGGAATCAGCATGAGCAGGATCGGGATCACCGCCGGCACCATGGCCACCAGGCTCTTCACGTCGGGATTGTAGCGGTAGCGGATCTCCACGGTCGCCGGTTCCGCCACCAGCGCGGCGTTGCCGGTCTCCGTCGCCTTCTGCGACAGCCAGGTCGCGTGCATGCCGCGTACGTAGCCGAGGATCGTTTCGGCCCGGGTCGGCATCGCACCGTCGATCCACGCGCCGACGGCCACGTCGCGGCCGCGCGAGATGTCGCGGGCGAAGCCGGACGGGATCTCGATGGCGACGCTGAGTTCGCCGTCGCGCATCCGCCGGTCGAGCTCGGCGTAGCTGCCGATCGCCGGCTTCTCGACGAAATAGCGCGAGCCGGCGAGCGTCTGGGCATAGTCGCGACTGACCGTGGTGTCGTCCCGGTCGAGGACGGCGACAGTCAGGTCCTCGACGTCCAGGCTGATGCCGTAGCCCATCACGAACATCAGGATCAGCGAGCCGACGATCGCCAGCGTCAGCCGGATCGGATCCCGCCGGAGTTCGAGCGCCTCGCGCCGCGAATAGCTGAGCATCCGGCGCGGATCGAAGACGTGCCGCCAGCTCGCCGGAGGATGCTCCGGCGGGGTCATCGCGCGGTCCGCCGGCACGTCGGTGGCGGGCATCGCATCGTCGCCGGTGGTATCGCCGGCGACGGCTTCTTCCAGATAGGCGATGAAGGCGTCCTCCAGCGACGCCGCCCCGCGTTCGGCGACGATCGCGGCGGGGGCGTCGCTGACCAGCACCCGGCCGGCGTGCATCAGCGAGATGCGGTCGCAGCGCTCCGCCTCGTTCATGAAGTGCGTCGAGATGAAGATCGTCACCCGGTCGTTGCGGGAGAGATCGACCAGCAGCTGCCAGAACGCGTCGCGGGCGATCGGATCGACGCCCGAGGTCGGCTCGTCGAGGATCAGCATGTCGGGCTTGTGGATCGTCGCGACGGCGAGCGACAGCCGCTGGCGATGGCCGAGCGGCAGTGCGTCGGGCAGGGCGTCGGCGACGTCGGTGAGATCGAAGCGGCCGATCGTCTCGGTCACCCGCAGTCCGATCTCGGCGGCGGGCACCTGGAACAGCCGGGCGTGCAGGGCGAGGTTCTGGCGCACCGTCAGCTCGGTGTAGAGCGAGAACGCCTGGGACATGTAGCCGACGCGCCGGCGCGTCGCGAGATCGTCGGCATCGACCGCATTGCCGAACAGCCGCGCCCAGCCTTCGCTCGGCGGCAGCAGTCCGGTCAGCATCTTCATGGTGGTGGTCTTGCCGCAGCCGTTGGAGCCGAGAAATCCGAAGATCTCGCCGCGCTCGATGGCCAGGCTCACATGATCCACCGCGGTGAACGCGCCGAAGCGCTTGGTGAGGCCCTCCGCCTCGATGGCCAAGCCGTCGCCGTCGGTGCGCGGCGGGATCGTCACGTCACGGTGCGCGGCCTGGACCTCGGCGGGCAGCAGCGCGATGAAGGCCGCTTCCAGCGTCGTGGTGCCGGTGCGCGCCAGAAGCTCGCCTGCGGGGCCGGTGGCCAGCACCCGGCCGGCATCCATCGCCACCAGCCAGTCGAACGACGCGGCCTCCTCCATGTAGGCCGTCGCCACGATGACGCTCATGCCCGGCCGATCATTCCTCAGCGTGCGGATGAGGTCCCAGAACTGCCGCCGCGACAGCGGGTCGACGCCGGTCGTCGGCTCGTCGAGGATCAAGAGGTCCGGGTCGTGGATCAGCGCGCAGCACAGCCCGAGCTTTTGCTTCATGCCGCCCGAGAGCTTGCCCGCCGGCCGGTCGATGAAAGGGCGCAGCCCGGTGGCCCGGGTGAGCTCGTCGATCCGCCGGTCGCGCTCGGCCCGGGCGTGCCCGAACAGCCGTCCGAAGAACTCCAGGTTCTCCCGCACCGACAGCGTCGGATAGAGGTTCTTGCCAAGGCCCTGGGGCATGTAGGCGATGCGGGGGATGACCCGTTCGCGGGCAGCGGTTTGGCCCATGTCCGCCCCGAGAGCCGTCACCGTTCCGGCCTGGATCGCCCGCGCGCCGGCGATCAGCGACAGGAGGCTCGACTTGCCGACCCCGTCGGGGCCGATGAAGCCGATCATCCGGCCGGCGGGAATGTCCAGGCTGACGGCGTCGACCGCCAGCGTCTTGCCGTAGCGCAGCGACACGCCGGCGAGCCGCACCACCGGCGCGGCAGCGGAGGGCGCGTCGCCGGCGTGGGCGGCCGCACTCATTCCGGCAGCTTCACCTGGAGGTCGGCCGGCCAGGCGGCATCGGAATCGACCTTCACGTAGGCGACGCCGGGAACCCCGGTCTTCACGATGTTGAAATATTTGCGCAGGAGATCCGGCGCCAGCCGCGCCTTCACCCGGAACATCAGCTTCAGCCGTTCGTCCTGGGTCTCCACCGTCTTCGGGGTGAACTGCGCCACGTCGGCGACGTAGGAGATCGTCGCGGGCACGACATATTCCGGCGCCGCGTCGAAGACGAGCCGCGCTTCGGAGCCCACGTGCAGGCGCCCCGCGGCGGCCGTCGGCAGGAAGAAGTTCATGTAGACGTCGGTCAGGTCGACCATGTTCAGCACGGTTCCGCCGGCGGCGACCACCTCGCCCGGCTGGGCGACCCGGTATTGCACCCGGCCGCCGCGCGGCGAGCGCAGCGACGAATCGGCGATCTCGGTGTCGATGCGCTCGATCTGCGCCCTGATCGCCTCCACGGCGGCCTCGGCGGCGACGATCTGGGACCTCGACTGGGAAATCGCGGCTTCCGACGCGGCGACCTGGGCGTTGGCTGCGGCAAGGGCCGCCCGCGCGCCCTCGAAGTCCGCCTGGTCATCGTCGAGGGCCTGGAGCGAAGTCGTTCCGCGCTCGGTCAGGCGCTGCGTCCGATCGAGGCGTTTGCGGGCGGCGTTCAGCTCCGCCTCGCGCTGGGCGACGACGGCGTCGGCGGCTTCTTTCTCCGAGGTGCGCTGCTTGACCAGTTCGGTGGCGGTCTCGATGGCGATGTTGGCGCGCCGGAGTTCGGCCTCCGCCTCGCGGTGCTGGGCGCGCAGGGTCGCCGTGTCCATGCGCACCAGCAATTGGCCGGCGGTGACCGGGTCGCCCTCGTCGACAAGGACGCTGTCGATGCGCCCGGCGACCTTGCTGGCGATGTCGATGGAGACCGCCTCGATGCGGCCGTTGCTGGCCGCGAAGCCGGGCGGCAGCGCCTCCTCGCGCAACGACATCCAGGCGAAGCCCGCCGCGGCAGCCAGCACGACCACGACGAGGATGCGGATCCACCACGCGCGGGTGCCGTTCTGCATGTTCGACAAGGCCTTTCCTGGCGACGGGGATGATCGGGCACACCAAGGCCCGCGATCGGGAGTGTCGCCCGGGGAGGTCGCCGTCACATTGCGCTGCATCAAATGCGGCGCCGGACCCCCGGCTCCTGCGCCTTGCGGGATCGCCGACGGTGCCCTCGATATGGTCGAAACGCGGCGCCTCTCCACTGAATGATCTTCTTCGGTGCATATTCGTGACAGATTTCAAGAATAACTGAAGAATTACCGAAAGGCGAAGTGTGTACTTCGTTGTATTATTGGAGGTTTACATGAAGGTTATTCTGGCTTCTGCCGCCGCTCTGGCGATGTCGACGTCGCTTGTTCTGGCCCAGACCGCCGCGCCGCAGGGCGGCGCCGCACGCACCACGCCGACGTGCCAGCAGGCGCTGCCGCAGATCGAGAACCTGATCGGCCAGGCCGACAACGCCGGCCTGGAGACCGAAACCGCCAAGTCCCACCTCGCCCAGGCGCGCCAGGCCCGGACCGCCGGCCAGGAACAGCAGTGCCTCGAAGCGCTGGTGATGGCGCAGAACGATGTTCTGGAGAAGGCCAACAGCCAGCAGGGCACCGCGCCGACCTCCAACTGATCGGCAACGGCCGATGGATACCGGCCCCGACGATCCGGCCCAGCAGGCCGTCGTCGGGCCGGCTTGTCCTCTTCGGGAACGATCCGCGGTTGTGCGGTGTTGAACCTTGACACCTCAATACCGGCCTGGAGTGTGGTTCCCATGTCCGAACACCCCAAGATCGAGCCCTATTCCGGCCCCGCCGGCGGCTGGGGATCGATGCGATCGCTCGCCCGTCACGCGGTTCATGAGCATGCGCTGCCGGGCGCGCTTTCCGCCGTCGCCAGGCAGAACAAGCCGGACGGCTTCGCCTGCGTCAGTTGCGCCTGGGCGAAGCCGGCCAAGCCCGGCCTCGCCGAGTTTTGCGAGAACGGTGCCAAGGCGACGTTCTGGGAGCTGACCCGCGACCGGGCGACACCGGCCTTCTTCGCCGAGCACACCGTGAGCGAGCTCCGCAACTGGCGGGACTACGACCTGGAGATGGCGGGTCGGCTCACCCAGCCGATGCGCTACGACGCGGACAGCGACCGCTATGTCGAGGTGAGCTGGGAGCGGGCCTTCGCGGAGATCGGCGCCGAGCTGACGGCGCTCCGCGCCGAGGATCCGAGATCGGTGGTCTTCTACGCCTCCGGTCGGGCCTCGCTGGAGACCTCCTACATGTACGCGCTGTTGGCGCGCATGTACGGCAACAACAACCTGCCCGACTCCTCCAACATGTGCCACGAGTCGACCTCGGTGGCGCTGCCCCAGAGCATCGGCGTGCCGGTCGGGACGGTGACGCTCGAGCACTTCGACAAGACCGACGGCATCTTCTTTTTCGGTCAGAACGTCGGCGTCAGCTCACCCCGGATGCTGCACCAGCTGCAGGCGGTCCGCGAGCGCGACGGCACCATCGTCACCTTCAATCCGCTGCGCGAGCGCGGCCTGGAGCGCTTCACCAATCCGCAGGATCCGGTGATGATGCTGACCGGCGGCGAGACGGAGATCAGCCAGGAATACTACCAGGTGCGCCCCGGCGGCGACATCTCGGCCATCGCCGGCATGTGCAAGTGGCTGCTCGCCGAGGACGCCCGCGCCGCGGCCGAAGGCCGGCCGCGCATCCTCGACACCGAGTTCATCGCCGCGCACACCCATGGCTTCGAGGCCTTCGCCGCATTCGTGCAGGCGCAGGACTGGGCCGAACTGGAGCGCGAAAGCGGCCTCAGCCGCGACGAGATGGAAGCCGCCGCCCGCCGCTACGCCGCGTGCGAGGCGGTCATCGGCGTCTACGGCATGGGCCTGACCCAGCACAAGCTCGGCGTCGACAGCGTCCAGATGCTCGTCAACCTGCTGCTCCTGCGCGGCAACATCGGCAAGCCCGGCGCCGGCATCTGCCCGGTCCGCGGCCATTCCAACGTGCAGGGCCAGCGCACCGTGGGCATCACCGAGAAGCCTGCGCTCGCGCCCCTCGACAAGCTGAAGGACCTGTACGGCTTCGAGCCGCCGCGCGAGAAGGGCGTCACCACGGTGGAGGCCTGCGAAGGCATCGTCGACGGCTCCGTCAAGGCGTTCTTCGGCCTCGGCGGCAACTTCGTCCGGGCCATCCCGGAACGCGACCTGATGGAAGAACGCTGGCAGGACCTGCGCCTCACTGTACAGATCGCCACCAAGCTCAACCGCAGCCACCTGATCAACGGCAAGGTGGCCTATCTTTTGCCGTGCCTCGGCCGGCTGGAGCACGACGAGCAGGCCACCGGCCGGCAGGTCGTGACGGTGGAGGACAGCACCTCGTGCATCCATGCCTCGACGTCGGTGCACGATCCGGCGAGCCCGCATCTCCTGTCGGAGGCGCGCATCGTCGCCGAGATCGCCAAGGCGAGCCTGCCGCCGAACCCGAATGTGCCCTGGGACGACTGGGCGAGCGACCACGCCCTGGTCCGCGACGCCATCGAGCGCACCTACCCGGAGAAGTTCGAGCGCTTCAACGAACGCATGTTCACGCCCGGCGGCTTCCGCAAGCCGATCCCGGCCGACGAGCGCAAGTGGAACACCGACACCGGCAAGGCGAACTTCAAGCTGCCCCGGGCGCTGCACGCCAGCTTCGACGACGGCGCCGACCCGGACGTGCTGCGGCTGATCACGCTCAGGAGCAACGACCAGTTCAACACCACGATCTACGGCTACCGCGATCGCTTCCGCGGCATCGAGGGCACCCGGATGGTGGTGATGATGAACCCGGCCGACATTGCCCGCTTCGGACTGGCCGACGGCGAGGAGATCGGCCTGGTGTCGGCAGCGGACGACGGCATGGCGCGCCGGGTCGACGGCTTCCGGGTGGTCGCCTACGAGGTGCCCAAAGGGGCGATCGGGGCCTACTATCCGGAGTGCAACCCGCTCATCCCGCTGTGGCAGCACGCGCTGGAGAGCCAGGTGCCGGCGGCCAAGTCGGTCCCCGTGCGCATCGTGCGCGACGCGTCCGCCGCGGTCGCGGCGGCGTAGATGGAGCAGCCTGCGTAGATGGAGCGGCCCGCGCAGGGCCGGTCCGGCCGCGCATGTCTCAGCCGCTCAGCAGGGCCCGACCACGCGGTTGACCGTGAGCTGCGGAATGCCGGTCGCCGGGTGCGGGCCGAACGCGCCCTCGACGACGATGCACGATCCGTTGCGCCAGGCCGTATCGACGGCAGACCGGGCGGCGGCCGATCCGTGCACGTTGGGGAGCTCGATCGATCCGTCCTCGTCGGCGAACAGCAGCGTGTGGCGGATCTGGGCGGGCGTCTCGTTCTTGCCGTGGGTGACCCAGATGCCGCGCCGCGGACACGGCGACGTCGCGCATTCGATGCCGGTCGCGCCGACCGCATAGCGGGTCGCTTCGGTGTCGGTCTTGCTGTTCTCCTGCGCCGCCAGCGGCGTCAGGCCGATGCCCATGGCCAGCGCGGCCGCACATATGACCGATGTCCGGATCGTCGCCTTGCGATCCGGGCAGGTCCCCCACCCACTCATGAGCTCACCTTCATTCACGCAAGCAGCGTTCGTTGTTGCCGTCACCGCAGGGCCCGGCAGATGCCGGACCCCGCGGTGACCACAACCTAGAACCTTTTCCGATCGGGTGAAAACACCTGATCGACAGGAAACGGCACAGGATTCAACGTGTTGGGTCGTTGGTTGCGTCGAAATCGTGCCCGGTTAGCCCGTCGACGCCGCACCGCACACTTTTTGCAGCAGGCCGGCCGCGTCGGTGGGGGCCTCGTCTCCGGCCCAGGCGACGAAATGGTCGGGCCGGACCAGCACCAGCTTCGCCTCGTAGCGGTCCGGCTCGCCGCCGGCCTGGTCGCGCACCACGGTCAGGGACACGCCACCCGCATCCGCCGCCGCTTCGACCGCCGCCACCGACGCGTCGTCGGCGCCGAAGGCGAGGAGCGTGAAGCCGCCGCCCAGCGCCTCGAACACGTTGTGGCCGGTGGACAGCGTCGCCGGAGCCAGGTGGTGGCCCGGCCGGGCGGCGAACGTGTGCTTGCCGACCGACGAGGTGTCGTCCCCCGCCGCGCCCGTCACCACGGGCGAAGCGCCGTAGTGGGGTTCGAACGCGTTCACCTCGCTCTGGGCGCCGGAGCCGCGCTTGGTCCACTCCCGCTCGAAGGCCTCCCGGTCGACCGCCGGATCGTAGGTGTCCAGGAAGTCACGGTCGGTGAAGATCGCCTTCTCGATGAAGTCGCCGGCGGTGGACGCAAACGTCGGCCGCCGCTCCAGGTCGTAGGAATCGAGCAGCGCCTCGCCGCCCCATCCCTGCAGCACCGCCGCCAGCTTCCAGCCGAGGTTGCGGGCGTCCTCCAGCCCGGAGTTCACGCCGTAGCCGCCATAGGGCGGGTGGCTGTGCGCCGCGTCGCCGGCCACGAAGATGCGGCCGTTGCGGTAGCTGTCGGCCAGCGAGAAGCGCAGGTCCCAGAAGCCGATGTGGTCGTATTCGACCGCGAACTCGGCCCCCGCCGCCCGATGCAGATAGGCGGTGAAGTCGAAGTTGTCCTTCGTCGTGTCGGCTGGAACCGGCGCGTGGAAGAACCACGTGGTCCCCAGGTCCACCCGGCCGAAGAACAGCCAGTAGCCTTTCAGGTCCGGGTGCAGGACGTTGTAGAACGACTTGCCCGGATACCGCTTCAGGAGCTCGTGCAGCTCGGTGGACCGGAACACCAGCAGCACCATCAGCCGGTCGTGGTCGGACCGCGTCTGGGTGATGCCGCCGGTCTCGCGCACCACCGACTTGGCGCCGTCGCAGCCGACGGCATAGCGGGCGCGGATGGTCCGCGTCCCGTCGCCCTTGCGCTCGCTGAGCGACACTTCGACCCCGTCGGCGTCCTGGCGCACGTCGTCGGCCTTGTAGCCGTAGATGACCTCGACGCAGTCCAGTTCGGCCACCCGTTTCCGCAGCACCGCCTCGGTCTGGTACTGGGGCAGGCGCTCGTTGTCGGCGTGGTAGAACGGCCGCACCAGCTCGCGCTGCAGCCAGTCGTGGGTGTAGTCGGAGATCAGCGTGCGGTAGGTGGTCAGCCCGCCGATCCCGTAGTCGGACCGCACGGTGCGTGCGGCCCGGACCTCGTCCTCGATCCCCCAGACCTGGAAGTGCTCCATGGTCCGCTGGGTCAGGTTCTGGCCTTTCGGCACCGGCTGCAGCTCGGGGTAGCGTTCCACCACGATGGTGCGCACGCCGCGCTGGCCGAGGTCGATGGCGAGCCCGATTCCCACCGGGCCGCCGCCGACGATGACGACGTCTGCGTCGAAAGCCGCTTCGCTCACGCCGGCGCCTTCAGTCCGAGGAGACGCACGGCGTTGTCCTGATAGATCTTCCGCTTCAGCGCCTCGTCTTCCAGGCTGTCGATGATGGCGATCGTCTGGCGGATGTAGAGCGGCCCGCCTTCCGGATCGAACGGCGCGTCGGAGGCGAACAGCACGTGCTCCTCGCCGAAGAACTCCACCGCGTGCTCGATCGCCTTCTTGGAGCCGAACGTCGCGGTGTCGGCATAGAAGTCCTTGAAGTAGTCGAGGTGCGGCTTTTCCAGGGTCTTCAGCACGGCGCCGAGGTCGCGGTCGGTCGTGCGCTTGCCCATCTGGTCCCAGCCGGCGCCGACGCGGCCCTCGAAGAACGGGATCATGCCGCCCGCATGGTGGGTGATCAGCTTCAGGCCCGGGCAGCGGTCGAACAGGCCGGAGAACACCATCCGCGCCATCGCCGCGGAGGTCTCGTAGGGCCAGCCGAACGTCCACCAGATCTCGTATTCCGAGCGGTCCTCGGTCTTGTAGTCCGGGAAGTCCTGGGCCCGCAGCGGGTGCATCCACACCGGCTTGCCGACCTCGGCCATGTAGGCGAAGAACGGCTCGAACTCCGGCAGGTCGAGCGGCTTGCCGTTGACGTTGGTGTAGATCTGCATGCCGACGGCGCCGAGTTCCTCGACGGCGCGGCGGCACTCGTCGACGCAGGCCTGGCCGCTGGTCAGCGAGGCAGTGCCGATGAAGCCCGGAAAGCGGTCCGGATGGTCGCGGCACAGCTCGGCCATGGAATCCGAGCCGATCTTGGTCAGCTCCAGCGCCTTCGCCGGGTCGGCGATCGCCTCGGGAGCGGGGGCGGCCAGCGACAGGATCTGCTGGTAGTCCTCGCCGAACATGTCCATCACCTCGAAGCGGCGGTCGAGGTTGGTCATCATCGGCACGCGGCCGGAGCGGGCGGTGATCGCCTGCATCTCGCCGGTGGCCTTGATCAGGGCGTCAAAATAGGGCTTCGGCCAGATGTGGTTGTAGACGTCGATCTTCTTCACGCGATGGGTCCTCTTACTCGGACGTGGACAGGGGATACGAACGGGGTCTCATGCGGCCGCCTCGAGATGGCGGCGCGAGGCGAGCCGGGCGCCGATGCGGGCCGCCGTCGCGGCGATCTCGCGTCCCATGGCGGCGGGCTCGTAGTGGGCAAACTGGCGGTCGGACAGCGTCAGGCACAGGCTGCCGATGGGCATCGGCCCGGCCCCGAAGATCGGGGCGGCGGTGCCCACGACGTTCGGCTGCACCTCGCCGCGCGAGACGATGTAGCCGTCCTTGCGGATGGCCCGGTAGCGCGCCAGCACGCTGTCGCGGTCGGCGCCGAAGCCGATCTGGCGGTAGTCGTCGAGGCGCGGCTCGATCAGCGGGAGGAGCTGGCGGCGCGTCAGATGGGCGAGGATCACGTGGGAGGTGGCGCCGCGCCCCACCGGCATCGGCCGGCCGCGCGGAAAGCTCGACACCACGTCCTCCGATATGCTGGCGGAATTGATGCACAGCACCCGGTCGCGGTACCAGCGCGAGACGAAGGCCGTGCCCGGGTAGCGGGTCGCCAGCGCCTCGATCTCGGCGTCGCTTTCCGGGACCAGCGGATCGGCCCGGCGCAGCAGATAGTCGAGTTCGACCACCCGCGGCCCGATCGTGTAGGTGGACTGGTCGACGCTGGCGATGAGGCCGGCGCCCTTCAGCGTCTTCAGGTAGCGGTAGAGCGTCGGGCGCGAATAGCCGAGCTGCCCGGCGAGCTCCGCCGGCGTCCATTCCGGCCGCGCCTCGTCGAACAGGCCGAGGATGTCGAGCATCCGTTCCAGGCTGCTGCTTTCGCTCATCCGACCGGCTCCGGCGACGAGCGCGCCCGCGCGCCGTAGAGCGAGTAGGCCATCAGCCCGAGGCCGATGACCACGCCGGCGAGGTCGGTGTAGATCGCCCCCTGGAAGGCCCCGGACGGCACCAGCGCCATCAGGCCGGACGCGGCGAACAGGACCCGCATGCCGGCCGACAGCCGCGACGCGAAGTAGCCGGCGAGCGCGGCCGACACCAGCCAGACGCCGAGTGCGGCGGTGACGACCGCCAGCACCACCTCGGCCGGGCTGCCGATCAGGATCAGGGCAGGGGAGAACACGAACAGGAACGGCACCACGTACGCCGCCCAGCCGAACTTCACCGCTGCCACTCCGGTCCGCATGGGATCGGCCTCGGCGATCGACGCTGCCGCGAACGCGGCGAGCGCGATCGGCGGCGTGATCATCGACATCATCCCGAAATACAGCACGAAGAGGTGCGCCGCGATCGGTTCGATGCCCACCTCGACCATCGCCGGCGCTACCAGCGCCGCCAGGAGCACGTAGACGCCGAGCGTCGGCAGCCCCATGCCCAGCACGATGCAGATCAGCGCCGAGAGCACCAGCAGCAGGATCGCGCTGCCGCCGCCGATCTGGACGAGGCTGTAGGTCAGGTTGAAGGAGAGCCCGGAGATGTTGAGGACGCCGATCACCATGCCGGCGGCGGCCGAGATGACGATGATCTCCACCACGCTCTCGCCGGTGGTCACGAACGCCCGCGCGATGGCGCCGACGGAGGCCCGCACGCCGTCGTAACCGAACAGGAACGCGGTCAGGACGACCGCCCCCGAGGCCAGGATCGCCGCCCGCTCGGGCTGCCAGTTCATGACGAACAGGGCGTAGATCAGCAGCGCGAACGCGAAGGCGAAGTGCAGGCCGCCGATGACCGTGCGCCGGGTCGGAATATCGTCGTCGGGCGCCGCCTCGATGCCCAGCCGCGCGGCCTCCAGGTCGGCCTGGACGAACAGGGCGCCGTAGTACAGCAGCGCCGGGATCAGCGCCGCCAGCACGACGTCGGAGTAAGGAATCTGCAGGAACTCGGCCATCAGGAAGGCGGCCGCCCCCATCACCGGCGGCATCAGCTGGCCGCCGGTCGAGGCGACCGCCTCGATGGCGCCGGCCTTGTGGCCCGGATAGCCGCTGCGCTTGATCATCGGGATGGTGACGACGCCGGTCGCCACCACGTTGGCGACCGCCGAGCCGGAGATCGACCCGAACAGCGCGGAGGCGGCAACCGCGATCTTCATCGGCCCGCCGCGCAGCTTGCCCATCGACAGCAGCGCCGCGTCGGTGAAGAAGCGCGAGCCGCCGGTCACGTTGAGCAGGCTGCCGAAGAAGATGAAGGCGGTGACGACGGTCGCCGCGACGGCGATCGGGATGCCGAGGATGCCGTTGGAATCGAAGCCCATGTAGCCCGACAGCTTCTGCCAGTCGGAGGCGCGGCCGGCCAGCCGGCCGGGCATCGCGTCGCCCCAGAGCGCGTAGGCGAGGAACACCGTGATGATGACGACCAGCGCCCAGCCGGTGGTGCGCCGCACGGCTTCCAGCGACAGCAGCACGAGGATCAGGCCGGGGACGTAGGCCTCGGGCGGCCTGAAGAAGATCTGGTTCACGATCTGCGGATAGACCACCGCGACGTAGAGGCCGGCGCCGAGGCCCAGGAGCGCCAGCAGCGCATCGTACCAGGCAAGGCCGCCGGTGCGCTTGGTGCGCTTGGGCGTTGTCAGAAGAATGGCGAGCGCCAGCGCCAGCGCCAGGATGAGCGCCAGGAACTGCTGCGGATAGAACGACATGCCGACCATGCGCGGCACGCCCAGCGACCAGGCGCCAGCGACCAGCGTGACCGCGGCGGCGAGGGCCGTGGCGACCGGGCGCCAGAGCCAAAACGGGAGCCAGGAACCGGGCTCCCGAACCAGGGTATCGGTCATCCGGTGCTACTCTTTCCAGATGCCGGCTTCTTTGTAGAACTTGATGGCGCCGGGATGGTACGAGCCCGGCTTCACGTCGCCCACCATGTGCTTGGCCGGGTCGAACCGCTTGAACGGCGGGAAGGTGTCGCCGAGCAGCTTCTGGCTCTCGTAGATCGCCTTGGTCATCTTGTAGACGGCGTCGTCGGAGACGTTGGCGTTGGTGAAGATCGCCTGCGGGTATTCCATGTAGGTGCCCGGCTCGAGCACGCCCGGATAGGCCGGCCCGGGATTGATGGTGACGATGTCGGCCGTCTTCCAGTGCTCGCGGATCTGCGCCAGCGCTTCCGGGGTGTCGGGAACCGTCAGCGCGCGGATGCCGCCGACCGAGGCGTCGGCCTCGCGCACCTTGCCGGCGCCGTGGGAGAAGATGAAGCCGACCGCATCGCCCGCCATGAAGGCGTCGGCGCCGCCGACCACGCTCGGAACCTGCACCGGCTGCACGTCGTCCCGGGTCATCCCCGCGGTGGCGTACATGGCGTCCAGGTGCGGCAGGATGGTGTTCTGGGCGGTGTAGCCGTCGACCATCGGCTTGCCCTTCAGGTCGGCGATCGTCTTGATGTCGGAATCGGCACGGACGAAGATCGCTTCCTCAAGCGGCATGATCAGCGCGACGATGCGCAGGTCCGGATTGGCGCGGCCGTTGAACCACTCGGTGCCCTGGTAGGCGTAGAGGAATTCCTCCAGGTTGCAGACGCCGAACTCCATCTCGTTGGCGCCGACCAGCGGCAGATACTGATTCGGGCTGGTCGCCGGCTGGATGGTGGTGTTGAGGCCGGCGTCGTTGGCGGCCTTGGCCACGGCGGAGCCGATGCCGTGGTAGAGCGAGCCCGGGTTGGACGTCGCCATGCCCACGGTCTGGGCGCTTGCGGCGCCCGTGAACGCCAGTCCCGCCGACAGGGCGAGGGACGCAACTATCCTGTTGATCATGCTGGTTTTCCTCCCGTTGGTGCCGGTTCATGCCGGCGATCTCGTGGTTTGGCAGTAAGTCACTTTATCACAGTGTGAGATTTCGGCCAGAGTTTGGCAACCGAAATTCATGGCGGCAAGGCAGCGTCCCGTGTGCCGGGACGGCTTTCCGCGCCGGTGGCGGCTGGAACCGCCGCGCGGCGTCAGTCCGGCGAGAGCGATCGTGCCCGGCTCCGCCACGCCACCGCAGTGAGACACGCGGCATGGCTCCAGGCCAGGTCCTTGGCGGAGGCCGGCCGCCCGTCGGTGCGGTCGAACTGTTCGGCCAGCGCCCCGTCCGCCGGGGCAAACGCCCGCGCCGTCGCCAGGAACGCCTCGCCCCGGCGCAGGCAGGCGGCGGCAACGGCGGCTGCGTCCTCCTCGTAGGCGCCGTCGCCCTGCCGGCTCGCGATCTCGGGTCCCGCCAGGGCGCCGAGGAAGCGCCGGTTCGCCGCCGTCACTTCCATCGCAGCACCCTCCGCGACGGCCACCGCCAGCCGGAAATGAAACTCCGCGGCGGCAAAGGTCGAAAAATAAAAGGCACCGCCGGAGACGTAGACGTCGCCGGGATAGCGGCCCATCGCCGGCGCGATGGCGCCCGGCCCGGCGAGGTTGATGGCGTAGGCGGACGCGAAATGGGCCTCCAGCCGCGTCAGCGTCGCGTGGACGGCGGGATCGGTCAGCGACGCCGGCCCGGTCGTCCGCCCGGCATGCAGCACGCCGAGGACCGTCGCCATGTCCAGCGTCTTGTCCCCGCTGATGCCCGGCCCGGGGAGCCGGCTGCGCAGCCAGCCGTCCGGGGTGCGGTAGGCCGGCAGCCGGGCTTCGACGGCTTCGGCGGCGGCCCGGCTCCGCGCCTCCAGCGCCGGGTCGCCGAGCCGGGACGCACCCTCCCGGAGGGCGGCGGCGACGACGAGGTCGGTGTAGAGGTGGTGGCCGAACTCCTCCTCCCAGATGTCGAAGCTTTCCGCAGCAATGCCGCCCGCCAGCAGCGCCAGGTCGGCCTCGATCAGTCCGCGCATCGCCGGCCGGTCGGCCGGATCGGCGGCGTCCCACCAGCGCGCGAGGACGAGCACGCGCAGCGCCGGCCCGTCCCATTGCGGTCGGTTCCAGCGGGTCACGTCGAGCGTGCCGTCCGCCTCGACGCGGGCCTCCAGCACGACGGCGCGGCCGTCGACGGCATCGAGTTCGGCGCGCGGCCTCAGATAGCGCTGGAATGCCGGATTCACATCTTGCGGCAGCGCGGTTGCCCGGCCGTCGATGCCGGCAAGGCCGGCGTTGAAGCGCACGAAGTCGGAGAAGATGGCGCGGGCCCCCGCGCTCTCGCCGCTGATCTCGGCATCAATCCGCAGCGCCTCCATCACCGCGGCGGAATCCCGGAACCAGTGGAAGAAATAGTCCGGGTCCGGGTCGTAGTGGGCGGAGAGCGGACAGGCCAGCACCGAGCCCGGCTCCGGCCGGACGTCAAATCCGAAGCCGACACGCTCGTGGACCAGGTCCGTCCGCGAGATCGCCGCCCGCATCCGCGCCCGCGAGGCCGCGGTCTGGTGGCCGATCCAGGCGTCGAGGCCGTCGTCCATGCCCATTTTCCCTCCCTCCGTGCCGTCAGGCGTCCGGCGCCAGGTGAGGGCTTGCGAAGCCGAGCCGCCCGAGCCCCGCGCGCACGTCAGGATCGGCCATGAACAGCCGCCAGAGCAGGCCGCTGCGATGGTTCTCGATCATTGCCACGATCGGCCCCTGGTCGATGGCGAGGAAGGTGTCGGCGACCCAGCCCCGGTCCTCGCAGAACGCGTCGACGAAGCCGTAGCGTCCCCAGATCTCCGGTCTGTCGGTGAGAAAGTGCCGCAGCGCTGCCATTGCTTGCTCCGGCGCGTAGGGAAAGCTCGACAGCGCCGCCGTCGGCGAGATCGTTCCGGTGTCGACGTCCGGTGCGTGCGCCACGTAGCCGTCCGGGTCGTCGCTCGCCGTCAGCCCCCAGCAGGCGTCGCCGTAGCCGGCATGACCGTCGGGGTTCTCCCGGCACCAGGCGTGGTTGATGCGGGTGTGGGCGACGTTCTGGGGGAAATAGTCGGCGTAGCGGTCGGTCAACCCGTGGGGGTCGAGGCCGCAGAACGAATAGTGTGCGAA
Organism: Amorphus sp. MBR-141; assembly: GCF_053628695.1. NCBI lineage: Bacteria > Pseudomonadati > Pseudomonadota > Alphaproteobacteria > Hyphomicrobiales > Amorphaceae > Amorphus > Amorphus sp. MBR-141. Next base: position 27,748 of record NZ_JBRJGW010000029.1, read on the forward strand.
GAACAGCGGCCCGCCATAGGGCATGCCCAGCGGCAGCGCGATGCCGAGATACTGCCGGCCGTTCACGAAGGTCGGGCCGCTCGCGAATCCCTGGTGATAGGCGTCGGCCGGGATCGGATGCGTCGGCGAGGCGGCGGCCAGCACATAGGCGATCAGGCACTCGTTCCAGCCGCGGATCTCGTGGTGGATCGCGAACCCGTGGCGGGGGCTCCAGTGCCACAGAAGCACGTTGCCCCCGTCCAGGTGCCAGTCCCACTCGACCGCCTCCCAGATCGCGGTGATGCGGGCGCGCAGGCGCGCCTCGTTCCCGTCGGCCCGGTCGAAATAGGCGCGCGCGATCAGCAGCCCCTGCACCAGCAGCGCCGTCTCGACGAGGTCGCCGCCATCGTCGAGCTCGGAGAAGGGAATGGTGGCGCCGCTGCGCCCTTGCATGAAGTGCGGGTACATGCCGTGGTGGCGGGTGGCGCGTTCCAGCGCGGCGAGCATCGTCGACAGCCGGTCGCAAGCCGCCTGCCGGCTCACCCATCCGCGCGCGGCGGCGACGACGATCGCCATCGCCGCAAAGCCGGAGCCGCCGATCGCCACCAGATCGTCGTCGGCGGCCGGCGCGGCGGAGTTCAGGCAGCGGTCGCGGGCGAGCCCGCTTGCGGGCTCGGCACCTTCCCAGAAGAAGCCGAACGTCGCCCGCTGGACCGCCTCCAGCAGGTCGTCGTCGGAGAGGTTCGGAGCGGGACGGCCGGCGGGCATGGGCGTGCTCATTGGACGGCCGCCTTCGCGGCGCCCTTCGGCGCGGCCTTGGCGAGCGTTTCCGGGCTGGTGGAGAAGCGCTTGCCGGCCGGGTCGTGGATCAGCCGCAGCGTGCGCTGGAAGAAGCCCTCCGCGTCGGTCCTGCCGATGTTGAGGATGCCGGCGTCGGGCAGGTCGGACTGGATGGCGTCGAGGATCTGCTTGCTGCCGCGTTCCTGCAGTCCGCCGAGCGCCTGGTCGATGACGATCCATTTCGGCCGATGCAGCAGCATGCGTGCGAAGGCGATGCACTGCAGCTCCTCGTGCGGCAACTCCCGGTCCCAGCGCGACTGGCGGTCGAGCATCGGCACCATCCGCTCGAGCCCGACCTTGGCAAGCGCGGCCCCCAGCTCGGCATCGTCATAGGCATCCGTCGCGGTGGGATAGGCGAGCACGGCACGCAGCGTGTCCGGCGGCATGTAGGGATGGCGCGGCATGAAGGCGATGTCGTCGCCCGTCGGCAGCGCGATCTGCCCGGAACCGATCGGCCACAGCCCGGCCAGCGCCCGGAACAGGAAGTGCCCGCCGAAACCCGATTCGCCGGTCACCTGCACGTGGTCGCCGGGCCTCAGTTCCAGCCGCGGCGGATCGAGCATGATGCAGCCGCCCGGCGTCGCCACCTTCAGGTTGTCGATCACCATAACCGGCTCGGGGCTGGCGACGAACTGGATCCGCTCCACGTCGGCGGTCTCGACCACGTCCATGGTCATTACCGCCTCGCGGAACGCCGCCACCCGGCCGAAGGTCGCCCGCCAGTCTGCGATGGTGGAGAAGTTGTCGACCGACCAGCGCAGCGCCTGCTGCACCTGGTTGAAGGCGCCGACCACCATCATCAGCTGACCGAACGACAGGTCGCCGCCGAAATAGCCGGGCGCGGCCACCAGGATCGGCGCAATCAGCGTGAACCAGCCGTAGCCGGCGGTGACCCAGGTCAGGTTCGTCTGCGCCGTCACGATCCGCCGCATCATCCGCAGCACGTCGGCGAGTTCGCCGTTGAGGCGGACCCGCTCGTCGCTCTCGCCGCGCGACAGCGTCACGTCGTCTATGTTCTCGTTGAGGCGCACCAGCCCGAAGCGCAGCTCCGCCTCCTGAGCATAGCGTTCCGCATTGAGGGAGAACAGCGGCCGGCCGACCCAGTAGCTCACCAAGGACGCGGTGCCGGCGTAGAACAGCGCGCACCAGACCATGTAGCCCGGCACGCCGAACGTCTCGCCGCGCACGGTGAACACCACGTCGGCCGACAGCACCCACAGCACTCCGATGAAGCTCAGCAGCAGGATCGTCGCCTGGAACAGCCCGACCCCGAGGTCGGTGGAGAGCTCCGTCAGGTGCCGGGCGTCCTCGTGGATGCGCTGGTCCGGGTTCTCGCCGATCTGCCCGGCGCCCGACAGGCGGAAGGCGCGGCCGGGCTTCAGCCACTGGTCGAGGAGCTCGTGGACGAGGCCCTCGCGCAGCTTCAGCTTCATCATCTGATTCAGCCAGTTCTGCGAGACGTTGAGCACCAGCAGCGCGCTGACGATCACCGCGAACACGCCGAGCTGCTGCAGGAACGCGCTGAGGTCCCGCCGCTGCAGCGCGTCGTAGAAGGGCTGGTTCCAGGCGTTGAGCCGCACCTGGCCGTACGCCGTCAGCAGCACCACGCCGACCAGGCCGCCGGTGATCCACAGCACGCTGTTGCGGGTGGGCGAGGCGCGGAACGAGGTGAACATCGAGCGCGCGAACGCCATTACGCTGGGGAAGGCCGGGTAGGTCTCGCCGCCTCCCGGCTGGGGCGGCGCTGCGGGCGGTGGAGCGTCTGTCATGGGTCCGGGTTCCGAGGTGTGGCGGGTCCACGGGCGGGTTGAGGAAACGGGGATACCGGTTTTCCCTCCGCATCCCGCCGCAGGAAAGGAGGATGAGGAGAAGGGGGTACCGGATTTCCGCCTGCATTCCGCTCCAGCGTGCCGCGATCTAGACGTGAGCCGTCCGGGCCTCGCAAGCGGTTTGACACCGGCCCCGGCGCGGCCGAAGGGTTGGCGTCCTGTTTGAGTGTCCGGGAGTCCGACGTGGCCCGCATCGACGCGCTGATGTCCGAGATGACGCTGACCGAGAAGATCGGCCAGCTGGTGATGGTGACGGCCGGGACCCCGGTGACGGGCCCCATCGCCGCCGGCGACCCGACTTCGGGCGTGCGCGACGGCCGCATCGGCAGCCTGCTCAATCTTTTTGGCGTGGGCGAGACGGCCGCCATGCAGGCGATCGCGGTCGAGGAGAGCCGTCTCGGCATCCCGCTGTTCTTCGGCTTCGACGTCGTCCACGGCCACCGCACGGTGTTTCCGATCCCGCTCGGCGAGGCGGCCGCCTTCGACCCGGACCTGTGGGAGGCGACCGCCCGCACGGCGGCGGAGGAGGCGGCCGCCGACGGCATCGACCTCACCTTCGCGCCGATGATCGACGTGGCGCGCGACCCGCGCTGGGGGCGCATCGCCGAGGGGCCGGGCGAGGATCCGCTGGTCGCCTCACGGATGGCCGCCGCCAAGGTGCGCGGCTTCCAGGGCGCCGCGCTCGCCGATCCGCGCAGCGTCGCCGCCACGGCCAAGCACTTCGCCGCCTACGGCGCCCCCGCCGCCGGCCGCGACTACGCCTCCGTCGACATCTCCGAGCGCACCCTGCGCGACGTCTACCTGCCGCCGTTCGCGGCGGCGGTGCGGGCCGGTGCCGCCGCCATCATGCCGGCCTTCAACGACATCGCCGGCATTCCGATGACCGCCCACGTGCCGCTGCTGCGCGACTGGCTGCGCGGCGAGCTTGGCTTCCAGGGCGTGCTGATCAGCGACTACAACGCCGTTGCCGAGCTCCTGAACCACGGCGTCGCGGGCGACCTGGCCGAGGCCGCGGCGCTCGCGCTCGCCGCCGGCGTCGACATCGACATGATGAGCCCGGCCTATGAGCAGGGCCTGCCGGAGGCGCTGGAGCGCGGCCTCGTTGCCCTGTCCGACATCGACGCCGCCGTGCGCCGCGTGCTGGTCCTCAAGGAACGGCTTGGCCTGTTCGACGCCCCCACCGGCCGCCAGCAGGCCACCGGCGCCGGCGTCGCCTCCGCCCGCCGCGAGCGCGCCCGCGAGGCCGCCCGGCGCTCCATCGTGCTCTTGAAGAACGATGGGGCCCTGCTGCCCTTGGCGGCCGGCATCACCCGCATTGCGGTGGTCGGTCCGCTCGCCGAGGCCCGGGCCGAGATGGTCGGGCCGTGGTGGGGCGCCGGCGACCGCGCCACCCCCGTCACCATCGTCGAGGGCCTGCGCGCCGCGTTGCCGCATGCCCGGATCGCGACTGCCGCGACCGACCCCGAAGTTGCCGTCGATCCCGCGTCCCTCGAGCTCCAGGCCGCCGACCTCGTCGTGCTCTGCCTCGGCGAGACGGCGGCGATGAGCGGCGAGGCGGCGAGCCGCGCCGACCCCGGCATTCCCGACGGCCAGCGGCCGCTCGCCGAGGCGGTGCTCGTCTCAGGCAGGCCCGTCGTGGTGCTGCTCTCGTCCGGTCGGCCGCTGGTCGCACCGTGGCTGTTCGAGCGGGCGCCCTGCGTGCTGGCCACGTGGTTCCTCGGGCACCAGGCGGGCCATGCCATCGCCGACGTCCTCACCGGCCACGCCGACGCCACCGGGCGCCTGCCGGTGACCTGGCCGCGCGCCGTCGGCCAGATCCCGATCCATGCCGGCGAGCGCCCTTCCGGCCGGCCGGCCAACGCCGACGACCACTACACCAGCAAGTATCTCGACCTGCCGGTGACGCCGCAGTTTCCCTTCGGCCACGGCCTGTCGTTCGCGGCGATCGAGATCGTCGCGGTCGCGGTCGGCGACACGGAGGCGGATGGCGACGGCAGGTCGTGGACGTTCGGACCGGGGGAGCCCGTCGACATTCTGGTGCGGCTGGAGAACCGGGGCGCGCGGGGCGGTGAGGAGACGGTGTTCGTGTTCCTGCGCGATCCGGTGGCGAGCGTCGCCCGGCCGCTGCTGGAACTGAAGGACTTCGCCCGCATCGGGCTCGCGCCCGGCGACCGCGGCGTGCTGCGCTTCCGGCTCGAGGCCGACGCGTTCGCCTTCCTGGGGCCGGATCTGACACCGCGCACCGAGCCCGGGGCCTTCGAGATCTGCATCGGCCGGTCGGCCGACCCCGCCAGCCTCCACCGGACGACGGTCCGCCTGACGGCGTGACCGCTCGTCGCCGCGGACCCGCGACGGGCGGGTGCTACCGCTTTCCCGCCAGCCGCGCCCGGATCGCCTCGGCGATGGCGCGGGCGTCGCGCATCAGGTCGGCCCGGCCGCGCTCGGCATCGGCCGAGGCCGGGTCGCCGAGATAGCCGTCGGGCGTCACCTTGCGGGCATGGTCGTGGCCCTTGCGCCATTCGGCGAGATCGGCGGCCGTCAGGTTCGTCGGCGGCAGGCCGGCGATCCTGTCCCGGCGCACCACCTCGGGGTTGAGGGCCAGCATCAGCGATGTTTCCCAGTCGCCGGCGTGGACGTCCGCGTACGGTCCGGCCGGAGCAGGCGCGGGCAGGGTCGCCAGCGCGTGCGGGCTCGCCGGATCGGCGCCGATCCGTGCGAACAGGCCGGGATCGGCGACGAACGCCGCCTGGATGCCGCCGGGCCTGGAGCCTTTGGCCACGCCTTCCAGCACGGCGGTGTTGTGCAGGGCGTCGCCGTGGCCGGAGACGCAGAACAGATGGCGGAACCCGTCGCCGCCGAGGCTGTCGATCACGTCGCACATCAGCCCGACCATGATCTCCGGCCGCACCCGGAACGAGGCGGGAAAGCTCGCCGACACGTGGTTCACGCCCCAGTAGAAGGGCGGCACGATCAGCGCCTCGATGCCGTCCCCGGCGAGCAACGCCTTCACCGCGCGCAGCCGGGCGGAGGGGATGTAGATGTCGGTGCCGGTGGGCAGATGCGGGCCGTGCTGCTCGACCACGCCGAAGGCCCACAGCGCGATGGCGCCGCGGCCGATCGCCTCCACCACCTCGCCCGAGGTCATCTCGGCGATGGTGTCCTTCAGGATCGGCTCGCCGGGGGCAAACGACGGAGCGGCGGCTGGGTGGTCGGACATGGCGGTTCCCTGGAGCATTCCGGCTGCGGCCGACCGTGCCGAGAAATCCACATTTTCACAAGCTTGGACGGTCTTTCTGCACGGTTCGCGTGTAAAAAATGTCGTTCATTGGCTCAAAATCGATATCTTGGGGTGCGACGGGATGTCGTGGCCGCCGGTTTGCGGTCCGAATCGCGCCGGTGGGCGTTGGTCTCCGGGCGCGCTTATGGGGATTCTGGAGCAATACCGATTCTTGCAGTATGGTCCGGCCGATGGTGGCCGGATCGAGTGACATCGACCGGTGGAGGATGGCCCGCGCCCGGGTCCGGCTGGACCCCGGGGTGGCGCCGTCCCCGATGGTCGGTGACGATCAGGCGACCCTCGCTTCCGCATCGACCGCGGGGGCAGGATCCTTGGGAACGCGCCGTCCGACACCGCTGATGACGGAGGATCCGCTGAGCGAGATGCAGAAACTGAGGGCGAAGCCGGATCTCGGGTCCGGCGCCGATGCCTTCGCCACCCAATCCGAAGCAGCCCACGCGATGATCCGGGAGGACATCCTGTCGGGCAAGTTCGAGCCCGGCCGCAAGCTGCTGCTCGACCACCTGCGTACCCAGTACGGGTTCGGATCGAGCCCGCTGCGCGAGGCGCTGTCGCGGCTCGCCGCCGACCGGCTCGTCACCGCCAAGGGCCAGAAGGGCTACTGGGTGGCGGCGGTTTCGCCGGACGAGTTCAACGACATCACCGACATGCGGCTGTTCCTGGAGCCGCAGGCGCTCGAGCGCTCCATCGAGCGGGCGACGCTGGACTGGGAAAGCGGCGTGGTGGCGGCGTTCCACCGGCTGTCGCGGGTGGAGGTCACCCTCGACGTCAACCCGATGGAGCTCTCCGGCGAATGGGAGCGCGAGAACCGCGCCTTCCATCTGGCGCTCATCGAGAACTGCGGCTCGCCCTGGCTGCTGCGCTTCGTGATGGTGCTGTCGGAGCAGTCGGAACGCTACCGGCGCCAGGCCGTCGCCCGCCAGGCGGTGCCCAAGGAGACCCTGCTGCGCGAGCACAAGGCGATCTTCGACGCCGCCATCGAGCGCAACGCCGGGCTCGCCTCGGAACTCCTCAAGGTGCACATCAAGAACTCCGGTCGCAGCCTCGCCAAGGCGCTTTTCCCGCCTGCCGGCGGCTGAGGCGGCCGCTTCGGGCCGGTTTATCCCCGTTGGCCCGGCAGCGGGCGGGCGGTTGAAAAAAGCGCGGTCGGAATCTGGTAGATTTTGCAAATATCGATTTTCTGAAATAAATTGGACGGAGTGAATGGCGGCCCGCCGCGACCCGTCCGCGACGCTTGCATGGGTCCGGCGACGCCAAATCGACAAGACAAGGCATGAACCGGTGACGGATCCGCATCGCATCGACGTCCAGCATCACATCCTGCCGCCGGCCTACGTGCAGGCGGTCGGCGCGCCGGCCATCGCCAGCATGATCGTCTCCGGCCGCTGCCCGGAGTGGTCGCCCGCGGTCTCCGTCGAGGCGATGGACCGCAACGGCATCGCCACCGCGGTCACCTCGCTGTCGGCGCCCGGGCTGCCGTTTGCCGACGAGGCGGCGGTCGTCGCGATGGCGCGCACGTGCAACGAGTACGTCGCCCGCATGCAGCAGGACTTTCCCGGCCGCTTCGGCAATTTCGCCACCCTGCCGCTGCCGTACGTCGACGCCAGCCTCGCCGAGATCGCCTACGCCTTCGACACGCTCAACGCTGACGGCGTCTGCATCCTGACCAGCTACGGCACCACCTACCCGGGCGACGCGGCGCTGGCGCCGGTGTTCGACGAGCTCAACCGCCGCAAGGCCGTGGTCCACGTCCACCCGACCGAATCGGTGGGCGCCAACCTGCAGGGGCTGCCCGCCGCGACGCTGGAGTTTCCCTTCGAGACGACCCGGGCGGTGGCGAACCTGCTGTTCACCGGCGGCTTCGCGCGCGGCCGCGACATCCGCTTCATCTTCTCCCACGCCGGCGGCGCCGTGCCGTTCCTGGCGGAGCGGATGGCGCGGCTGGAGCGCCGGCCGGACTTCCGCAAGATGGTTCCGGGCGGGGTGATCGCCGAGCTGCAGCGCCATTACTACGACGTGGCGCTGTCGGCGAACCGCTTCGCCTTCTCCGCCCTGCTGGAGCTGGTGGGCAGCGACCGCGTGCTGTTCGCCAGCGACTTCCCGTTCGCCGCGGAAGACACCATGACCAGCACCATCGCCGGTCTGGCCGGGCTCGGCCTCTCCGCCGCCGACATCGCCGCCATCGAGCGCGACAACGCGCTGGCGCTGATGCCGGGCCTGCAGGCCGCCCGCGAACTCACCTGAACCACGTCCCGTCGGACAGCGTTACCCGACCGAGGCGAAATGGCCCCGGATTCAATGGGTTGATCGACCCTTTCGATCCGGATCGCTTTGCTCCGGAGCGGAAATGCGCCAGACTTCGCCCGCCACCCCGCCGGCTTCGGCCGTCGCCCCACTTGCCAGCCTGCAGGAGGCCCCACATGCCGGACGTGCTGGAAACCGTCGACGCGCGGCTCGCGCCCGCCCGCTCGGCGGTGATCGTCATCGACATGCAGAACGACTTCTGCGCCGAGGGCGGCTACGTGGAGACGGTGGTCGGCCGCGATGCCGGCCCGTGCCGCGCCGTGGCCGAGCCGATCGCGGCGCTGGCAGCCGATGCGCGGGCGGCGGGGGTGCCCGTCATCTGGGTCCGGGCCGACTACGAGCCCTCCAAGATCCCGGTCGGCATGCTGGCCAAGCAGCACGAGCGCTCCACCAGCGTGTGCTGCGCGCCGGGCAGCTGGGGCTACGACTTCTACGGCGTCTCGCCCGGCCCCGAGGACCCGCTGTTCGACAAGCACTGCTATTCGGCCTTCGTCGGCACCGAGCTGGAGGCCTACCTGCGCAACCGGGGGATCGAGACGCTGGTGTTCGCCGGCGTGCAGACCAACGTCTGCGTGGAGACCAGCTTCCGCGACGCGGTCTGCCGGGGCTTCTACGGCGTGCTGGCCGTCGACTGCGTCGCCTCCCACGCCCCGCCGCTGCACGAGGCGACCATCGCCAACGTCGGCTTCCTGTTCGGCGACGTGCTGCCGCGGGAGGCCATCGCCGGGTACTGGAAGGGCTGAGGGGGCATTCGGGCTCACGCCCTTGCTGCGCTCATTCCCGCGATTTCCTCCGCTCGCGCCGGGTACGCTTGTGCGCACCGGCTCCGGGTGGACGGCCTGACCGGCCGGCGCACGGTCGTGCGCGGGAAGGTGCTGTCCGGAGAGGGTAAGCTCGTTGGCCCTCGGGCTTGAGCCAAACACTCCGCTCATCCCCGCGAAAGCGGGGATCCATAGGGCGGGGGCTGTGGGTTCATGCCGTGCTGATTGGCACGGTGTCCGGCCTGGCCCGGCGCCCCGGATAGCAGCGCGTCCGCACCGGATTTCATCCTGCCGCATCTGCCGCACCTCCCCATGGATCCCCGCTTTCGCGGGGATGAGCGGAGTGAAGATCTTCTCCGGGGCCGGCTTTCGCCGGGGGGAGCGAAGCCATTTCGCTGGGGGCGGGTGGGTTGAGGCGATGCTCGGGAAGGACGACGACGGGTGATGACGGCGACGGCCGCCGCCTGTCGGGCATGGATGTCTTTCGGCACGCGTGTGCCCCATTCTCCGCTCATCCCCGCGAAAGCGGGGATCCATAGGGCGGGGGTTGAGGGCTCTATCCGTTCTGACGGTCCCGGTCTCCGGCCTGGTCGGGAGCCGCGCAAAGCAGCAAATCCGCGCCTAATCTCATACAGCCGCATCTGCCGCACCTCCCCATGGATCCCCGCTTTCGCGGGAATGAGCGGAGTGAAAATCTAGGCCGGGGCCGGCTTTCGCCGGGGGGAGCGAAGCCATCTCGCTGGGGGCCGGTGAGTGCCAGAGGCGGACGTGCCGGCAACAGAAAAAGCCCGCGGATGACGCGGGCTTTTGCGTATTGCTCAAGGGTTCGAACCTGGAGCCGTTTCTTAGCGATCAGGCGATTCCACCTGAGCGGAAAAGGCTCCCAGAATGGAACCTGGAGGCCGGAGGGCAGGGCCTCAGGCGAACTGTTCCCAGACCGCGGCGCCGACGCCGCAGCGCATTTCGGCGCTGGGGACGTAGAAGGTCGGGCGGCCCTTGGCGCCGCCGGCCGCCGCCATGGCGACCATCCAGGCGAGCAGCTCGGTGGTGCCGCCGCCGCCCGCCTCGTTCATACGTTCCACCGTCGCTTCCTTGACGATGCGGTCGGCGTCGCTCTCGGAGATCAGGTCGAGGAACCAGCGGTCGAAGGTGTCGTCCATGGTGAAGTAGCGCGGGCCGCCGGGCTCGTGGGAGAGGCCGCCGGTGGCGATCAGCGCGACGCGCAGGTCGGCGGGGAGTTCCTCGCGGACGATGCGGCGCAGGGTGCGCCCGAACGCGACGCATTCCTCCGGGGTGGGCACCGGCGGGTTGATGCAGTTCATGTGGATCGGCACGATCGGCACGTCGTAACCGAGGTACCAGAGCGGCACCGACCAGTTGTCGTCGAACAGCAGGCCGGAGCCCTTGTCGATGTTGTGGCCCTCGGCGCTGGCGAGCGCGTGGATCTTCGCGGCCACGTCGGGGCGGCCCTTCACGTGGTAGCCGGGCTGCTTCAGCCAGGCCTTGAAGAACTCGGCCGGGCCGTTCCACTCCGCGGCCTCGTCGACGCGCCAGTGGGGCGGGTTCTTGAGCGGCAGGTTGAGGAGGTGGTCGTTGGCCACCCCGATGATCACGTCGGGCCGGGCGTCCTTCATGATCCGGCCGAGCTCGCCGTAGCCCGCCTGGATCGCGTCCTGCTCCTCCTGGGGGCAGGAATCCAGCCAGCCGGTCACGCCGGGGGCGTGGGCCATGCCCATGATCGAGACGAATTCGGCCATGTCGTTTCCTCCTCAAACGCTCCCGGGGAGGCCGTGTCCGTCCGCAACGGCAGGCGGCGTCCGGGCCGGGAGCCTCGGCCGGCCGGCCCGGTGGACACCGGGCGGCGGGCGGCAGGGTGCTATTTCTTCTGGTGCTCGACGATCTGGTCGCCGAACGACTTCCGGTAGGCCTCGGCGGCGGCGCTCTTGCTGGTGTTGCGCGCCCCGCCGTGGAACAGCCGGGTGATCTGCGGCAGGAAATAGGGGTGGACGCCGAGTTCGCCGAGGCGGCGCACGTCGATGTCGCGGAACGCCTGCTTCTCCGGCTCGCTGAGGCCGTAGGCCTCCATCAGCTCCTCGCAGCGCTCCGGGAAGTGCGGCCACACCGCGTTGTCCCGGCGGACCTCGAAGACCATCCGGTTGGACGGCAGATCGGGATCGAATTCGTTGGCCATGACGGAACCTCCTTGCCTGCCGGATCATGTCACCAGAAATTCGATTGTCAAAGAGAAAAACGATATTTTGAGACGTTCGAAAACGGGCCGCGGGTGCGTCCGGGGGACCCGGCGGGCGTGCGCACCCGGCGCGTGCGCAGCCGGACGCGCCGTGCGCACCCTGTTCGCGCCTGGGACCCTCCGCCTGACAGGCGGAAAACGATGGGAAATCAGAGGCTTGTGGCGCGTGCGCAGACCCGGTGCGCAGCGATCGGACCACCATCGGCACCAAACTGCGCTATTTCGGTGTTTTGGGGGCGTGTGCGCAGGGTCTGCTGCGCACTGCCGGGTTTGTCCCCGTGCGCAGGCGCCGGCCGGGCCTTCGGCGGCGCGGACGGGGATTACTCGGCGCGCACGCCCATGATGCGGTCGAGCTGGCTTTCGTCCTCGAGCAGCACCCGCGACGGACCGTCGTAGACGATCTCGCCGTTGCGGAGGCCGACGGCCCGGGCGGCGAAGGAAAGGGCGCGGTGGACGTTCTGCTCGACGAGGAGGAGGGTGAGGCCTTCCTCCGCCACGATCCGGCGGAGCGCTCCGTAGAGCTCGTCGACGATGACCGGGGCGAGGCCCTCGGACGGCTCGTCCATGAGCAGCAGCGACGGGTCGCACATCAGGGCGCGGGCGATCGACAGCATCTGCTGCTCGCCGCCCGACAGTCGGGCGCCGAGGTTCTGCCGGCGCTCCTTCAGGCGCGGGAACAGGGCGTAGGCCTTCTCCAGGGTCCAGCCGCCGGCCCGGGCCGCGACGCGGAGGTTTTCCTCCACCGTCAGCGTCGGGAACACCTCGCGCTCCTGGGGGACCAGGCCGATGCCGAGGCGGCTGCGGGCGACCCGGCTGTCGTGGGTGATGGTCTGGCCCGACAGGGCGACCTCGCCGGCGTGGATGCGGGTGCGGCCGGCGATGGTGGCGAGCAGCGTCGTCTTGCCCATGCCGTTGCGGCCGATGATGCCGACGGTCTCGCCGGCGGCGACCTGGAGCGAGAGATCGACCAGGATCTTCAGCTCGCCGTAGCCGGCGGTGACCGACGTCAGCGCCAGCGAGGCGGCGGCGCGGGCGGGGACGGCGGCGTGGGTGTGGGTGGCGGCGGTCATTCGGAGGTCCCGAGATAGATGCGCTTCACCTCCGGGTCGGCGGCGATCTCGTCGGGCGTGCCGCGGCGGAGCACCGCGCCCTCGACCAGCACCAGGATCTCCCGGGCGAAGCGGAACACCAGGTCCATGTCGTGTTCGACCAGGATGATGGCGATGTCGGCGGGCAGCTGGTCGACGGTGCGCTGGACGACCTCGGCCTCGCGGTGGGGGATGCCGGCGGCCGGCTCGTCGAGCAGCAGCACCTTCGGCTCCAGCGCCAGCGCCAGGCCGAGCTCCACCAGGCGCTGGCGGCCGTAGGGCAGGTCGGAGATCTGCTCGCCGGCGACGTCGGTGAGCGACACGATCTCCAGGATCCGCTCGACCTCGGCGCAGACGTCGGCGCGCGACCACGCCGGCCGCCAGAGGACCGCGGCGCCGCCCATCCGCTCCGACACCGCCACGAAGATGTTCTCGAACACCGTCATCGCCCGGAACAGCGAGGTGATCTGGTAGGTGCGGCCGAGGCCGGCGCGGACCCGCTGGTGCGGCTTCAGAGCGAGGAGGTTGCGGCCGGCGAGGGTGGCGGTGCCGCTGTCGGGGCGGAGCATGCCGGTGAGCAGGTTGATGAGGGTGGTCTTGCCGGCGCCGTTTGGGCCGATCAGCGCCAGCCGCTCGCCGCGGGCGAGGTCGAAGGAGATGTCGCGGGCGACCCGGATGGCGCCGAACGACAGGCAGAGGTCGCGAACCTGGAGGACCGGCGGCTCGGTCCCGGTCGGGGCGGACGCGGCGGCGGGATGCGTGAGCGTCGTCATTTGCCGCGCCTCCCCGCCAGGCCGAGCCGGGCGGCGGTCCGGTCGATCAGGCTGACGGCGCCGCCCTGGGCGAACAGCGCCACGAGGACGAGCAGCAGGCCGAGCCAGAAATACCAGTACTGCGGGGCGAGTTTGGCGAACACGTCCTGGAAGACGACGTAGACGATGGCGCCGATGAAGGCGCCGTAGAGCCGGCCGAGGCCGCCGATGATGACGACGGTGAGGGCGGTGGCCGACACATGGAAGGCGAACACCTCCATGGAGACGAACTCGCTGGTCTGGGTCTGCAGGCCGCCGGCGACGCCGGCGACGAAGCCGCCGATGGCGTAGATGGCGAGCAGCCGCTGGAACACCGGGGTGCCGAGCGCCCGCATGCGGGTGGCGTTCTCGCGCAGGCCCCGCATCATCACCCCGAACGGCGAGGTGACGATGACGCGGAGCGCCAGGTGGACGACGAACAGCACCGCGAGCGAATAGAGGAAGCCGGTGCGGCCCCACAGGTCGAACTTGAAGGTGCCGAGGAGCTTGTCGATCTCGATGCCGCGCAGGCCGTCGAAGCCGCCGGTGATGCCCTGGAAGGTGTTGGCGAACTTGTAGAGGATGGCGGCGACGATGATGGTCATGGCGAGCACGGTGAGCTCGCCGCCGCGCAGCGCGATGATGCCGGTGACGTAGGCCATACCGGCGCCGACGAGGCCGGCGATGAGGAGCCCGGTGATCGGCTCCGCCCAGCCGAAATAGACCGGCAGGAAGCCCGCCATGTAGGCGCCGGCGCCCGACAGCGCCGCCTGGCCGAGCGAGTTGATGCCGGCGAAGCCGAGGATGAAGTCGATGGACAGGGCCAGGATGATCATGTTGACCACCGCCATGCCGAGATGCAGCTGCTTGCCCATCAGGAGATAGAAGGCGATCGCCGCCAGGTAGACGGGGATCATCAGCCAGATCGGGCCTTCGACCTGGGTGAACTTCGCGCGCGGCGTGGATCCGGTCGCCATCGTCAGTGCTCCACGGTCGAGAACAGCCCGGACGGGCGCCAGAACAGCACGGCGAAGGCCACCAGATAGATCAGGAACGCGCCCGACTGGGGCAGCAGGAACTTGCCGGCGTTGTCGATGATGCCGATCAGCAGCGAGGCGGCGAAGGCGCCGCGGATCGAGCCCATGCCGCCGACGATGACGACCAGCAGCACCAGCACCAGGTAGTCGAGGGCGTAGGTGGGCGACAGGCCGAAGATCTCGATGGAGAGCGCCCCGCCGACGGCGGCGAGCGCCGAGCCGACGCCGAACAGCAGTGAGAACAGCAGCGGCACGTTGATGCCGACGTTTTCCGCCATCGCCCGGTTCGACACGGCGGCGCGCACCCGGGCGCCGACCAGCGTGCGGTCGAGCACCAGCCACAGCACCAGCGCCAGGGCGACGCCGAAGCCCACCACCATGGTGCGGTAGACGGGGAAGCTCATGGTGCCGACGGCGAAGCGGCCCTGCAGCCAGTCCGGGATGCGGATGCCGGCCGAGAGCGGACCGAAGGCGTAGGTGGCGGCGGCGATGGAGATGAACACGATGCCGATGGTGAGCAGCACCTGGAGCAGCGGGCTCGACCCGTAGAAGCGGCGGAACAGCACCGCCTCCATGCCGGCGCCGAGCACCAGGAAGACCAGCGCGATCAGCACCAGCGCCGGGACGAACGGGATGCCGAGATCGCCGGCCAGCACCACCAGCAGGTAGCCGCCGCCCATGGCAAAGGCGCCGTGGGCGAGGTTGACGAAGTTCATCACCCCCATCGTGATCGACAGGCCGATGGTGATGGTGAACAGCAGCATGCCGTAGGCGATGCCGTCGAAGGCGATGGAGAAAAAGAGGTTCGTCATGAACCGATCGGGCCGCCCTGGAGCCTTGCCCGGCCGGGCGAGGGCCGGACCGGAGGGGAATGATACCGCAGTCGGAAGCGGGCAGGCCCGGCGCGGCCGGTTCGAGCCGGACGGGACCTGTGCCCGGGAGCCGGGAGGCGGCGGGCGCCGATCGCGGCCCGCCGCCGGTTCCGGGAGCGCTACTTGGTGGAGTGGAGCTCTTTCCAGGGATCCTTCACGTCCGGCAGGGTGTCGACCAGCTTCTCGACCAGCTTGCCGTCGTCGTTCTTGACGATGGTGAGGATGTACTGGTTCTCGATGATGTCGCGGGTTTCCGGATCGATGGTGATCGGCCCGCGGGCGCTGTCGAACGTCCAGCCCTTCAGCGCGTCGACGAAGCTTTCCGCGTCGAAGTCGCCGTCGGTCTTCTCGATGGCCGCGGCGATCGCCGCCATGCCGTCATAGGCCTGCACGGCGAAGGCATCGACCGGGGTGTCCGGATAGGCCTCGTTCCACGCCTTCAGGAACTTCGCGTTGGCGTCGCCCGGCACGGCGGCGGAGTAGTGGAAGGCGATGATGGCGTCCTCGATGCCCTCGCCCATCTTGTCGAGCTCGGACGGCGGGGCGATGTCGCCGGGGCCGATCAGCTTGACGGAGTCCTTCAGGCCGAGGTTGACGTAGGTCTTCACGAACGAGGTGGAGTAGGGCCCCGACGGCATGAAGGCGTAGACGCCGTCGGCGCCCGACGCCTTGATGCGCTGCAGGAAGGGCGTGAAGTCCGGCGTCTGCGGGAACGGCAGCGGGATCTGGTCGACGATCTCGCCGCCCGCCTTCTCGAAGCCCTCGGCGAACGCCTGGTTGGCGTCCTTGCCGGGGGCGTAGTCGGCGAACACGGTGGCGATCTTGCGCAGGCCGAGGGTGTCGTAGGCGTAGGCGCCGAGCGGGTAGGACGACTGCCACATGGTGCGGCTGACGCGCACCGCGTAGGGCGAGGCCTCGGTGATCGAGGCGGTGGCGGCGTTGAAGATCACCACCGGCACCTCCGCCTCGTTGGCGACGTCGAGGATGGCGAAGGCGTTGTTGGACCACTGGATGCCCATGATCACGTCGACGCCGTCCTGGACGACCAGCTCCTGGGCGAGGCGCTTGGCGACTTCCGGGTTCGGGCCGGTGTCGTCGCGCTCGATGATCTCGACCTCGTGGTCGCCGAACGCGTCGGGGTTCTCCTTGAGGAACAGCTCGACGCCCTTCTTGGCGTAGTCGCCGGAAAAGGCGGCGGGGCCGGAAAAGGTCGAGATGAAGCCGATCTTGATGGGATCGGCCTGGGCGGCGCCGGCAACGAGCACGGCGCCGAGCGCGGCCGCGAGGGCGGAAATCTTCATGGTGGTCCTCCGGAATGCGGCGTCTTCGCCTGCAAAGATGGCGCGACCAGAAAAAAGCAGAAAAACGAATTTGTCAAAGAAATCCATTTTCAGGGTTTCGGGCTGTCCCGTGGTTTTTGCGGGGAGCGCGGGCGGAGGAGGGGGCGATTTTCGATTTTTTTGGGGTGAGGTGGGTGGGGGCGGGTGCGGTGGTTTCCTTGTCCGCTCTTGCTGGTTCGCTCGCGTTGGAGGTTGTGCATACCCGGCCGGAGCTCCATCGAACATCGTCACGGCCGGCACCCGCAGGGGCCCCCTTCGGCGATGGCTCGGCCGGCGCGCCCGCTTCCGGGTGCCGTCCGGAGAGTGAGCATTGGGGGGGCGCGAGGCAGCCAAACACTCCGCTCATTCCCGCGAAGGCGGGAATCCAGGGCCAGAGGGCTCAGATCAGGCTGTCGTGGAGATCGCGCCAGATGGGATTGATTGCCTCGATCAGCTCGAGCTTCCAGCGGCGGCGCCATTTCTTGATCTGGCGTTCCCGGACGAACGCCGCCTCGCGCGTGTCGTGGCCCTCGTACCAGACGAGCGTCGCAACCCCGTGGGCCCGCGTAAAGCCGGGTCGGACCTTCTCGCGGTGCTCGTAGATGCGGCGGGCGAGGTCGTCGGTCATGCCGGTATAGAGCGTCCCGTTCGGCCCGCTCGCCAGTATATAGACGTAGAATGCCATCGAAACCGGTCCGTTTCCACGCCGATGTGTGGCATTCTACAGCAGCGCGTGGAGCAAGTTGCCCTGGATTCCCGCTTTCGCTGGAATGAGCAACCGTGTCGGATTAGGGTGCGATGGTCTGTGCTGTTTCGGCGTTGCGGACGATGGCGTTGAGATGGGTGATGAGCTTGC
>NZ_JBRJGW010000030.1:0-42151 GCF_053628695.1 Amorphus sp. MBR-141
GTTCAGGGGAATAGCGCTTCTTCGGCATTCTCAGCTCCAATGTTGGAGCCGAAATCTAACTCACAACAGTGGCCACTTGCCGGGGAGCAGGCCAGTCACGGAACGATGAGGCCGAGAAAGATCGCCCGCACGACCGCGTGCGTCCGGTTGGTGGCGCCGAGCTTCTCGATGCTGGACTTGATGTGGGATTCGACGGTTTCGCGCGAGATCTGCAGGATGTCCGCCGTATCCGCGCTGGTCTTTCCCAGCGCCGACCACAGCAGGACTTCCTTCTCGCGTTCGGTCAGGTAGATTCCCTCCGCCTCGGGCTCGTTCGCCGGGCGGATGCGGCTCCCGTTCTGCATCTTCGTCGAGATATCGACCACCTGCTGGGCCCAGTAGAGCAGCACCATGTGCATCTCGTGCCGGTCGAAGCGCAGGCGCCGCAGAAAATCTCGCGGAGAGGTTGTCCAGAAAAGCGTGCATACGCTAGAATAGTAGGCGCCGAGGCGGTCACGATAGTGGAACGGGATGACGAACCCGTTGCGGAACTCGTGGTCGTTCGCCGCGTCCATCAGCTGCAGGGCGCGGGGTTTGCGCTTGCCCCTCCGCTCCACCGGTGGCAGATCGCTCCAGGTGAACGGGATGTTTCGGCTGCGCGCCGCCGGCAGGCAGGGGTCGACGTCGAGGAACTGGTTGTCCCGGTAGTCGCGATCCCATGCCTTCGACACGGAGTGCAGCACCAGCGGGTCCGCCTCGCCATGCCGATCGTTGTCGATGAAGGCGTAGGCGGAGAATCCTTTCGCTTCGATATAGGCTTGAAGCGCTAGGTGCAGCTCGTCGAGGCTCGCGCAGGCCTCCACGCGAGCGATGATTTCCTCGGTTTTCATTCCGCTTCCGACAAATCTCCCCAAAATTGGGGATGCCCGCATGAGCCCCCTTTGGGCACCTTCTTCTCATACCCCAGAGGAAGGCCCCATTCATGTGCGATGCGCCCAGAGAATTGAAGGCGATCCTGTACCGGCGCTCCGATCGCCCGCGGCTGCACCTCGAAGTGTCGCGGTTTCGCAAGCAGCTGTTCGCCGACCAGCTCGGCTGGGTGCTGAAGACGGACGACGGCCTCGAGCTGGACGAGTTCGACACCGAGCTGACCGAGTACTGCGCGCTCCTCGAAAACGGCCAGCTCAAGGGCTGTTTTCGCGCGATCCGGTGCGATCGTCCATACCTGGTGCGCGACGCCTTTCCCGGCATCGCACCGGAAGACGCCTTCCCCAGTGACGTGAAGGCCTGGGAGATCAGCCGCTTCGGTCTGCACCCCGACAAGTCCGGCCTGGCGATCTCGCTCTACGCGGCGATGTTCGACTTCGCCGAGCGCCGCGGCGCGCGGGCGCTGCCGGCCCTCGTCGACCTGCGCCACGAACGCTGGCTCCACCGGCTCGGCATCCAGACGCGCCGCTACGGCGATCCGCAGCCGGTCGGCCATGACGTGCGCGGCCGCATGCTGTTCGGCGTCGCCGGCGAAATCCCCATCCACGAGCAGCGCCGCCGTCTCGGCATGCTGTTCGCGGTTCCCCGAACGCTCCTGGAGGTCACCGATGAAACTTCCTTTGACGGACTTGATCGCGTTTCAGCGTGACCAGCTCGCCTTCTTCACCGATCGCGGCAACGGGGCGTCCGACCCGCTGGTGCCGCTGTCCATGGGCGCCGGCCCCGTCTACCTGGTCACCGACGCCGACCTCGTCAAGCCGATCCTGCGGGCGCCGGAAGACCTCATCGACAAAGGGCAGCTGATCTACAAGCTGCGCGAGATCATCGGCGAGAGCTCGATGGTGGTGTCGGGCGAGGAGCACCGCATCCGCCGGGCGGCGATCCACAGCCAGCTCGCCAAGGGCGTCTCCTCCAGCTTCGTGCCGGAGATCACCGCGGTGATCCGCCAGCACGCCGCGATGCTCGCCCGCGAAGGCAGCTTCGACGCCCACCGCGCGACGGCGCCGCTCGCCGTGCGGATCGTCGCCACCATCCTGTTCGGCCACGGCGTTCTGTCGGCCGCCGACGAGACGGCGCTGATCACCGCGCTGCACCTCGCCGAGGACGACCTGGCGGCGGAGATCTTCAAGATCCTGCCGGACTTCCCCTGGGTGAAGAACCGCAAGAAGGCGAAGCTCGCCGCCG
The DNA here is from genome assembly GCF_053628695.1 of Amorphus sp. MBR-141. Lineage (NCBI taxonomy): Bacteria > Pseudomonadati > Pseudomonadota > Alphaproteobacteria > Hyphomicrobiales > Amorphaceae > Amorphus > Amorphus sp. MBR-141. The sequence goes on from NZ_JBRJGW010000030.1 coordinate 2,152, forward strand.
CCAAGCGCACGATGGGCTTCGTGGTGGAGAAGGCGCGCTCCGACGCCAAGCGGCACAGCCTCATCTCGGCCCTCGAGCAGCTGAACCTGTCGGAAAAGGCGATGCACGAGGAGATCCTGCTGCTGCTGCTGTCGGGCCATCACACCTCCGGCTCGGCCGCCGCCTGGATCCTCTACTTCCTCGGCCGCCATCCCGACATCGCCGCCGAGATCGCCCGGGAGGCGCGTGTCGTCAGCACCGCCGACGGCGAGGTCGATGCCCGGCGCCTGCCCCAGGCGACCACCACGCTGGCCTTCGTCAAGGAGGTGCTGCGGCTCTACCCCTCCGCCTACTGGCTGTCGCGGGAGACGCGCCAGCCGATGGAGCTGGGCGGCCGCAAGCTCGCCGCCGGCACGTCGCTGCTGATCAGTCCCTGGCAGATGCAGCGCAACCCGCAGTACTGGCCGGATCCGGAGACGTTCGACATCACCCGCACCCACAGCGGGGCGGCCTACATGCCGTTCGGCGTCGGTCCCCGGGTGTGCGTGGGGATGTCGCTGGCGCTGCTCGAGCTGCAGCTGATCGCGCTGGAGATCGCGGCGTCGTTCGAGGTCGAGCTCGCCTCGTCCGAGCCGGCGCCGCCGCCGAAGCCGGTGATCACCATCATCCCGCCGGCGCTGGAAATGCGGCTGCGGCCGCGCGGCGCGGTGGCGCATCCGCGGCTGCACCAGGCCGCCTGACCGCCGGCCCGGTCCGGCATCCCGAACGGCGTGCCGCCCCACAGGCGGCCGCCAGGCCGGGCCGCAATCCCCGCGCGGCGGATCCGCTGCGCGACCTCTATCGCAAGACAGGCAAGCCCCCATGTCCAAACAGCGCAAGTCCGATCGCCAGACGCTGATCGCGATGCTGGAATATATCCGCCAGTCGATCGAGCCGCACGACGCCACGGCCGCCCACCACATCTCCGCCGCCATCGCGCAGATGGCGCACCCGGCCCCCCGGGAAGACCGGCTGGAAGGCCGGCTGCACTGAGCCTGTCGGGGATCCTCCGGCGCTCCAGCCGTCTCCAGCCGGCCTCGAGGCCGGGTGCCCCCGGGCCGGTGCGGCGCGCGCCGATCGGTGCAGCGGCGGGGTCCCGCCCGGCGGGCAGCCGAAGCGCTTGGCGGCAGCGCGCGGAGACGCGGCCCGGCTAGCCCTGTGCCCGGCAGCAGGGGGCGCCGTCCACACCCCCGCAAGTGCCGCACGGATCCGGCCCTTGCGGAATCGGGTCTTCTCGCGGCTCATGGCCGGGTTGCACCGGTAGGGAGACGGCCCGTGGATCGATGGCTTGTCGGGGTGGGGAGCGGCCTCCTCGCGGCGCTGATCTGGGCCGGGTTTCCCGTCGCGACGCGCTTCGCCGTGGCGCACTCCCAGCTCGACGGCTACGACGTCACCTTCCTGCGCTACGCCGTCGCCGGTCTCGTCATGCTGCCGGTCCTCGTCCGGCAGGGGTTCGGCGGTCTCGGGCCGGTGCCCGTCGTCCTGATGGTGGCGGGCGTCGGCGCGCCGTACATCCTCGTGGTCGCGGCGGGGCTTGCCAGCGCGCCGGTGGGCACGTTCGCCGTGCTGTCGCCCGGCAGCATGATCGTCTACGCGGCCATTCTCGGGCGGGCGCTGCTCGCCGAGCGGCTTTCGCGGCGCCAGTCGGCGGGGCTGCTCGCGGTCATCTGCGGCATCGCGCTGACCGGATGGAGCCAGCTTCGGGCCTCGCAGGCCAGCGCGGAGGCGATCGCGCTGTTTCTGAGCGGCGGCCTGCTCTGGGCGATCTTCACCGTCACGGCGAAGATCCACGCGGTCACCGCGCTGCGGGCGACGGCGATCGTGTCGACGCTGTCGGCGGCGGTCTATTGCCCGATCTACCTCGTCGTGAAAGGCGGCGCGGTGTTCCAGGCGCCGTCTCAGGATCTCCTCGTCCAGGCCGTCTACCAGGGGATCCTGGTGTCGGTCGTCGCCCTGTTCCTGTTCAGCCGGGGCATCGCGATCCTCGGCGCCACGCTCGGCGCCGCCTTCGCCGCCCTGGTCCCCGCCTTTGCGGTGGTGGAAGCGTCGCTGCTGCTCGGGGAAAAGCCGCCGATGCTGTCGCTCTTCGGCCTCGCCGTCGTCAGTGCCGGCATGATCGGCAGCCTGATGCGGCCGCGCCTGCGCTGAACCGGTTGCCCGCCGGCGCGATGCGTCAGCGGCGGCGGAACAGCGTGCCCGTCACCCGCTTCTCCACCTCCACGACCAGCAGAAGCGCCACGCCGACGGCAACGATGACGAGCCCGTCGGCGAGCGACAGCGGCCGGCTGCCGAACACGGGGTGGAAGACCGGCAGGTAGGTGAAGGCGAGTTGCGCGATCACCACGGTGACGATGCCGATCAGCACCGCCTTCGTGCCGAGCACGCCGGTCCAGGTGAGCGAGGTGCCGTGCACGAAACGCACCGAGAACAGGTAGAAGATCTCCATCACCACGATGGTGTTCACCACCATGGTGCGGGCGGTCTCGACGCTGGAGCCCCGCGCCGTCGCCCAGGCGTAGATGCCGAACGTTCCGGCGACCATCAGCGTCGAGACGAAGGCGACCCGCCAGAGGAGGCGGCCGGTCATCAGCGGCCGGCCGGCGGGGCGGGCGGGCCGCGTCATGGTGCCCGGCTCGGTCGGTTCGAACGCCATGGTCAGCCCCAGCGCCACCGCGGTGACCATGTTGATCCAGAGGATCTGCACGGCGGTGACCGGCAGCGTCAGCCCGAACAGGATCGCCAGGATGATGACCATGCATTCGCCGCCGTTGGTGGGCAGCGTCCAGGCGATCACCTTAGTCAGGTTGTCGTAGACCGTCCGGCCTTCGCGCACCGCGGCGACGATGGAGGCGAAGTTGTCGTCGGCGAGCACCATGGAGGCCGCCTCCTTGGCCGCCTCCGTGCCCTTTCCGCCCATCGCGACGCCGACATCGGCGCGCTTCAGGGCCGGCGCATCGTTCACCCCGTCCCCCGTCATGGCGATGATCGAGCCATCGGCCTGCAGCGCCTCCACGAGGCGCAGCTTCTGCTCGGGGCTGGTCCGGGCAAACACGTCGGTCTCGACAGCCCGCTGGCGGAATGCGGCATCGTCCAGGTCGACCAGCTCGGTTCCGTTGACGGTGCGCGGCGGATCGCCGAGGCCCAGCTGCCCGGCGATGGAGCGGGCCGTGGCCACGTGATCGCCGGTGATCATCTTCACCCGGATGCCGGCAGCCTTGCACTCGGCAATCGCGTCGATGGCTTCGGGCCTTGGCGGATCGATCAGCCCGACCAGGCCCAGCAGGCAGAGGTCGCCGTCGATCGTCTCGGGCGAGATGTCGTCGGTGCCCGGAGCCACCGCCAGCCGCGCCAGAGCGAGCACACGCTCGCCGCCCGCCCCCATTTCCTCGACCCGGCGCCGCCAGTGGTCCGCGTCGATGGCCCTGGGGCCCGCCGCCGTCGCCGCGGTCGTGCACATGGCGAGCAGACGTTCCGGGGCGCCCTTGACGTAGACGACCGGGTCCCGGCCGGCGCCGCCGTTGAGCGTCGCCATGAAGCGGTGGCGGGAATCGAACGGGATCTCGTCGAGCCTCGGGAACCCGGCGTGGGCCGCTTCCGCCGCGTGGCCGGCCTTCAGCGCCAGCGACACCAGCGCTCCTTCCATCGGGTCGCCGACGACGGTCCAGCCGGTATCGCCTCGGTGCAGCTGGGCGTCGTTGCAGAGCAGGGCGGCCAGCGCGAGGTCCTCCAGCAGCGGCACCTCCGGCGGATCGACGGCGACGCCGTCGATGGCGAAGCCGCCTTCCGGATCGTAGCCGTTGCCCTCCACCGCGATCACCGCCTCGGCCGTCGCCACGGTGCGCACGGTCATCTCGTTGCGGGTGAGGGTGCCGGTCTTGTCGGAGCAGATCACCGAGACCGCGCCCAGCGTCTCCACGGCGGGCAGGCGGCGGATGATGGCGTTGCGCCGCGCCATCCGGTTGACGCCGACGGCGAGCGTGATCGTCATCACCGCGGGCAGTCCCTCGGGGATGGCCGAGACGGCAAGCCCGACGACGATCATGAACGCCTCGTCGAGGGGATAGGCCTGCACGAACACGGCATAGGCGAACATCACGGCCGATACCGCCAGCACCACCAGGGTGATCTGGCGGGCGAACCCCGCCATCTGCCGCACCAGCGGCGTGACGAGGCGTTCGACGCCGCCGAGCATGGCGCTGATCCGGCCGAGTTCGGTGGTGGCGCCGGTCTCCACGGCGATGCCGATCCCGAGCCCGGCGGTGACGAAGGTGCCGGAAAACGCCATCGACAGGCGGTCGCCGAGGGACGCATCCGGGGCGACCGGCGCGGTGGCCTTGTCGACAGGCACCGATTCCCCGGTCAGGATCGCTTCGTCGACCCGCAGGTTGCGGGCCCGCAGGAGCCGCAGGTCGGCGGGGATCCTGTCGCCGGCCTCCAGCAGCACCACGTCGCCGGGGACGATCGCCTCGGCCGGCACGGTGGCCCGCCGTCCGTCGCGCAGCACCGAAGCCTGCGGGTCGATCATTCCGCGGATCGCTTCCAGCGCGTCCTCGGCCCGCCCTTCCTGCACGAACCCGATGATGGCGTTCAGCAGCACGACGGCGAAGATCACCGCGGCGTCGGTCGGGTGGCCGATCGCGGCGGCGAGTACGCCGGCGGCGAGCAGCACGTAGATCAGCAGGTTGTGGAATTGCAGCAGGAAGCGGACGAGCCCGCTCTGGCGCCGCCCTTGCGGCAGCACGTTGGGACCATAGACGGCGATCCGGCGCTCCGCCTCGGCGGTGTCGAGGCCATTTCGGTCCGTCGACAGCGCGGCAAGCACGTCCTCGGCGTCCATCCCGTGCCAGGCGCGGGTGGAGAGGTGCGGGGCGCCTTTTTTCGGTCCCGGGGGCGTCGGAGGGTGCCAGGGTATGCGCATGAGGTCGTCCTGAAAGATCTGGAAGCGTCCAATGGACGCCGGGCGTGGCGGCGGAAAGCGGTCCCTGAGGAAGTGTGGCAGGGAATGGACGCATCCTCATGATGCCGCCTGCCGGCGCCGTGTCTTTGCGGCAGATGAAATCACGATTGATGATCCATTTGATCATCAACAGATATTTGCCGTGATGACAGGGCTCGCGTAGCAATGCGGGGACCGGTTGCGGCTCGGCCAACGCGCCGTACCGGAGCGCTGAAACGGCGTCGGCCAGGAGGTGACACCCAGGTGCAGGAAGTTCGCGACGCGGCGGCCTTTGTCGGGCGGTCCATCCAGCGCTTCGAGGATGCCGCGCTGCTGACCGGCTGTGGCCGCTATCTCGACGATCTCGGCGCCCCTCCCGGAACGCTGCATGCGGCGGTCCTGCGCTCGCCCCACGCCCACGCCGAGATCATCTCAATCGATGCCGAAGCCGCCCGCGCGATACCCGGTGTCGCCGCGGTGCTGACCGGCGACGACATCGCCGCCCTCACCAACTCCATCCTCGTGGGCGTCAAGGCGCCGGTCGAATGCTGGCCCGTGGCCCGCGATCGCGTGCGCTACATGGGCGAGCCGGTGGCCCTCGTCGTCGCCTCCGACCGCTATCTGGCCGAGGACGCCGTCGACCTGATCGACGTCCGCTACCGTCCGCTCGCCGCGGTCGTCGATCCGCGGCGGGCGGTCGAACCGGATGCGCCGGTGCTGCACGAGGGGCTCGGCGGCAACGTCATCTCCGAACGGTCCTTCTCCTATGGCGATCCCGATGCGGCGTTCGCCGCGGCGCCGCACCGGGTCGGCATCGACGTCACCTATCCGCGCAATTCCTGCACGCCCATAGAGACGTACGGGGTCGTTGCCGAATACGATCCGGGCGAGGGCAGCTTCGACGTGCTGGCCAACTTCCAGGGCCCGTTCTCCATCCATGCGGTGGTGGCGCGGGCGCTGGGCGTTCCCGGCAACCGGCTGCGGCTGCGCACGCCGCGCGATTCCGGCGGCTCGTTCGGGGTCAAGCAGGGCGTGTTTCCCTACATGATCCTGATGGCGGCGGCGGCCCGCGCCACCGGCCGGCCGGTGAAGTGGATCGAGGACCGGCTGGAGCACCTGACCGCTTCGGTGTCCGCCACCAACCGCGCCACCCGCCTCGATGCGGCGGTCGAGCGCGACGGCACCATCACGGCACTCCGCTGGGACCAGATCGAGGATTGCGGCGCCCACCTGAGGGCCCCCGAGCCGGCGACCCTCTACCGGATGCACGGCAACATGACCGGCGCCTACGCGATCCGCAACGTCGCCATCCACAACCGGGTCGTGCTCACCAACAAGACGCCCACCGGCCTCAACCGCGGCTTCGGCGGGCCGCAGATCTACTTCGCGCTGGAACGGCTGGTCTTCGAGATCGCCCGCACCCTGAAGCTCGATCCCCTCGACGTCATCCGCCGCAATCTCGTGCCGTCGGGCGCCTTTCCCTACAAGACCGCGACCGGCGCGCTGCTCGATTCCGGCGACTATCCGGCCGCCCTGGAGATGGCCGTCGCCGAGGGCGGGCTGGCGGAGCTGATCGCCCGGCGCGATGCGGCGCGGGCCGAAGGCCGCATTTACGGCATCGGGCTTGCCGCCGTGGTCGAGCCGTCGGTCTCCAACATGGGCTACATCACCACGGTCCTGACGCCGGCCGAGCGGGCGAAGGCCGGCCCCAAGAACGGCGCCCAGGCGGTGGCGACCATCGGGCTTGATCCCCTCGGCGGCGTCTCGGTCAAGGTCGCCTCGGTGCCCCAGGGTCAGGGCCATCGCACCGTGCTCGCCCAGATCGTCGCCGACGGGCTCGGCCTCGATCCGGCGGCGATCCGGGTCACCGCCGACGTCGACACGTCGCGCGACGCCTGGTCGATCGCCTCGGGCAACTACGCGAGCCGGTTCGCGCCGGCGGTGGCGGGCGCCGCGAGGCTCGCCGTCGACCGGCTGCGCGACAAGCTCGCCCGGCTCGCCGCCAGCCAGCTCAACGTGCCCCCCGACGAGATCGTCTTCGAGAAGGGCCGGCTGGCGGCGCGCGGCAACCCGGAAAACGGCGTCTCGTTCTCGCGGGTCGCGGCCGCCAGCCACTGGGCGCCGGCGACGCTGACCGAAGGCGTCGACCACACCATCCAGGAAACCGTCTTCTGGACGCCGGAGCAGCTACAGGCGCCGACGGCGGACGACGAGATCAATTCCTCGCTCTGTCACGGCTTCATCTTCGATTACTGCGGCGTCGAGATCGACCGGGTCACCGGCGCGGTCCGGATCGACCGCTACGTGACCATGCACGACTGCGGGCGGATCCTGCATCCGGCCATGGTCGACGGGCAGGTGACCGGCGGCTTCGCCCAGGCGCTCGGCGCGGCGCTCTACGAGGAATACGCCTACGCGCCGGACGGCAGTTTCCTGTCGGGCACGCTCGCCGACTATCTGATCCCAACGACCATGGAGGTGCCCGATCCGGTCATCCTCCACTTCGAGAGCCCGTCGCCGTTCACGCCGCTCGGCGCCAAGGGTGTCGGCGAGGGCAACTGCATGTCGACGCCGGTGTGCATCGCCAACGCGGTCGCCGATGCGCTGGGCATCGCCGACGTGACGCTGCCGCTGACGCCGTCGAAGATCTCCGAGCACCTGCACGGCGAGGAGCGTCAGCCGAAGGTTCAAGCCGCCCCGGCCCCTGACGCGGCCGGCGGCCGCAAGCTGCGGGGCGAGGGCGAGGCGGTGGTCGCGGCGCCGCGCCAGCAGATCTGGGACATGCTGCTCGACCCGGAAACGCTGAAGGCCGTGGTGCCCGGCGCCCATCACGTGGAGAAGCTCACCGACACGCGCTTCCGCGCCGACGTGACGCTGGGTGTCGGCCCGGTGAAGGGCCGCTACCGCGCCGAGATCGAGCTCCTGGATCCGGATCCGCCGCAGGCCGTCACGCTCTCCGGCTTCGCCGAGGGCGGGCTCGGCTTCGGGCGCGGCACCGGCCGCGTCACCCTGACCGAGAAAGGTCCATCCGAGACGGTGGTCGCCTACACCTACGAGGCCGAGATCGGCGGCAAGGTGGCCTCCATCGGCGGCCGCCTGCTCGACGGGGCGGCCCGGGTGGTGATCGGCCAGTTCTTCCAGGCGCTGGCCCGCCACGCCGGCGGCGGATCATCGGCGGAAGGCGCGGGCGGGGGCAGGGGAGGCAGGTTGATTAGCTGGCTCAGGACCCTATTCGGAGGTGCCCGATGAAGCCGGCGGCGTTCGACTATCTGAAGGCAGAAAGCCTCATGGAGGCCGCCGATGCCCTGGCCGAGGCCGGCGAGGACGGCCGCGTGCTGGCCGGCGGCCAGTCGCTGATGCCGATGCTCAACATGCGCCTCGCCCGGCCGTCGCTGCTGGTCGACATCATGGGCATCCAAGACCTCGCACGCATCGAGGTGGTGAAGGACCGGGTCCGCATCGGCGCCGGGGTGCGCCAGGCGGCGCTGCTGAACTGGGACGGGCTGGGCGATCATCTGCCGCTGGTGAAGGCCGCGCTGCCGTGGGTCGGCCACGCCCAGACCCGCAGCCGCGGCACCGTCTGCGGATCGGTTGCGCACGCGGACCCGAGCGCAGAGCTCCCGCTCGTTTTGTGCGCACTTGCGGGCGATATCGTGCTGCGTACGCGCAGCCGCGTGCGCACGGTGCAAGCTGTTGATTTTTTTATCGGAATGATGGCGACGGAGCTGCGCGCAGGCGAAATGGTCGAATGCGTTTCGCTGCCAAAGCGCAGTTCGGGGACCGGCTGCGCATTTCGCGAAATCGGCAGGCGCCACGGGGACTTCGCCATCGTCGCGTGCGCAGCGGTGGTGGATGCGCACGGTGCGCGTCTGGCCGTCGGCGGCGTCGCCGATGTGCCGGTGGTGCGCGATCTGCCGCTGCCCGACAGCGGCGATCTCGACGACGCGCTCAACGAATTCGCCTGGTCGCTGCAGGCCCGCGACGACCTGCATGCCAGCGCCCGCTACCGCCGCGAGCTGGTACGCCGGCTCGGCCGCGAGACCATCGAGGAGGCCGTCCGATGCCGCGTCTAGAACTCGGTCGCCGCCACACCGTCCGCTTCATCCTCAACGGTCGCCCGGTCAGCGGGGACGCCGAGCCGCGGATGCTGCTGACCGATTTCCTCCGCCACGAGATCGGCGCCACCGGCACCCATGTCGGCTGCGAGCACGGCGTCTGCGGCGCCTGCACGGTCCAGATCGGCGGGACGCTGGCACGGGCCTGCCTGACGCTTGCGGTGCAGGCCGAGGGCGCCGATGTCCGCACCGTCGAGGGCCTGGCGCCCAGCGATGAGACCCTGTCGCCGCTGCAGGAGGCGTTCAGGGCGCATTTCGGCCTGCAGTGCGGCTTCTGCACGCCGGGCATCCTGATGTCGCTGGACGCGCTGCTGCAGGACAGGCCGGACGCCAGCGAAGGGGAGATCCGGGAGCACCTGTCCGGCCATCTCTGCCGCTGCACCGGCTACGGGCCGATCATGCGCGCGGCGGTGGCTGCGGCCGAAAGCCTGCGCGCGGCGAAACGATCGGGAGAGGAGACGGTGCGCCATGCTTGATCTCGGCCGGAGCTTCCTCGCCAGCGTCGCGCGCGATCCGCACGCGCTGGCGATCGTCGACGGCGACGTGCGGCTGACCTATGCGGAGTGGTACGCCAGGATTTCCGCGGTGGTCGCCCACTTCGACGCCCTCGGCCTGCGTTCCGGCGACCACGTGCTGACGGTGCTCGCCAACCGCTACGAGGCGGCGACGCTGCACTGGGCCTGCCAGCTGGCGGGCCTGATCGTCACGCCGCTCAACTTCCGCGCCAAGCCCGACGAGATCGACCACGCGGTCGAGGACGCCGAGATCCGCGCGATCTACTTCGAGGACGCGTGGCGCGAGGCGGTCGAGGGGTCGGAGAAGGCGAGGGCCGTGCCGGCGCTCTCTGTGGACGACGCTGCGTTCAAAGCGGTGCTGGCGTCCGAGGCGCCGAAGGCCGTGGCGCGTGTCGGCGCCGATGCCTGGTCGGTGATGCTCTACACCTCGGGCACCACGTCGCGGCCGAAGGGCGTGCCGCGCCGCCACCGGGCCGAGCGTGCGGCGGCGATCGCCCACGTCGCCCAGAACGTCTACGGCCACGGCGAGCGGACGCTGGGCGTGATGCCGCTCTACCACACGATGGGCGTGCGCTCGCTGCTGGCGATGTCGGTGATCGGCGGTGCCTTCGTCTGCCTGCCGCGCTTCGCGCCGGAGGCAGCGCTGGGGCTCATCGCCCAGGAAAAGATCACCAACCTCTATCTGGTGCCGACGCTCTATCACGACCTCGTCCACCATCCGGCGTTCGCCGAGGCCGACGTGTCGAGCGTCCGCAAGCTCGGCTTTGCCGGCGCCTCGATGACCGACGGGCTGCTGAAGCGGCTCGATGCGGCCTTCCAACCCGACCTGTTCGTCAATCACTTCGGGTCGTCGGAGATCTACACCTTCACCGTCGACCAGAACGCGGTGGCCAAGCCCGGCTCGGCGGGGCGCGCCGGCATCAACCAGATCGTCCGCGTGGTGAAGCTTGGCGCGACGGGCCCCGACGACCTCGCCGGTCCGGGCGAGGAGGGCGAGATCATCGCGCTGCTCGCCGGCGACGAGGCGTTCGAGGGCTACTGGAAGCGGCCGGACGCCGATGCCAAGGCGCTGCGCGACGGCTGGTACTTCACCGGCGACAGCGGCTATTTCGACGCCGACGGCGACCTGTTCGTGGTCGGCCGGGTGGACGACATGATCATCACCGGCGGCGAAAACGTCTCGCCGATCGAGGTGGAAAGCTGCCTGTCGCTGAACGACGCAGTCGCCGACGTGGCCGTCGTCGGCCTGCCGGACGAGCGCTGGGGCAAGATCGTCGCCGCCTTCATCAAGCGCGCCAGGCCAATCGAGCCGGACGCGCTCGACGCCTACTGTCGCGCGTCCGGCCTCGCCAACTTCAAGCGCCCCCGCAAGTACGTCTTCGTGGACGCGCTCCCGAAATCGCCGGTCGGCAAGCTTCTGCGCCGCAAGCTGACCGCCGGCGACTACGATCCCGAATCCAATCCGCCGACACAGGAGTCTGCTGCATGACCAGTCCGACCGACCTCGGGCTTGGAGACCTCGACGGTTTCCGCATCGACATCGACGCTGCAAAGGAACGCGCCGACATCGTCCTCGACCGGCCGCCGTTCAACGTCGTGACGATGCCCCAGCGCGACCAGCTCCGCAAAGCGTTCGAGGCGCTCGATGAGTGCGATGAGGTCCGGGTCATCGTGGTGCGTGCCGAGGGCGAGAACTTCTCGTCGGGCGGCTACATCAAGGGCTTCGTCGAGGCGAGCCCGGAAACGGTGTCGAAGCTCGCCTGGAACATCGCCGCCCCGGCGCGCTGCGCCAAGCCGGTGATCGTCGCCAACCGCGGCTACTGCTTCGGCGTCGGCTTCGAGCTGTCGCTCGCCTGCGACTTCCGCATCGTGTCGGAGACCTGCCAGTACGCGCTGCCGGAGCAGAAGCTCGGCCAGATCCCCGGGTCGGGCGGCTCGGCGCGCCTGCAGAAGATCGTCGGCATCACCCGCACGAAGAACATCGTCATGCGGTCGAAGCGGATCTCCGCGCAGGAGGCCTATGACTGGGGCATCGCCTCGGAGCTCGTGCCGGACGGCGAACTGGAGGCGGCGACCGACGCGCTCGTCGACGAGCTCCGGACCTTCTCGCCGCTCGCCCAGCGCACCGCCAAGAAGCTGCTGAACGACACCGAGGACGCCAGCCTGTCGACCTCCATCGAGCTCGAGGGCCACTGCTATAGCCGGCTCAGGACCTCCGACGACTTCCGCGAGGGCGTCGAGGCCTTCCACGAGAAGCGCAAGCCCGTCTTCAAGGGCAGCTGACGACCGGCCGGACACGGCTGGCCGCTCGACGGCTCGAGACATTGCGTCCCGTCCGGGGCCGGACCGGTCCGGACGGGAGATCCGCCAGACACCATCACGGAGGGGATCGTGGCCACCACGTCCGACACGGCAGCCGAGCACCGCGGCAGCGGCGAGCTCAGGAACGACCGGGCCTTCTACGACCTGCGGGCGTGGCTCACCCATCTGGCCGCCACCGACCGGCTGGCGATCGCACGGCCGGACACCAATCTCGATTTCGAGATCGCCGGCATCGCCAACCGGCTGGACGGGGTGAAGGCGACCCTGTTTCCGTCGCCGGACGGCCATGCCGTCCCGGTCGTCTCGGGGCTGACCTCCCAGCGTGCCTGGATGGCGGAATCCCTCGGCATCGACGAGAGCGAGCTGCTGCCGCGCTTCCAGCAGGCGGTGCGCGAGCCGATCCCGTGGACGGAGACGACGGGCGCTGCCTGCCAGGAAGTGGTCCACCGGGACCCGGACCTGACGGAGGTCCTGCCGATCCCGACCCACAACGAGCACGATTCCGGCGCCTACATCACCGCTGGACTGATGATCGCCCGCAACCCGAAGACCGGCGCCCAGAACGTCGCGATCCACCGGCTGCAGGTGTCGGGGAAGAACCGGCTGGGCGTGCTGCTGCTGCCGCGCCACACGCTCAACTATTTCGAGGCGGCCGTGGCCGAGGGGCACGACCTGGACGTGGCCATCGTCATCGGCGCCAGCCCGGCGCTGCTGCTCGCCTCCCAGGCCATCCTGCCCCTCGACCAGGACGAGATGGAGACCGCGGGGGCGCTGCTGGGGAGCCCGATCCCCGTGGTGAAGTGCCTGTCGAGCGAGATCCGGGTGCCGGCCGACGCCGAGATCGTCCTCGAGGGGCGGGTGCTGGCCGAGGCGCGCGAGCCCGAGGGGCCGTTCGGCGAGTTCCCGCAATATTACGGTCCGCGTGCCAAGCGCCACGTCATCGAGGTGGACGTGGTCACCCACCGGACCTCGCCGATATTCCACACCATCGTCGGCGGCGGGCTGGAGCACCTGATCCTCGGCGGCATCCCGCGCGAGGCGACGATCCTCACCTCGATCCAGCGGTCGTTCCCGAGCGTGCGCGACGTGCACCTGCCGCGCGGCGGCGTGTGCCGCTATCATCTCTACGTGAAGATGAAGAAGCGTTTCGAGGGCGAGGCCAAGAACGTCATCCTCGCCGCGTTCGCCGCCCACTACGACATCAAGCACGTGGTGGTCGTCGACGAGGACGTGGACATCCACGATCCGGACGAGGTGGAGTGGGCGGTCGCCACGCGCTTCCAGGCGGACCAGGATCTGGTGATCGTCGGCAAGGCGCTCGGCTCCAAGCTCGATCCGTCGACGAACGACGGCGTCGGCGCCAAGATGGGCTTCGACGCCACCATCCCGCTCGATGCCGACGAGATGACCTTCAAGCGCATCCGCGTGCCGGGCGAGGAGGCCCTCGACCTTGACGCGGTGATCGATCCGGACGGCAACGTCGCCGACCACGTGATCGTCGGGTAGCGCGCCGGCTCAGTCGGCGCGAAGGGCCGCGACCTCCTGTCGGATTGCCGTGCGCACCGGCTCCGGCTGGCGCTCGATCGCAGAGGCGAGGCGCTTCAGCTCGGAGCGAAGCCCGTGGACCTGGTCGATGAGCGACAGGATGACCGGCACGGCTTCCTCGCCGACGGCCATCTCGTCGGTCAGCTCGCATACGAGCCGCACCCGGGCGACGTCGATCTCGGTGAAGGTGATCGCCGCCTCGCCGGTGGCCGGGACGATCCATCCCTCGGCGACCCAGCCGCGCAGGCGCTCGACCGTCAGGCTGCGGATGTCGGCGACGACCTGCTCTTCCGTGTACCTCATCGGCCCTCTCCCATCGTCTTGCGCGGATCGTAGGCGTGGCGGGCGCGCCACGTTTCCATGAAGGCGGCCAGCTCCTCGTCGATCGTGTCGGGAAGGCGGATCTGCAGCCGCACCAGCTGGTCGCCGTGGCCGGTCCCGCCGCGCTTCTTCACACCCTTGCCGCGCAGGCGCAGCGTGCGGCCGCCGCTGGCGCCCTTCGGGATCGTCATGGTCACCCGTCCGGTCGCCGTCGGCACCTCGACCCTGGCACCGAGGACGGCCTCGTCGATGCCGATCGGCAGCACCAGCACGAGGTCGTCGCCCTCGCGGGTGAAGCGCGGATGCGGCCGCACGGTGATTTCGACGTAGGCGTCGCCGGAGGGGCCGCCGCCGTAGCCCGGGCCGCCCTGGCCCTTGAGACGCAGGGTCTGGCCGTCGTTCAGGCCCTCGGGAATGGCGATGTCGAGGGCCTTGCCGTCCGGCATGGTCACCCGCCGGGTGGCGCCGGCGACGGCTTCCAGGAAGTCGACCTCGAGGTGGTAGCGCACGTCCTGGCCGCGCATGCGGACCGAGCCGCCACCCGCGCCGCCGCCGCGGGCCCTGGCACCGAAGATGTCGGAGAAGAAGTCCGACATGTCGCCCAGGTCCTCGTAGCCGGCCGACGACGCGTAGGGGTGGCCTTCGGGAGCCTCGGCGTAGTCGCGGTAGTAGCCGGGCGCGGGGCGCTCGTTGCCGCTGGCGTCGATCTCGCCGCGGTCGAAGCGGCCGCGCTTCTCGGTGTCGCCGAGAATGTCGTAGGCGCCGGCGATCTCGGCGAACCGATCCGCCGCCGCGGCGTCGCCCGGGTTCAGGTCCGGGTGGTTCTTCTTGGCGAGCTTGCGGTAGGCCTTGCGGATCTCGTCGTGGGGCGCGTCTGCAGCGACGCCGAGGATCTCGTAGGGGTTCTGTGCCACGGATCAGACTTCCCGATTTCTTGCGGTGACGGCCGCGCGGAGCCGCGGTTCCGTTAGAGCATGTCCCGTCGAGGTCGACCGGATCTGAATCAAAGCAACGGGTTCGATATCTACGATCCGACGCGGTTTGCTGTCGATGGGTGAGGCCGGCTGTGCGCAGAAGGGTCCGGCGGACGGGATCGCCCTCAGCCGGCCGGGGCCTGGCGCGTCGCGGCGATACCGGCGGTACCGAGGCGGCGGGCGGCATCGGCGGCGACGCGCTCGGAGCGGGTGATCAGATAGGCGGTGTCCGGCGCGCCGGTCACCGGGTCCGACGGCTGCAGCGTGACCACGAAGCAGTGCGGCAGGGCCTCGGCAAAGCGCGCGACGATGTCGGGGCCATAGACCCGCCAGTGGCCGTGCTTGTCCTCGCGGGCCCGGCCATAGTGCCGCGTCGCCGGAACGCGGGCGGGATCGGGCACCGACAGGAACACGAAGCCGGCGGTGCGCACCACGCGGTCGAGCTCGCGCAGCGCCGCGAGATCGTCGGGAACGTGTTCCAGGACGTGGTTGACGATCACCACGTCGAACGACGCGTCGGCCCGGTCGATCGCCTGCAGGTCGAGTTCGGTGGCGGTGCCGTACTCGGAGATCTCGTGATGGGCGAACCAGCCCGGCTCGATCACCGGGTCCGGGCTGAACTGCAGGGCTTCGAGCGCGGAAAACCGGGCCGGATCCAGCGCCACGAACGCCGTGCGGTAGGCTCGGTGGCGCTCCAGCGAGCGGCAGCCGGCACAGCGCGGCAGGGCGCCCTCGGGCGACAGCCGGCCATTGGGTCCGCGGGTGAAGGCCGTACTTTCGCAAATCGGGCAAACGGATGTCGAGGGATCGCTCATGCTGTCAAGCCGTGACCAGATTGGTGCTGCCACCCGGCGCCCCCAGTCTTTGCCCTGTACTTAACGCCCGCATATCTTTTCCAAATCTATCGGTTCCAATTGCCAACAGTTGCGTTCATAAATTGCATGCTTTCGGCGACGCCACCGCAGTGAATACACGCGTGGCGAGGCCGGCCGTTCACGGGGCGCAACTGGAGGGTTGCGCCGGCGTGGGGAGGTTGTTCGATAGCACAATTTGGTGGCCCTGCGAGCACCCGCACACATTCGCGAAGGACGCTGACTAGTCGCTGATGAAAAGTCTGTTTGGGGAGCAGGGACGACCGGCCGGACGGGAGCGGGCCGAGGCGGCTACAGTGGCGGCGCTGGTCCGCCGCATGTTCGATGCCGCGGGCGCAGGCGTTGCCGTGACCATGGACGGGCGCGTCTGGAAGGGCGTCTCCGCGCCGGATGATGCGACCGCCCGGCGCCTCGAGGCCGCGCTTGCCGCCTCCTTCGAGAAGGCCGGCCCTTCCGATATCGGCAGCTATCCCACGCCGGACGCGCCTGCCGGGGCGACGGTGACCACCGTGGCGTTCCGTCCGGGGGCGCTCGAAGAAGACGTCGCGCGGGTGACGATCGCCGTGCTGGGCGCCACCGGCGTTGCGGCCGGGCTCGACGCCGCCTTTTCCGACATCGCCAGGGTTGCGCTGCAGATCGTCGACAACGACCTGGACGCGACCGCCGTCCGCCGGATGGGCGCGGCGCTGTCGCGCGTCGAGAAGATGTCGAAGACCGGCCAGTGGCACTTCGACCTGAAGACGCGGGTGAGTTCCTGGTCGGACGAGGTGTTCCGGATCCACGACCTGCCGCCCGGCCAGGCGCCCACCCTGGACGCGGCGCTCGCCTTCTTTCCGGAGGATACCCGCGCTTCCATCCGCAAGCACTTCGACGAGGCGGGCGCCACGGGGGCCGGCTTCACCTTCACCTCGCCCATCGAGACGGCGCCGATGATCGGCGCGCAGATCACCCGGCAGGTGGTCGAGAACATGGCGATCTACAAGACCGCCTTCGCCGATGCCGTGCCGTTTTCCATGAACATCTCGCGCAGCCAGATCCGCAACCACGAGTTCCTGACGCTGCTGAGCCAACTGTTGAACACCGAGCTGGTCAGCTACCGCGACTTCATCATCGAGATGTCGGAGGATGCGGTCACCGACCGCGACCAGGGCCACATCGGCGAGCGGCTGCGCGAACTCGCCGATCGGGGCCTGAGCTTCGCCTTCGACGACTTCGGCGCCGGCTTCTCGTCGCTGATCCAGATCGATTCCTACTCGGTGCGGCAGGTGAAGATCGATCGCCAGCTCATCCAGGACATCCATTTCGATCCGCACAAGCTGGCGATCGTCGACGGCATCCTGCGGATCTGCTCGTCGCTCAACATCGACGTCATCGCGGAATGCGTCGAGCTGGAGGAGCAGGCCAC
Organism: Amorphus sp. MBR-141; assembly: GCF_053628695.1. Lineage (NCBI taxonomy): Bacteria > Pseudomonadati > Pseudomonadota > Alphaproteobacteria > Hyphomicrobiales > Amorphaceae > Amorphus > Amorphus sp. MBR-141. Next base: position 19,175 of record NZ_JBRJGW010000030.1, read on the forward strand.
GGCCTTGCGCAAGCTGGGTATCCGCCACGCCCAGGGCAACTACTTCGGGCGGCCGATGGCGTTCGACGCGTTCCTGGCGCTCAACGAGAGCGTGGCCCGCAGTCACTAGAGCCTTTTCCGGTCAGGTGGTGACACCTGGCGGATAAGAAATGGCTTCGGAATCAATACCTTGAGCAATCTCTCTTCGTTCAGATCGCTTCGATCTGAACGGGAAACGCTCTAGAGCCGCTTGGTCGACGGCTGCTGCTCGACGGCCAGCAGCCGTTCGCGGACGCCATCGAGGTCGGCCGTCATGGCGAGCAGGTTCCGGGCGAGCCGGGTCTGTAGCTCGCGCGCCGTCTCGGGATACTCGACGAGGATCTTGCGGAACTGGGTCCGGCCGAGAACGATCACCTCGGAGGTCTCCTCGGCGACGGCACGGGCGCTCGGGCGCCCTTCCAGGAGCAGCGCCAGCCCGTTGACGATGCTGCCGGGACCGAGCGTCCGCGGCGCGCGATCGGCCCGCGGGGAATCGCTGACCGACAGCCGCCCCGACACCACGACGCCGGCGCCGGTCGCCGGCACGTTCATCTCGAACAGCAGCTCGCCCGGCTCGAGACGCCGGGCTTCGCTGGAAAAGGCGAGCAGCCGCAACTGCTCGTCGGTCATCCCCGCGAGCAGCGGCGTCGTGCGCATCACCGCGATATCGCGGGTCAGACTCATAGAGTCTCGGCCTCGCCTTCGGACGGTTGCGGAACGAGCATGTAGCCGCCGCCTTCTGTCACCAGGAGTTCGGCGCTGGACGGGTCGCGCTCGATCTTCTGCCTGAGGCGATAGATGTGGGTCTCGAGCGTGTGGGTGGTGACGCCGGAGTTGTAGCCCCAGACCTCGTGCAGCAGCACGTCGCGCGTCACCGGACGCTCGCCGGCCCGGTAGAGATATTTGAGGATGGCCGTCTCCTTTTCCGTCAGCCGCACCTTGGCGCCGCGCTCGTCGACGAGCAGCTTGGCGCTGGGACGGAAGGAGTAGCGGCCGATGGCGAAGGTGGCGTCCTCGCTCTGCTCGTACTGGCGCAGATGGGCGCGGATGCGGGCGAGGAGCACCGCGAACTTGAACGGCTTGGTGACGTAATCGTTGGCGCCGGCCTCGAGGCCGAGGATCGTATCGGAATCGCCCTCCTGGCCGGTGAGCATGATCACCGGCGCCTTGAAGCCGGACTTGCGCAGCAGCTTCACCGCCTCCCGGCCGTCGAGGTCGGGCAGGCCGACGTCCATCAGCACCATGTCGGCCCGCTCCTGCCTGGCCGTTTCCATGCCTTCGCCGGCCGTCGGCGCCTGGAGAACCCTGAACTCGTCGTAAAGTCCAAGCTGTTCGGCCAGGCCGTCGCGGAGGTCTTCGTCATCGTCGATGATCAGGATCTTGCGGGCGGTCATCAATCGTCCTCTGGAGCCCTTCAGTTGCGCGGAGCATACGCCGTTCGGATTGAAGCTATCTAAACGGGGGGGATATGCTCAATCACCTGCAGCCGGAGCCACGTGTTGTCGCCGAGGCGGTTCCATCTGATCCGTCGCGGGTCTGCGAATCATCAAGAGACACAGAAGCCTATGCAACCCTTATTATCCGAAAGGCTGGCCGGCGTCCTCCAAGTCAAGAGGTCAGGATGAGGCCGGTCGTGCCCGGCCTGCGGCGGCGGGGCCGTCTGCGAAGCGCCGCCGGACCGATCGTGGTGCGGCGACGGCCGGGGCGGCCCACCCAGGGGCTGCTCAGCGTCGATGGTCGGGTGATCGCCTGCGCGCTGGGGAAGGGCGGGATGTCGGCCCTCAAGACGGAAGGCGATGGCGTCACGCCGATCGGCCGGTTCCGGCCGCTCGCGGTGCTTTTCCGGGCCGACCGGGTGGCGCTGCCGGGAGGCGACCTTGCCGTGCGGGCGATCCGGCGCGACGACGGCTGGGCCGACGACCCGGCCTCGGCGCACTACAACCGCCACGTCCGCCTGCCGTTCGCCGCCTCGCACGAAACGCTCGCGCGCGACGACCATCTCTATGACGTGGTCGTGATCACTGACCACAATCAGGCACCCCGCGTGCGCGGCCGGGGAAGCGCGGTCTTCCTGCATTGCAGCCGCGATGGACTGCTGCCGACGGCCGGCTGCATTGCCATTCCCTACGCCGTGTGGCGTCGCCTTGCCGTCGCCCTGGTGCGCGATCGGCCGGTTCTGGTGGGCGTTGCCGGGCGGCCGGTCAGACGCGGTGATGCGGGGCGCCCCTTTTTCCGAGGACGCAGATCGGCCATATAGCGGGGACAGCAGAAGCGCAGCGATCCGATGAAACCCTCGATCCCCTTTGTGAAGATGAACGGCCTTGGCAACGACATCGTCGTGCTGGACGGCCGCGACGCGTCGATCGCGCTGCGGCCCGACGCGATCCGGCGCCTGTCGCCGCGCGACGGCGGCATCGGGTTCGACCAGATCGTGACGCTGGAGCCCGACCCGGACGGCGCCGACGTGTTCATGCGGATCGCCAACGCCGACGGCGGCGAGGTCGAGGCCTGCGGCAACGCCGCCCGCTGCATCGCCGACCGGCTGATTTCGGATGCCGATACCAGCGCGCTGTCGATCAGCACCCTCGGCGGGCGTCTCAGGGCGTGGCGGCGAGACGACGGCGTGATCGCCGTCGACATGGGCAGGGCGCGGTTCGGATGGGCCGACATCCCGCTTGCCGAAGCGGTCGCCGACACGGACGCGGTGCGCGGCGTCGCCGCCGCGGAGGCGGCCGGCCTCGGCGCCGGCAGCGTCGTCAATGTCGGCAACCCGCACATCGTCTATTGGGTCGCGGATCCGGAGGCGGTCGACCTTGCGCGGATCGGCCCGGCGATCGAGCACGACCCGCTGTTTCCGCGCCGCATCAACGCCACGCTGGCGCGGGTGGTCGACCCCGGCCGGATCGACATCCGTGTCTGGGAACGCGGCGCCGGCCTGACGCGGGCCTGCGGGACGGCCGCCTGTGCGACGGCGGCGCTGGGCCTCAGGACCGGGCGGACCGGCCGCTCGGTGACGATCGGGCTGCCCGGCGGCGACCTGGAAATCGGCATCGGCGAGGATGGGACGATCGTGATGGCCGGCGCCGTGGAAACGGACTTCGCCGGCACGCTCGATCCCGAATTCGGCACCTTCCTGCGCGATGCCGCCGCGCCGGCCACCGCCGCGGGTTGACTCTTCCCATCCCCGCGCCGAGACCAGACCCGCGCCGAACCATGGGGCGCGGCGCCACCGAAAGAGCCTGCACCTTGACCATGACGACGCCCGAGATCGAAACGGCCGCAAGCGGCACGCCTGCCGAGCGGGCGGGCGGCGGCGTCGACGTGCTGACGCTCGGCTGCCGCCTGAACACGCTGGAATCGGAGATGATCCGCCGCGAGGCGGAAGCCGCCGGCCACACCGACCTCGTCGTGGTCAACACCTGCGCCGTCACCAGCGAGGCGGTGCGCCAGGCGCGCCAGACCGTGCGCCGGCTGCGGCGCGAGCGGCCGACGGCGAAGATCGTCGTCACCGGCTGCGCGGCCCAGACCGAGCCGGAGACGTTCGCCGACATCGACGCCGTCGACCTGGTGCTCGGCAACGACGCGAAGACGCAGGCCGAGACCTGGAGCGATCTCGCCCGCTTCGGCATCGGCGCCGGCGAGCGGGTCCGCGTCAACGACATCATGAGCGTGCGCGAGACGGCCGGGCACCTGGTCGACGGCCTCGACGGCCGGGCGCGCGCCTTCGTGCAGGTGCAGAACGGCTGCGATCACCGCTGCACCTTCTGCATCATCCCCTTCGGCCGCGGCAACGCGCGCTCGGTACCGATGGGCCTGGTGGTCGACCAGGTCCGCCGGCTCGTCGACAACGGCTACCGGGAGGTGGTGCTGACCGGCGTGGATCTCACCAGCTACGGTCCGGACCTGCCCGGTACGCCGAAGCTTGGCGATCTCGTCCAGAAGATCCTGACCCACGTCCCCGATCTTCCCCGCCTGCGGCTGTCGTCCATCGATTCCATCGAGGTCGACCCGGCGCTGATGGCGGCGATCGCCGACGCGCCACGGCTGCTGGCCCACTTCCACCTGTCGCTGCAGGCCGGCGACGACATGATCCTGAAGCGCATGAAGCGCCGGCATCTGCGCGACGACGCGATCCGCTTCTGCGCCGACGTGCGGGCGCTGCGCCCGGACGTGGTGTTCGGCGCCGATCTGATCGCCGGCTTTCCCACCGAGACCGACGCGATGTTCGAGAACACCCGGGCGCTGGTCGCCGACTGCGGGCTGACCCACCTGCACGTGTTTCCGTTCTCGCCGCGTCCCGGCACCCCGGCGGCGCGCATGCCGCAGCTGGCCCGGCCGGTGGTCAAGGCACGGGCGGCGCGGCTGCGTGCCGAGGGCGCGCGCGCCTTTGCCGCTCATCTGGCGTCCGAAGTGGGCCAGGTGCGCCAGGTGCTGATCGAGCGCGAGGGGCTTGGCCGCACCGAGGGGTTCACGCCGGTGGCGGTGTCCGGCCCGGCCGGGGCGCTGGTGACCACGCGCATCGTCGGCGCCGAGCGCGACCGGCTGCTTGGCGAACCGGTCCCGGAGGCGGCATGAGCGACGGTCAGAACACGGGCGGCCAGAAGCCCGGCATGTGGCGGCGCCTGTTCGGCGGCCGCCCGGCCGAGGAGCAGCTGCCGGAGACCCCGGCGACGGAAGACCGGGCTGCGGGCGATGCGGCGGCGCCATCGGGGGCGCCCGACCGGACCCACCCCGCCGCCAGCGAGGGGACGGATACGGCCGTCGAGGAGGATCGCCGCCCGTCCGAGGCCTCCGCCGAGGCCGCTGCGGCAAGCGGCGCGGACACGCCGGTCGCAGAGGTGGCCGGCGAGGCGCCGTGGCCGGAAGACGAGGGCGCCGCGGCCCAGGACGACGCGTCAAAGGCGCCCGACGCGCCTGTCGGCGCGTTCGATCTCGTCCCGCCGGAAGACCAACCGACCGGCGCGGACGCGGACACGCCGGTCGCGGAGACCGCGTCCGAGCCTGCTGCCGACGACGCGCTGACGGCGGCGCCGGAGACCCGGCAGGGCTTCTTCCGGCGGCTCATCAGCGGCCTCGACCGCACCTCGTCGTCGCTGACCGAGGGCGTCACCGGCCTGTTCACCAAGCGCAAGCTCGACGCGGAGACGCTGCAGGACCTGGAAGACGTGCTGATCCAGGCCGACCTCGGCGTGGAGACGGCGATGGCGGTGACCGAGCGGCTGTCCGACGCGCGCTACCAGAAGGGGATCGAGGACGACGCGTTGCGCCAGGTGCTGGCGGAGGAGGTGGCGAAGGTGCTGGCGCCGGTGGAGGTGCCGTTCGCCATCGACGGCACGAAGAAGCCGTTCGTGGTGCTGGTGGTCGGCGTCAACGGCACCGGCAAGACCACCACCATCGGCAAGATCGCCGCCAAGCTGAAGCGCGAGGGCCGCACCGTGGTGCTGGCCGCCGGCGACACCTTCCGTGCCGCTGCGGTGGAGCAGCTGAAGATCTGGGGCGAGCGCACCGGCAGCCGCGTCGTCTCGCGTCCGACCGGCAGCGACGCCTCCGGCCTCGTCTACGACGCCCTGGAGGAGGCGGCGACCTCGGGCGCCGACGCCATCCTGATCGACACCGCCGGCCGCCTGCAGAACCGGGCGGAGCTGATGGCGGAGCTGGAAAAGGTCGTCCGGGTCATCCGCAAGAAGATGCCGGAGGCGCCGCACGCCGTGCTGCTCGTGCTGGACGCCACCACCGGCCAGAACGCGCTGAACCAGGTCGAGATCTTCACCAAGTCGGTCGGCGTCACCGGGCTGGTGATGACCAAGCTCGACGGCACCGCCCGCGGCGGCATCCTCGTCGCCATCGCTGCGCGCCACCAGGTGCCGGTGCATTTCGTCGGCGTCGGCGAGGGGATCGACGATCTTGCGCCCTTCCGCGCCGACGACTTCGCCGCCGCGATCGCCGGCCGGCGCGACGGACGGGGGTAGGGGCCGTCCGGGTCCGGGCAATCTGAAGGGCCTGAGCCGTCGACGCTGCCGCTTCCAGTCGCTTTCGACCTGAGCCGCCCGGCAGGGAACCCGCCAGATCGCCCTGTGCCGGCCGGGGCGGACCTGCGCCGGGCGCTCGTCGGCGAGGAGGGAGTATCGGTCACTGCAGAAACTCGTGCCGAAGCGCGTTCGCGCCGTTGAAGCGGGCGCCGTCATCTTATATGGAAGGGGCTCGCGCGACCTTGTTCGCGCCGATCAGGCGATGCGCGGCCCCGGCCGCGCCTGGCACCCGTAGCTCAGCTGGATAGAGCGCTGCCCTCCGAAGGCTGATGTCAAGGGCCGACGGAAAAATTGGAGAGAGAAAAGAAACGTAGAAACAATGGCTTGCCTGAAACGCGAAATTATGTTTTCCGGCTTGCCCATCTCACGTAAGCACTGCGTAAGCAGTCGGCGTTTTTAGATGCACCCATAGCTCAGCTGGATAGAGCGCTACCCTCCGAAGGTAGAGGTCTCAGGTTCGAATCCTGATGGGTGCGCCAACCTTTTGCCAAGGTTGGGATCGAGGGTTCGAATCCCTTCGCCCGCTCCAGTTTTCCATAGGAAAATCAAGTAGGTAAGAACGGCCTTTCGGGGCCGTTTTTGCTTAGAATGCCTCCGGCGACTGACATTCTGCAATGTTCGCGCGCATGCGATGAAACCTCAGTCTGCTGGTGAGCGACGCAAGCGGTCAGTGACCGCCGGCAGGCTTCCAATTCGTGGCTTGATCCTGTGGGGACTACAGGAGTATTGCGCGAATGATTCTCAACTAGAGGCTGGTAGATGCGCTTGTTCCACGGTCCTGTTCGCCCCCGCATGAGAGCCGTCGAAAAGAAGTGTCGTTGTGCGTTCGTAATGCTGCTTTCCGCTATTCTATCGCAAATCGTGCCGGGTCAGGCGATTGCGAGCGAAATGGAAGTCCAGACCGTGTGGCGGCTGCTCGACTATGTTGCCGTCGACTACGCCGGTGCGGTCTCCGGCGGGCGCGTTAGCAGTGAGGCCGAATATGCGGAGATGGTGGAGTTCGCGGGCCAGGTAGAAACCAGGCTCGGATCCTTGCCCCAGAAGAGCGGCAAGGCCGACCTGTTGCGCCAGACGAGGGTGTTGCGTGCCGCGATCGCCGCCAAGGCGCCCCCAGCTGAAGTCGCCGCACAATCAAGGGCGCTCGCGTCCGCCCTGCTCGCTGCCTACCCCGTGCCGCTCGCCCCGACGGCGCCACCGGACCTCGCGAGCGGGGCCGCGCTCTACGCTCAGAATTGTGCATCCTGTCACGGCGCAACAGGCGATGGACATGGCCCGGGTTCAGTCGGGCTTGATCCGCCCCCGATCGCGTTCAGCGACAAGGTTCGCGCCGATCAACGCAGCTTGTTCGGCCTTTATCAGGTCATCACCCAGGGTCTCGACGGCACGGCGATGGCCGGCTTCGATTCGCTTCCTGACCAGGACCGCTGGGCGCTCGCATTCTACGTCGGGACCTTCGCCTACCCGACCTCTGAGGCAGGACGTGGCCAGAGGCTGTGGCGCGATGATGCTTCTCTTCGCCAGAGATATCCCAATATGGCGGCGTTCGTCGGCGCGACGCCGGCGTCGCTTGCCGCCGAAATTGGTCTCGGCAAGGCTGACGCCGTGACTGCCTATCTGCGCCGGCATCCAGACTCAGTCACGGCGCGCGCTAACGGTTCGCTCGCACTCACGCGCGAACGTCTCGATGCGAGCCTCAAAGCCTATGCGGCCGGGAATCGGAAGGCGGCCACCGATCTTGCCTTGTCCGCTTATCTCGACGGATTCGAGCCCGTGGAGCCGATGCTCGCGGCTCGCGATCCGGGGCTGATGGCGAGGATCGAACAAGCGATGGGCGCTCTTCGGGCAGCGATTAGCGAGTCGCGCCCGCTTGCCGAAGTCCAAGCCGCCAATCAAGAGCTCGCAGGCCTCTTCGGCGAAGCCGAGGCCGTGCTGGCGCCGGAAAAGGCAAGCAGCGCATCAAGCTTCCTTGGTGCCTTCGGCGTCCTGCTACGCGAGGGGCTTGAGGCGTTGCTGATTGTGGTCGCGATGATCGCCTTCCTCCGAAAGACGGAGCGCACCGAAGTCCTCGGCTTCGTTCATGGCGGATGGGTGGCGGCGCTTGCCGCTGGCGTAGCCAGCTGGTTCATCGCCACTTATTTCATTGGTATCAGCGGGGCTTCGCGGGAGCTTACCGAGGGTTTCGGCTCGCTCTTCGCCGCAGTCATCCTGGTGACGGTCGGAATCTGGATGCACGGGAAAAGCAGTGCCGAGGCCTGGCAACGCTACATCAAGGAGAAGATGACGCACGCTGTCCAGGCGGTCAGGGTGGTTCCTGTTCTTGCTGGCGTTCGTCGTCGTCTATCGGGAAGTCTTCGAAACCATCCTTTTCTATGCCGCGCTCTGGGCCGAGGGAAACGGCTTGGCGATGCTGGGCGGCGCGGCGGCGGCGGCGGTGCTGCTCGCCGTGCTGGCTTGGATCATGCTCCGCTACAGCACCCGCTTGCCGATCACCCAGTTCTTTTCGTTGAGCGCCATTCTCATCGCGGTCCTTGCCATCGTGCTCGCTGGAAAGGGAATAGCGGGTCTCCAGGAGGCAGGAATCCTGGGAGTCGTACCGCTCACGGGCGTACCGCGCATCCAGATGCTTGGGCTGTTCCCTACAACCGAGACAGTGCTAGCCCAACTGGTCGTCCTGGCAATTCTGGTTGGGGGTTTCTGGCTCAATCGCAGAAGCGCAGTGCTGGAGACCTGACGCTATCGCTTGGAGCGATTAGCAGTTTGCGCAACCGGCTTGGTGGGCCCGGTGAGTCCATCGAGACCCGGGCAGCCAGCGTTAGCGGCTATGGCACGGCACGGGATCAGCGTTATTGCGGTTGCAGCAGGATCATTGGCCTCCGCGACGATTTAAGCTTGAATCTGTAGTCGCTACAGGATGTAGGATTGCAAGAAACGAAGGGAATTTCCGTGCCGTCTGATATGACCTACACGCCCGCCGCCGGGCATCACTGGCTCACCCCCTTCTACGACTTTGGGGTAGCAGCGCTCACACGCGAGCATCGATGGAGGAGCGCGCACATCGCGCAGGACTATCCAAGCCCAGGTGACGTGATCGTCGATGTTGGCTGCGGCACCGGGTCGCTTCTCGTGCGCCTGGGGAAGGCTGCAGCGTCCGCCCAGCTCATAGGGATTGATCCCGACCCTGCAGTGTTGACGCTTGCGCGGAAGAGAGTCGCCGCCGCTGGCCTTGCGGTCGAGCTGCACATCGGTTTCGCGCGGCAAGTGGCTGAGTTGCTAGAGGGACGGCAGCCGACAAAGGTCGTGTCGAGCCTCGTTTTCCATCAAGTGCCGATGAAAGAGAAAGTGGCTGCACTCGCCGCCATGCACGCGGCGCTTGGGGTCGGTGGCGAGATTCACATTGCGGATTATGGCTTGCAGCGTACGCCGCTCATGCGGGCTCTCTTCAGAGGCGTCATTCAGAACCTCGACGGATTCGCGAATACTGAACCGAACGCCCGAGGAGTGCTGCCGGACCTTATGCACTCAGCCGGGTTCCGGCACGTGGAGGAGACGATCGTCATTCCAACGCTTAGTGGATCGATTTCGCTCTACCGGGGAAGCTGTTCATCGTGATGCGAAACGTTCCCCGAGCGGTTTTTCGCCTCGTCATCGCTCATGGGCGGTGCCTGGGATGTCAGCTCTTCGGCACCGATCTTGCCGGGGCACGTCTCCGCTCAGCGGCGATTCCAGCATGTCAGCGACCCGCACAACACAGAAGGTGGTGATGGTTGACCGTCAGACGATCCTTGCATTGCTGCTGTTAGGAGCGGGGGTGAGCGGGGGCTTTGCGCTAGATGGCGCCCGGGCCGAGCCGCAGGGTAATTGCGGCAACCAAGGTGTCACTGTCCTCTACGGCGATCCCGCCGAGCTAGATGAGGCATGCGGGGCGTTGGCCGACATCGTTGCGTATTTCAGAGGCATCGGGATCGAAGTGACGCCCAGGATCACGCTGCGCTTTGCCGACCGCGCCATTGTGCGCTCAGCGGAGCGTGCCTCCGTTCATGGCTATTTTGACGGGCAACAGGCGGAAATCACCTTCTATCGCAAGTCCCAAGTGAGACCCTGGGGGCTGCCGTGGAGTTCGGCGCTGGCAGACTCCTTCCTCCGGCACGAGTTGGCGCACATGGCGATCTGGGAAGCCGTCAGGGGAGGCCCGGTCAAGCTGCGGCCCGAGTGGCATGAGTTCATTGCTTATGCAGTCCAGCTCGATCTTATGGACCCGCAGCTTCGTCGATACGTTCTGAATGCGAATATCGATGTCCGGCCGTCCGAGAGCCTCTTGGAGATCAATGAATTCACGTCTCGAATGGATCCTGACACGTTCGCGGTTACGGCGTACAAGACCTATCTTGCCCAGGGTGCGGGGACGTTCGTATCGCAGCTCCTGCGCGGCGAGATCGTCCCCCCACCCTTCGTGTACCCCTTCGCTGTCCTGCCGGGCCAGGTACCAGACCGATGACGATTATTGGATAGAACCGCCCTGCTGCCGCGTCGATGGCAACCGTCCAAACGCTGGCCTTTCGAGTTAAATCGCCCCATTGTAGGAACGCCCTGCCTTGCGGCAAGGACGAGGAGCACAGAGTGGGCCGCCATTCGCCCGCTTTCAATCTCGCTGACGCGGCGATTGTCTGCGCCGCCGCGATCCTCGTGCTCGTGCATGTGATGGCACTTCCGGGTGACCGGGGGAGTCAGCGAGAACTTCGATAATCCGGCAAGTCGCGACTTTCCCGTTGTCGCACTCCTTGATCATCCGGGTGAGCTCGGTCCTAAGCCCGAGTAGACGGCGGATCCGACTCTCGACGGCCTCAAGCTGATCGGTAGCGATCTGGCTTACCTGCTCGCAAGAAGCTTCGGGCATCTCCTGGAGAGCTAGCATCGTCTTGATGGCGGAGATATCGAAGCCGAGATCCCGGGCATGGCGGATGAACGTGAGCCGTCGAACGTCCTCTGCTCCGTAGAGGCGTCGTCCACTGTCGGTTCGTGGCGGGGGCGGTATCAGCTTGATCCGCTCATAATAGCGGATCGTCTCGATATTGACGCCCGTGAGTTTGGACAAGGCTCCGATAGTGATCATCAGGGGTTGATTCTGTAGTAGCTAAAGGAAGTAGGTATAGCGAATCGCTGGAGGTGTGTGAACCCGAGAACGATTATGACCGAGCATGTCGTAAGCCTGATCTGGGACGCCTGGCGCACACGAAAGAAGGGCGTGGGCGCAATCGCGCAACGCCAGCGCGCCCGTCTCGCCGACATGGTCGCCCATGCCCGGGCCAACTCGCCGTACTACCGCGAGCTGTACTGTGATCTGCCGGATCGGATCGAAAGCGCCGAGCAGCTCCCGGTCACCGACAAGAAGCTGCTCATGGAGCGCTTCGACGAATGGTGCACCGATCGCGCCGTCACGCTCAAGGCTGCAGAAGCGCTCGTCGACGATCCCAGCCGGATCGGAGAGTGGTTCCTCGGAAAATACACCGTGATGACCACCTCCGGCACGACCGGCCGCCGCGGCATCTTTCTGGTCGACGGTCGCACGATGGCGGTCGTGACTGCCATGATGCTCCGCTGGGTTGGTGACTGGCTCAGTCCGAGTGACTTCCTCAAGATCCTCGCCCGCCGCAGGCGGATGGCGATGGTGATGGCGACCGGCGGCCATTTCGCCTCGGCCGTTGCCGCGGCACGCCTGAAGGAGCGGCGCGGAAAGCAGGTCGAGGTGCTTTCGGCGCACATGCCGATGACAGAGCTTGTGGCTCGCCTGAACAGTTTCCAGCCGGCGCTGCTTGCGCCTTATGCCAGCATGGCCGCGATGCTCGCCGACGAGCAAGAGGCCGGCCGGCTCGACATCCATCCCGCGCTGCTGGCCCTCTCGGCCGAAGGTCTGCCGCAGGAGGAGTACGGCCGAATTGCGCGTGTGTTCAACGCCAAGGTCGGCAACAGCTATGCCGCCTCGGAATGTATGTATCTCAGTTCGATGTGCCGCGAAGGTTGGCTGCACGTGAACGCCGACTGGGTGGCGTTCGAGCCGGTCGACGCCGACTACCGCCCGGTCGCTCCAGGCGAGCAGTCGCACACGGTGCTGATCAGCAATCTCGCCAACCGCGTGCAGCCGATCCTGCGATACGATCTTGGCGACAGTGTGCTGCAGCGGCCGGACCCGTGCCCATGCGGCAACCCCTTGCCCGCTATCCGCGTGCAGGGGCGCTCCGCCGACGTTCTCACGTTCCGCACGCCAGGCGGGGAGGTCAGACTGCCTCCGCTGGCGCTCAGCCAGCCGGTTGAGGCTGTTCGCGGAGTCACGCTCTTTCAGGTCGCGCAGTCCGAGCCGGACAGACTTGAATTGCGTCTGCAAATCGCGCCGACAGTGAATGCGGACACCGTCTGGCGCGAGGCCGAAGCAGGTCTGCGGAAGGTGCTTGCCGAGCATGGGCTTGAACACGTCGCTGTCGAGCGCGGCGGCGAGCCGCCGGAGCAGGGTCGCGGTGGGAAGTTCCGGGAGGTCATCCCGTTGGAGACCGGAAAAAAGGCGGAGCAACGTTGAGCGAGGGCAACTTCACCCCCGACGCCCGGACGGCCGCAGGCCCGGCGTTCAACTTCGCTGACGCCTTAATTGTCGTTGACCTGTTCTCGCTTCTGCTTGTCGGGCGTGAAGCCGAAAGATGGCCGCAGAGACCTGACTGGCAACCGCTGGGAGGTGGACGATGAACAAGCCCCCAATACCGAAAGACCTGGCCGCCGAGATGGCACGCGTCCGCCGTCAGGCTGCGCTGTCCTTCCTGTTTTGCGCGCCCGTCCTCGGAGCGGCCGTCCGGTGGCTGCCGCAGCAGCTCGAATTTCCGGCAGAGACGGCCGAGCGGCTGGCCTTCGCCGCGCGGGCAAGCCTGCTCATCATGCTTTGGGTCTTGGTCGGCGTCGGAATCATTGCGAGGCTCCGGCGCAAATCGGCGCACGACACCGCGGGCTCCGCCTACGGCCCGCCGAGCGAGCGGCTAAGAGTTCCGCTGGCCTTCCTGCAGAACACGCTCGAGCACGCGACACTGGCGGCCTTTGCCGTCATGGCGCTCGCCACCGTCGAGGGCGACGCTCCGCTCGCCTTCATTATGGGAACGGTCGTGCTATTCGCGGTCGGACGTATCACCTTCCTCCGTGGCTACCCTCATGGTTCGCCTGGCAGAGCGTTCGGTGTGGTGACAACGGCATTGCCAATCATGGGCGCGTTCGCCTGGGTCATCTACGACATGGTCGACGGCCTGTTCCGTGGCACGATCTAGCTCGAACGAGGCTATGCCGAGAGACCTGCCATTGAGCCGCCGGGTTCAGGTCGTCGTCTTGCAGCGGCCGGACCGTGCCCGTGCGGCAACCCCTTGCCGCAATTCGCGGACAGGTCGCTCCGCGGACGTTCTCACGTTCCGGACTTCGGGCGGCGATGTCAGGTTGCCTCCGCTGGCACTCACCCAGTCATGATCATGAGCCGCTCCCTTCGGCGGCGAGATGCATGATCGCCGACGCCGCGGGCGTCCGCACTTCGTGTGACAAAGTACGAGTTTCCCCCTTGCTTCTGTAGTGACTACAGGATGTATGGTTAGCGAGAGAGTGAGGACGTGTTTGAGCTGAACTCAATGACACCGGTATGGAGACGATGATGACTGCTGACGCCGCGACGATAAGCCATTCAAGCTCGCTGCGCTTCAAAGTCGACGGCTTAGATTGTCAAAATGAGGTTCGCGCACTTCGTGCCGCGGTGGGGCCGGTCGTTGGCGGCGACGACAAGCTGTCCTTCAATACTCAAGCCGGCGTCATGGAGGTGATGTCCGAGGACGTTTCAACGGTCGATGCGGTGCAGCGGGCGGTCGCTACGACAGGCATGCGAGCGCATCTTCTGCAGGAGCCGGCGCAGCAGCCGGCACTGCTGTTCCGGGTCGAGGGGCTCGACTGCAAGAATGAAGTCGCGGCGCTCAATCGTGAGATCGGTCCGCTGGTGGGGGGCGAGGCTTGGCTTACCTTCGACGCAGCGAAGGGGCTGATGACGATCGCGCCGCAACGGCAGGCAACGGTCGATGAGATCATCCGTCGTGTCGCGCCGACTGGCATGCGTGCCTCCTTGATTGGGGACGGCACGGCCGAAGCAATGCTTTACCGTGTCCATGGTCTCGATTGCAAAAACGAGGTAGCAGCCCTCACCCGGGAGCTCGGGCCGCTCGTCGGTGAAGACAAGCTCGCGTTCGACACTACTCGAGGGATGATGACGGTGGCTCCGCAGAATCGGGCGGCTCCCGATGCGATCGAGGATGCGGTAGCTCGAACAGGCATGCGCGCCGAACCATGGATGCCGACAGCAATCCCCTCCGCTGCGCCCGAGCCCGCTGGAGTGCAAGAAAGTGCGGCGTGCGGCTGTGCTGCCGGTGTGCAAGAGGCTCTCAGGCCGCCGATTCCGACCCGGTTGCCCGGTCAAATCGTATATCGCATTCACGGCATGGACTGTGCCGACGAGGTCGCGGCGCTGAAGCGCGAGGTTGGACCGCTGGTCGGGGAAGACCACCTCGCCTTTGATCTCCTCAACGGCCGCATGTCCATCGACATGACACCGGACGCCGCGCTTGAAACCCGGGTCGAGAAGGCGGTGGTCCGCGCTGGTCTGCGTGCCGAGCCGTGGACCGAAGGCGGCACTAGCGAAGCCGCGCAGGCTGAAGGGCGGCGCAAGCAAGTGCAGTCGTGGCTGACAACCGCAAGCGGCGTGTTCACGGCGCTCGGCTTTGCAGTTCACGCCTGGCTTGGGGGCGGTGTCATCGCGGCCTTTGAGGCAGGCGAACATGCTTTGGGCTCGACCCCGTTGCCGAGCATAGTTCTTTATGCAGTCGCGGTACTCTGCGCGGCGCGCTACGTCGCGCCCAAAGCTTGGCTCGCGGCCAAGCGACTTCGGCCCGACATGAATCTGCTGATGATGGTTGCGGTCGCGGGGGCAATTGGCATCGGCGCCTGGTTCGAGGCTGCCACTGTTTCGTTCTTTTTTGCATTGGCGCTGGCGCTCGAGGCGTGGAGTCTTGGTCGCGCGCGCCGGGCGGTTGCTGCCCTCATGGAGCTCGCGCCGCCGACTGCACGCGTCAAGCTCGAAGATGGCTCCGAGCGCGACGTCCCGGCGGCCCAGGTTCGGGTCGGCGCGCATATCATCGTCCGACCGGGAGACAAGGTGCCTCTCGACGGTCGGGTTGCCGCCGGCGAGAGCGAGGTCAACCAAGCACCGATCACCGGTGAAAGCGTCCCCGTATTCAAGGCGGAGGGCGACGAGGTCTTCGCCGGCACCATCAACGGCGAGGGTGCAATTGAGGTCGTGACCACCAAAGCGGCGAATGACACGACGCTCGCCCAGATCATCCGCATGGTCGGTTCGGCGCAGAGCCGACGCGCGCCCAGTGAGCAATGGGTGGAGAAGTTTGCTCGCGTCTACACGCCCGTCGTGATGGTACTCGCCGTTGCGATCTTCCTCGTTCCGCCCCTGCTCTTCGGCGGTGCCTGGGAGGTCTGGTTCTACCGGGCTCTCGTTCTCCTCGTGATCGCTTGTCCCTGCGCCCTCGTGATTTCGACACCGGTGACCATCGTGGCGGCACTCGCCGGCGCGGCGAAACAGGGCGTTCTTGTGAAGGGCGGCACACATCTCGAAACGCCTGCGCACCTGAAAGCCATCGCCATGGACAAGACGGGCACTCTCACCGAAGGGCGGCCGCAGGTCGTTGAGATCGTGCCGCTTGGAGGCCGCGGTGAAAGGGAGCTCCTCGGCTTGGCCGCGGCCCTTGAAGCGCGCAGCGGACATCCCATCGCTCGCGCCATCCTGGCGAAAGCCGCCGAACTGAAGATCGCCGCCGAGCCTGCCGAGGCTGTCCAAGGGATCACTGGCCGAGGCGTCGTCGGTCGAGTGGGCGGGCGTGAGATGTGGCTCGGCTCGCGCCGCTACATTGAGGAACGGAGCATCAACTCAGCCGAAGTTCTGCAGCGGGCCGACGCGCTTTCGAGCGCTGGTCGCACAATCGTCGCGGTCGGCGATGGTCAGGAGGTCTGGGGGCTCGTCGCCGTTGCCGATGCCGTCAGGCCGGAAGCGAAGGACATTGTTGCAGCCCTTCACCGCGCCGGGATCGAACACGTCGTGATGCTCACGGGGGATAATCGCGCAACGGCGGAGGCGATTGCAAAGCAGACGGGCATCGATGAGGTCCGGGCGGAACTTCTGCCCGGCGACAAGGTGGCGGCGGTCGAGGATTTGGTGCGGCGCTACGGATCGGTGGCGATGGTCGGCGACGGAGTCAACGATGCTCCCGCAATGGGGCGGGCCAATCTCGGCATCGCCATGGGCGCCATGGGCAGCGACGCCGCTATTGAAACGGCCGATGTGGCACTCATGTCGGACGACCTCTCGAAGCTTCCCTGGCTGGTGAGGCATTCGCGCGCGACGCTTTCTGTAATCCATCAGAATATCGCGTTTTCCATCGCCGTGAAGCTCGTGTTCACGGCACTGACAGTGGTCGGCCTTGCATCGCTATGGGGTGCCATCGCGGCTGATGTCGGCGCATCGCTGCTGGTCGTTCTCAATGGCCTGCGCCTACTCAACCGTGGCCAGACCAGCGTTCAAAAAGGTGGCCCATCCGACGGCCTCGGCTTTCCGGCGCACCACCGGCGTCATACCCCCGCGGTAACCGAGACGGCCCCGGCGTAGCTAGCTCAAGCCGCTCCGGTACGCTTTCGACCCAACCCTAATGCGCTGGCCGCGGAGCATGGCTGAATAACGAGGACTGATTGATCGTGGCTGACCCGAGTTTGATACGACGAGCTGCATTGGCCGGTGGTGCCCTGGCTGCCGCCCTCGCGGTCGATTTCGTTACGAAATGGCTGATCGTCAACATTGTGATGGTGCCGCCGCGCACGATCGAGATCGCGCCCTTTTTCAATCTGACGCTCGGTTTCAACACAGGCATCAGCTTCGGGATGTTCCAAGACGTCTTCTTGGCGTACCCGCTGATGCTCGGCGGGATATCGATCGTGATCGTGGTTGGCCTCCTTCTTTGGGCATTGCGAACGACAAAGCGCATCGAGACATTTGCCTTAGGTCTGATTGCTGGCGGTGCCGTTGGCAACGTCGTGGACCGGGTGCGTCACGGCGCCGTGACCGATTTCCTCGATGTTTACATTGGCGCTTGGCGCTGGCCAACCTTCAACATGGCGGACGTGATGATCACCATGGGCGTCGTCCTGTTGATCACAGGCTCCCTTTGGCCGGCGCGATCGACAGTCTCGAGTCAGGAGAGGCCAGGGAGATAGAGATTCACGCATTCTACCTTACAGCAGAATGAACAGGAAAGGACCATTCCATGACAGACACACCGATAACCGCCTCTCAATCCAGAGCCTCAGGCATGCTGTGCCCCCACTGCAAGATCGATCTCGTCATGGCGGATCGCCAGGGTGTTGAGATCGACTATTGCCCCAACTGCCGGGGTGTCTGGCTTGACCGGGGCGAACTCGACAAGATCATCGAGCGCAGCGCTGCATACGACGCACCTGCGCCCGCACCACAAGCGACGCCCCCGCACGACAGCTACCCGAATAAACGCGGTCGCTATGACCAGAGCGGCTACGGTCGTCGCGATGATTGTGATGATCGTGGGCGCCGCGGCGGCCGCGGGTTCCTCGGACAGTTGTTCGACTGATCTGGGCGGGTGAGGCGATCGTCCGGAAGCGTCAGGCACCCCGCCGGTTCTTGGATTTCACGAAGGCGATTGCCGCCGGCTGGCCTTCAACATGGGGCCAGGCTCGACAAAATTACTTGCATCCCGACGGGCTCCGCGCTGCGCGGCGATGCGGTCATCGGCGTTCGGCAACACACTATGGACAATCAACCGATTAAGAGGCGCGCGCTTCTCCTCTTGAATCCGCGAAGCCGCAGTGGTGGCGATCGCGCGCCGGATGCCGCCGTCCAGCAGCTTGAGCGCGGCGGCCTTATCTTGACGCGCGGGCTGTGCGCTCGATCGGCAGACATAACCCGCGAGGTCATCCGGCATGCGCATGAGGTCGATCTTGTGATCGTCGGCGGCGGCGACGGGACCGTGAATGCCGTGCTCAAGGGCATGCTGGAGACTGGGCTGCCGCTCGGCATCTTACCATTCGGCACGGCGAATGACCTTGCCCGGACACTTGGCATTCCGAGCGACCCTGAAGCGGCGGCCGCGGTCATCGTCGCCGGCCGCACGCGTCGGATAGATGTCGGCCAAGTCAACGACCAGTTCTTCGTCAATGTCGCGAGCATGGGCCTGAGCGTTGAACTCGTGCGTCGCATGACCGGCAACCTGAAGCGGCATTTGGGGCGGCTTAGCTATCCACTGGCTGCTATAAAGACGGTGCTTTACACGAGGCCGTTCACAGCCGACGTGGCGACCGCCGGTCGCACGATCCAGCTCCGCAGTCTTCAGATCGCAGTCGGGAACGGTGTCTATTACGGCGGCGGCATGGCCGTTTACGAGGCAGCAGCAATCGACGATCAATGCTTGGACTTCTACAGCATTGAGCCGCGACGATTTTGGCAATGGCCGCTCTTCCTGACGGCATTCCGGCGCGGCAACCGAAATCTTGTCGGTATGCGGGCCTTCTGCAGCCCTGGCTCCATTGAGATCCAGACCAGTCCGCCGCTATCGGTCAACACCGATGGCGAAATCACGACAACGACACCCGCCCGCTTCAATCTCTTGCCGCATGCGCTGTCGGTGTTCGTGCCGGTACGTCAATTTGAACCTCATTTGAGCCGGCGCTCGCCAACAAGGGAGACTGTATGACGGAAGGCTGCACGAATGGCGTCGACACCGGTTTCGTGGCGTTGGGCTATGCCAAGGTCGCCCTGCTAGGCGTCGTCCAGGGGATCACCGAATTGCTGCCGATCTCCTCGACGGCGCACATGCGGGTCGTGCCTGCGTTGCTCGGCTGGCAAGATCCCGGCTCCGCTTTCTCGGCAGCCATGCAACTCGCAGCATTGGCTGCCGTCGTGAGCTATTTTTGGGGTGACGTGAGCGAGTTGGCCACGAACTCGCTTCGCGCCGTTGCGCATCGAGATTTCCGGAACCGGCACTTCCGTTTCTCTGTTTGGATTGTCCTTGCGACGATCCCGATCGGCCTGACAGGATTGGCTTTGTCGAGTACGCTGAATGCCTGCGGTTCTCCGCTGCGAACGCTAGCAGTCATCGGCTGGGCCTCCATCGTCATGGCCATTCTCCTGGCGCTTGCGGAGATTTACGCCCGCCACAAACGGACACTCGAAAATGTGACGCTCACCGATGCAATGGTCGTCGGCATCGCGCAGATCGGCGCCCTGATACCGGGAGTATCGCGCTCGGGCTCCACTTTCACCGCTGCGCTTTCGCTCGGCCTGAAACGAGAAGAGGCGGCGCGCTTCTCGTTCTTACTTGGTCTGCCCGCGATCGCCCTGGCCGGCTTCAAAGAGATTTGGGAGCTTCACAAAGCCAATCTCCCTCTCGATGGCTGGCTCATTCTTCTCGTTGGGCTCGTCGTAGCCTCTGTCTCCGCATTCTTCGCGATTTGGGGTCTGATGCGCGTGCTTGAGCGCTTTTCCGCTTGGCCCTTCGTAATCTATCGAGGTGCACTCGGCGTATTTCTCATCTCGGCCGTTGCATTGGGTCGACTTACCTGATTGCGAACAATTGGAAATCTGCATGAGTGCAAGCAACAATAAGAACGAGTCCGAAATCCAGCTTGACGCGAGTGACGCCGCCGAGCGCAAGACCTTGCTGTGGGTGCTCGGTATCAATTTCTTGCAAGTGATTGTCGCGGGGGTCGTAGGAGTTATTGCAGACTCCACAGGTCTCTTGGGCGCCGCCCTCGATAATTTAGGGGATGCCGGAGTTTATGCCGTCAGCATCTACGCCGTTGGGCGAACGATCGTGGCGAAGGTGCGTGTCGCGCGTTTGTCCGGCGTCATTCTGATCGTTTTGGGGCTGGCGCTGCTCGTGGAGGTCCTTCGGCGCTTTTTCGCGGGCGCAGAGCCGATCGGTTTAGCCATGATCGTTACGGCCATCGCAAACGCCGCAACCAATATGCTCTGCCTGCGCTTGCTGCGTTCGCATCGGGATCAGGGCGTTCATCTGAAGGCGTCCTGGATCTTTACGACCAACGACATGGTGGCCAATGCCGGCATCGTTGTATCCGGCGCTGCAGTCATGTTTTTCGGATCTCCGGTTCCCGATTTGATCATCGGGCTGGTGGTTGGAGGAATCGTTCTCAAAGGCGGCTGGGATATTCTGAAGGAGGCGCGTGAGGCGCGACGGGAGGGCTTGCCGAGTCGCAAAGATTGATGAAGCCTTGGTCGTTCCCGGCGTCGACTGCGCTCCAAGCAGGTTTGACTGACCGTGCACAGCGCTAGTGGGTAGTCTCGGTGTCGTTGCGCAGAACACGGCTCCAGTTTCGATGATATTCAGCTTGATTCTGTAGCGGCTACAGGAGGTAGGCTGACGCATTGTTTGGCATCACTCGAGGGGATCGGGTCTCGCCGATGCGTCGTCGGCAGTCTTCAGGTTATTTGATCTTCGAGGTGCGGTCGGGCGTCCGGTCACATCGTTTCAGAGGCCGGGACCTAAGCTGAAGGAGGCAGGCCTCTGAAGATCGAACTCCGCCATCTTCGCTATGCTATTGCCGCAGCTGAGCATGGGAGTTTTCGGCGCGCGGCAAAGGCCCTGCAAATTCAGGAATCTGCCATCAGCCGGCGTATCCGGGATCTGGAAGATGAAATCGGAGCGGCACTTTTCATTCGCCACCATGGCGGCGTTCATCTCACCCAGGCGGGCAAGCGATTCCTCGTTCGCGCGCGTAAAGCGATCAATCAGATGGGTCATGCCGCAATAGACGCCGGTTCCTTCGGGCGCGGCGAAGCGGGAGTTGTACGCATCGGAATATTCTCCTCCCTTGCATCGGGATTTCTCGCTGATTTGCTACGCGACTATGTCTCAGCAAATCCGGGCGTCCGCCCCGATCTTGTTGAGGGTGGCCCGCGAGGGCACATCGCTGCAGTCCAAAGGCATCAATTGGATGTGGCCTTCCTAACCGGCACGCCGGTCGCCGACGGTTGCGATCGGGCGCATCTGTGGAATGAACGCGTTTTCGTGACTTTGCCGAGTGACCATGAATTGGCGCATAGGGATGAGATCTCTTGGGATGATCTGCGCGACCGACATTTCATCGTTAGCGAGACCGACCCCGGACCCGAGATCCACGACTATCTGGTGAAGCATCTCGCCGAGCTGGGTCACCATCCGAGTGTCGAACGTCACGGAGTGGGCAGAGACAATTTGATGCCGCTCGTCGCTATAGGTCAGGGCCTGACCCTAACCAGCGAGGCGACTACGGCCGCACACTTTCCGGGCGTCATCTACCGGCCGTTGGCGAACGAAGTCCTCCCCTTTTGCGCGATTTGGTCGCCGCAGAACGACAATCCGGCGCTCAGACGCCTGCTAAGTCTGGCGAGGACTATGTCGAAGCGATCCAGATCGCACCTGCTCACAACTAGAGCAGCGACTAATCCTTCGCCGGCTCCTTCGGCGGATATACGTGGCGGGCATGCCCGGCCTCCCGACGCACCTTCGCGAAGCCTCGATCAGTCGCCATGAAGCGTTCCACCATCGGGGCGATCAGCTTGGCCGGCTCGCCCACAGGCTGGCCCGTCTCCCGGCCCAGGACCTCCGCGTAGGCGACGAGGTCGCGATGCACCGCGGCGGGAAGCTCGATGTTGAGTTTGACGGGTCGGTCGTCGGCGATGGGTCCGAGTTTCAGTTTCGCCATGAATCATCCGCCATAGGGTTCGAGGACAAGGTCGCGCGTAACGACCACGCGGACCGGAAAGCCGGGCCGGATGGTCAGCGTCGGCGCCACATTGAGCTGGCGCCGAACGATCTGCTGGCCAGCATCGTTGATCGTGTCCTGCGCACCGCCGCGAATGGCGCTGATGAGGCGATCGTTGTCGTCGGCAGCCAGTTCCGCCCCGACGCCGAGCAAGGTCGAGAGTGCAGCCGCCTTGGCGATGTCCCACCAGTGATAGTCGACGCCGTCCTCAAGCCCGGCATAGCCTTGCGTGTCGGCTCCAGATTGACGTTCCAGTACAATGGAACGCCCGTTCGGAAAGATCAGCCGGTTCCAGACGAGCAATACCCGACGCTGGCCGAAGCCCACATCATTGCTGTACTCGCCGATGATGCGGGTGCCCTGGGGGATCAGGAGCATGCTGCCCGTCGGACTGTCATAGATGTGCTGGGTGACCTGCGCAGTGATCTGTCCGGGCAGATCGGAGCGAATGCCGGTGATGAGCGCGGCGGGGATGACGGACCCGGCCTGTAGCACGTAGGGCGACGCTGGCGGCATGACGCGATCGGGCGCAACGGTGCGCCGGTCCACGGGACCGCTGAGGAATGCGACATCACTGTTCTGAGCGGCGGGCGGTTGACCGCCGAGGCTGAGACCCACGGTTTCGGGCGCAGGCGTAGAATTCGCCGTGGCCGGGGTGGTCTGGAAGAAGACCCGGCTGGTGCGCGCCGCCTCTTCTTCTGCAAGGCGTCGTTGTTCTTCCGGATCGACTGCCGGCGTGTTCATCGTGGGTGGGACGACGGGCCGCCCACGCTCCTGGGCATCGAGGATCGGCCGGCCGAGATCGCCGGGCAAGGCGGGACCGAGCACCGGGCCGGTATAGTCGCGTGGCAATTCGTTGAGCCCATCCGCGGTGCTGCGGTTCTCGGTCGAATAGAGCTCCTCGCTGCTAACTCCGTCCTCCGGGTGACCTGCCACTGAACTGTCATCCAGCTGCGATTAGAGCCTCGGTCGTTTCTGCTACGCCATAGGGCGCGGGTTGAGCAAGCGGCGGAGACGC